>CAVURW010000226.1:0-13916 GCA_963743595.1 uncultured Verrucomicrobiae bacterium
CGATAATCCGTGGCCTCTCGTTCTGACTAGTGAGGACTTTAAGGTGATCGCAGTTCATTCTCGCTAATCACACCGTTTGGCCGGTCGCTGTCTCGAATAGAGGCAGCTCATCCACAAGGATTCCAAAGTCCATGTGTGCTCAGACGACAGCAGTCTCGTCAATTCGCTCCGATTGCTTCCATACTGGAGGCCATGCCCGATCCCCTCGTGCTTCCGCAGAGCTACAATGGCCCGAAGATCGGGAACCGTTACAGTTTGGGGCCGCTCATCGGGCAAGGTGGGGAAGCGAAGGTCTATGCGGCGTGGCATCACGTCGCGCAAATCCCGGTGGCGATTCGCGTGCCGCTAAAGCCTCCGACCGGTTACCCACCACTGGATTTGCCCCATTTTGTGGGTTGGGTGCGATGTTGGGATATCGGAAATGATCCGGTGCTTGGCGATTACCAAGTGTTGGAATACTTGGATGGCTGCACTCTGGCGCAGTTTATTTCCGATAACGGGCGGTTGCGCGTCTATCACGAGGGGCGTGAGTTCATCTATCAAACCATTTCGGCATTGATCGCGCTGCATCACGTCAAATGGGTTCACGCCGATTTGCATCCCTCGAATTTCTTTCGGCACACCTCTCAAGAAGAGGACTTTAAGGGCGCGCTTTTATGGAAGCTCCTGGAGCTGCCCTTTCTCAGCTATTTTCCGGAGAATCGAACGAACCCGACCTTCGGCTCGATCTACACGATGGCTCCGGAGCGGATCGATGGCCAACCGCCCTCGTTTCTATCGGATCTCTACAGTCTGGGGTGCACGTATTACTACGCCCTCTCTGGCAGATATCCGCATCTAGGAAATAACTCGGCTGAGATCGCGATTGGTCACCTCCATTTCGATCCCGAACCGCTTCACGAGATTACCGATGTCTCTCTGGCGCTTTCACGCTGGGTACAAAAAATGATGGCGCGAAAGCCAGAAGATCGATTTGAGTCGGCAGTAGCGGCCAAGCACGAATTGAGGCACGTGTTCGCGTATCTGGTGCCGAAACGCCCGTAACCGCTCCAGCCCCCAGCAGGTTGCTAGACCGATACGGCACTGAACGTCCGGAGAACGCTCACCACGACGCCTTGTGACTCGAGATGTTCCAGCGGCATAATATCTGCGTAGAGCTCGTTTTCCGCACGCAGAAAAAGTTTGCCGTTTTCTTTAATGAGGCGTTTCAGCGTCGTTTGACCATCAATGAGCGCGGCAACGATATCGCCGGGCTTCGGTTCCTTTTTCTCAAGCACAACGATATCTCCAGAAAAGATTCCTGCATCGATCATGCTATCACCGCGAACGCGGATGGCAAAGGCGCGGAGGGGATTGGAAATGCCCAATGTCGTGGGAATGAACCGCAGGACTTCCGAGGAATCGGCACCATCAAATTCATCTGGGCTGCCGGCCGGGATCGAAGCGAAGAGGGGAAGTTGCAACGAAGATCCCAGCACGCGGGGTTTCGTGAGCTGGATGCCGCGAGAGTGGGATTGCCGGGTAATCAGCCCCGTTTCTTCGAGCTTTTCAAGCAGGTACGAGACGGCCCTTGGGGAGCCGAATTGGCAATGATTCTGGATCTCGCGGATGGTGGGGGGCCGCTGATTTTCCCCGATGTAAGACTCGATATAGTCGAGGACCTTCTTGCGGCTATCACCTCGTTTCATAATACCAAGGTATAATAAATGTGGAATGAAGTCAAGGATTAGTCGAAGCAAAACAGTCTACGACCATGAAGTGCTTGCTACACCACCGCAGGCGTCAGAATTCCATAGGAACGGTAATCCGCGGCTTCCCGTTCTAATTTTTACGGATGCCTCGACAAACTTGGGCATTCGGTCGTTTAGTCCTCGAACGGTCAGAGGTGACTGATAAATCGTAACCGCCTAAAATCACAAAAGAGAAGTTTAGGGAGGTTTATGATTCCTCTCTTGGGGCAATCGCGATCCAATAACCGAATCTCGCCTCCTGAAGCCTCCAGCAAAGCAGATCGAGTCGCCATTGCTGCCTCTATCCACTCCAGTCAGTAAAGAAGATGAGGAAGATGCTGAAGAAGCGGTGTTTCGGTTCCTAATAGCGACTTATCAAAACGAAATCGTTGACGCGAAGGTAGTCTTTATTTCGATCGTCGGAGAGGATCACCTGAGCCCGACTCTGCTTAAGCACTTTGCCAAGGACTATCCCTACCCTAGCGACGGGAAAGGAGCAGAACTAGTGTCCACTGGCTTTCAGGATCGTACGACACATGAAAAAGGCATGCTCGGTTCTCTGTAAGGAGTACTCAAGTGAGGGGCGACTTTACAAAAAATGTTCTCGACGGTATGGGGAACGGAAGCTAACCAAGCTCGACGGAAAATGGACTGTGGAGGGAACGGGGACGAGCTACTATGAATGAAAATACTCGAACTAAAGGCGTCCATCCCGTGTTGTATCTAAAGCTTCCAGCGGTACATCTGGAACGCGCGCGCAAATCCTAAAAATCCATCTCCGACTGGATCGAATTGATCGTAGTTATCCCCATAATGAGTGAGGTACATTTTTCCACGAATCTCGGGAGAGAGGGTCAGCAGTTCTTGGTACGACGCATGAACGATCCCCGGTGAGTAGAGCTGACAATCATGAAAGAGCGTCTCCAGCTCGTTCATATTAAAATCGATAAATAAATTTGGATCGAATCGTGTATCCGCACTGAAAAAGATGCGTCCATCCACAATGACACCGGTGCTCCAGCTCGCCTTCTCCCAACTGGTTACATTCCCTGGGGTATGAATCGTTCTAAAAATCGTGAGCCGAATTCCATCGACCTCGATCTGATAGGATTCGCGGGGCTGATGTTTCATCCATTCCGGCTCTAAGACGTCGACCAAATCGCAGAATTTTAAGAGGTTGAACTCATTCACCTCCGCCCCACCTTTGAGTGTGTTTTCCCAGAGCGTGTGTTGAAATTGTGGAGTGATGATGAACTTAGGCTTCTTCCGAACTAAATAGCGGTACTTCAGTAAGACTTCTTCCAGTCCACCTGCATGATCTGCATGTGCGTGAGTGACATGGTAATAGTCAAAATCAGTGGCATCCATTCCATGCCGATAAAAGGAATGCGGTATGGTGACTCCAGCATCCACCAAGATGGTTTTCCGGTTTTTTGCGATGATCAAGCTCGTTTGATCATTACGTTTAGCAAAAGCCGAACCGACTCCCGCAAAGCAGAAGACCAAGTGCCCTTCGCTGGCGTTAAGAAGCTCCGCCATATACTTGCCCCGCTCCACTTGCGGTTCCACAGGTAGAAAGGGTGGTGGATCAAAACCGATTGTTTCGACTTTGTTCGAAACCCGGTTATGAGCCCGCTTGGCAGACGAATTAGCGCTCATCACTTTTCACGTAACGTTTAGAGGTAATGTTACAAATTTGGAAGTTAATATAGCACAATCCGTGAAAATAACAGCGCAAGCAGCCTTAGGGGGTGCTGTAACTACTCGTCACGAGCGGCGCGCCCCAGAAGTTCCTTAACGGCTTGAGAAGGGGGCACATCTTCGTACAGAACGGCATTGATCTGCGTGATGATCGGCCGGGCCGCTGGTGGAATGGAACTGTTCAGCATCAGGCTTCGGGTCGTGCTTACCCCTTCACAGACGCCGCCCAACTTCGGCAGAATCTCGTCCACCGACATTCCCTGGGCCAACATGGCACCCAAGCGAAAGTTCCGGCTCTGATCGCTTGTGGCGGTTAAAATCAGATCACCGATTCCGCTCAGCCCGGCGAAAGTCTCTGCACGAGCACCCTGCTCCACGCCGATTCGGGTCATCTCCGCTAAACAGCGCGTCAGCAATCCGGCATGTGAGTTTTGACCCAGCTTCAAGCCGCTGCAAGCACCGCCAGCGATCGCATAAACGTTTTTCAACGCGCCCCCGAGCTCCACACCGATCAAATCTGAGGAGCGATAAATTCGGAAGCTCGCTTGGTGCAATACCATCTGAAATTCCTTGGCGAGCTCTTCACTCGTCGCGGCGATGGTGCAGGTGGCGGGCAATCCTGCGGCCACTTCTGCGGCGAAGGTCGGCCCCGAGAGCGCTCCGACACGTTGCTCGCCCCACACTTCCGTAATGATCTGGCTGACCCGATAGCCGCTCTGGATTTCCAGACCTTTACTGAGGCTCATGACAGGCACGCCGGGGGCGGGAAGTCTCGTGATGAATTCGCGAACATGCTGCACGGGCAACGCCACGAATACGTAGTCGGGATCGCCGCCCCCCGGCCACTTCGGATCGTCGTGATGAACGAAATGGATTTCACGACCTAATCTCTGCGCTAACCCGGCCACTGCGGATCCCCAAGCGCCTCTACCTAAAAAATGAATCTTCATCTATCCTCGTATTCCTGAGCTGAATTCTACCTGGCCATTTTGGTCCATCTTTGAGGTCTTAGCAGCTTTCTCGTTGCGACGCGAGCTACCAACCTTGCCCTCAGTACCATTCCGTAAGCGTTCGATGTTAATCCGGTGCCGCCACGCCCCTAAAAAGCATGCTGCAGCTGCTACACCAAAGTTAAACCATTGTCCCGGATAAAAAAACGAACAGGCGATTGGTAGAATAAAAGAAGCACAGATTGAGCCCACCGAAACGTAACGACTCACCGTCATGACCACGAACCATAAAGAAAAGGCTACCACCAAGACCCACGGCATGAGTGCCCCCAGAACGCCCGCCGAAGTGGCGATACCCTTACCGCCTTTAAAGCCCAGCCACGGCGTGTAATTCGCTCCTAAAATGGCCGTTACTCCAGCTAAAGCCAGGGAGAATTGATATCCCTGTGGCAGCCCAGCCACCCCAGTGCCCAGCGCCTGGCAAAATGTAAGCGCCCCCACGAAAGGAACGGAAAACCCCTTAGAAAAATCTCCCGCAAACGCTAGGTATCCCCACTTCTTTCCCAGAACTCTCAAGACATTCGTCGCTCCGATATTACCGCTGCCATGCTTGCGAATATCGATTCCATTCATTTGGCCGATCAGGTAGCCCACAGGAATCGACCCGAACAAAAACGACACCGCAGGCAATGTCCAAACCAATAAGTACAACCACCAATTCACTCCCCATCAATACGATGCTGCCCGCCACCGACAAGAACTTTCCACATTCCGCGCAACATAATAACATTTTTTCCGCTTTTTTATTGATTTAAAGCTTTGTTTCCACTATAAGCTCACTCCCCCATGGCACAGAAACCTAAGCCCTCCCCAAAGCCGAAATCGGCTGCAGCTACCACTCCCGCTTCTCCCGCTAAGGCCCAAGCGTCCGGTAACTCTGCCCAGTCCCCTAAGGAGGGGCGTCCCGCTCCGTCAGGTCCTCCACATGACGCGGCGTTCGTTGAGAAGCAGCGTAAAGTCCTCCTCGACCTGCGGGACCATTTTCTTGATCAAATGCAGAGCGTGTCTCAAGACAGCCTCCGCTCTCGTGCGGAAAACAATGAAGCTTCTGCTGTGGGCCAACACCAGGCGGATGCTGGTAGCGACGCGTACGAAAAAGATTTTGCCCTGAGCATTTTGTCTCAGGAACAGGATGTTCTTTATGAGATCGACGAAGCGCTGAAGCGCATTGAGGTCGGGACTTATGGTATTTGTGAAATGACTGGCAAGACCATCCCGCCCGCACGTTTGGATGCCCGTCCCTTCGCTCGTTTTACTGTAGAATGTCAGCAGCAGCTAGAAAAAGAAAACCGTGGCCGTCGCCGCTGGGAAACCACCCCGCAGTTCATGGACTCCGTCGATAACTTTGCTGACGAGGAAGACGACTCCAGTGAAGACGACGACCGTAAGAAAGAACTCTAACATATGCCTCCTCTCGCACGTCCCGCACGCCCCCGGCGTCGCACCCTCCGTTCGCTCCCGAAGCGCCGGATCGACATCAATTCCGAAGCCATCGACTTCAAAAATACTGAACTCCTCAAAAAGTTCCTCACGGAAAAGGGTCGTATCCTTCCCCGCCGCATCACGGGCATGACGGCTAAACTACACCGCAAGCTCACCCGGGAAATCAAACGCTCCCGGAACATGCTCCTCGTTAAATAACCTGCCAATCCGAGTACTTTTATGTCCAGACTTTGTGAAATCACAGGAGCAGTTCCCGTCGTCGGTCGGAAGATTCTCCGTTCCGGTAAAGCCAAGAAAAAGGGCGGTATCGGTATGCACGTTACGGCTACCACCATCCGTACGTTCCAACCGAACTTGAAGCAAAAGCGTATTTTCGTTCCGGAACTGAATCGTTCCATATCGGTCAAACTCACCGCCCGCGCTCTGAAGACGCTCACCAAGAACGGTGCGTACGTCACGCTCAAAAAAGCCGGCTTGATCTAAAATCGACGACCTCAGCATGACTGGAGGATCCTATCTCATCATGGGGATTCCCGGCCCCAGTCTCGATTCAGCCACGGCCCAGATCATCCGGCAGGTTCAACCCTCCGGATTCATTCTTTTCGGGCGAAACATCAAGCAACCCGAACAACTTCGGCAGCTCACCGACGATCTACGCTCGGAACTCCGCCATGTCCCGATCATCACGATCGATCAAGAAGGCGGACGTGTCTCCCGCTTGAAGGAGTGTGGCTCCGAACCGCCCAGCGCCAAGCAACTCAGGCTGCACCGCGCGATTGATCGCATTCAAGAGCACGGCACGCTCACCGGCCAACTGCTTCGCGCCTTCGGGTTCAACCTGAATCTCTGTCCCGTTCTGGATGTCTCCGTGAACGGCGATCTTGAAAACTCTCTTAAAAATCGCACCTGGGGCGAGTCTGCTCAGGAGGTCATCACGCACGCGCTGGCGTTCACCAAAGCGATGCGCGAGACCGGCATTCTAGCCTGTGGAAAACACTTCCCCGGCTACTCCCACGCCGCTGTGGACCCGCACCATGAACTACCCGTCGTAAACCGTCATCGGCACGACATGGAGAAGTTCGAGTGGCCACCCTTCCGGGCGCTCCTCCCGATCCTCGACACCATGATGATCGGCCACGCAAATTACCCGCACCTGGACGATTCCGGTTTGCCGTCGTCCCTCTCACCGAAAATCATCACCGAGCTCCTTCGCAAAGAATTCTCCTACGAAGGCACCGTTATGAGCGACGACCTAGACATGGGGGCCATCGTGGGGCGATTTGGCTTGGAGGACGCCGTTACCCGAGCAGTTCTGGCCGGTAACGATTTGCTCCTGCTGTGCCATCGACTCGAGCTCATCCCTGCGGCGGCTCAAGCTTTGGAATCGATTCCGAAAGCGCGCGCCAACGAGGTCGCTGTTCGAGTGGAGAAACTTCGCTCGGCTCTTGCGGCACCGGCACCTTTTTCGAAAGAAATCCATGCGGAACTCGATTTAAGTGTTTACCATCTGCGTGAGGCCGTTCTCGGTGCCGAGGAAGCGAAGCAACGCTCCATCGATGACGGAAAACGCTCCCCAGTTGAGACCTACTAGCCCCTTATGAGTACTTATCGGACATTTGCCAAACTCCTCGCCGCTACTTTCCTAGTGGCTCTCGCTCTGATCGGGTCCAGTTGCAGTTCCAGCAAGCCGAAAACTCCTGCGGGCCCTGCGCCGTTACGTGCGGTGCAAGTTTCGAAGGCAGAGCTGGAATACGCGTCGTCCCGCCTCTCCGCTCCGATTAACGTGCACTATTACGGACACGGCTTCATTTACATCACAAATTCGGTCGGCGTCCGGGCTGCAATCGATCCTTTTGGCCCGGCCACGGTCCATTATCCTTTTCCACAGCACATCGACGCCGATTTCGTCCTGATCAGTCACGAGTCCGAGGACCACGACAACACCAACCCCATCTTCGGGAACCCGCCGATTTTCCGTTCTGTAGCCGCAGAAGGGTTAAACCGTGCGAACGGAATTCCGTTTCTGGGCGTCCATTTACAGAATCTCAATGACACCGTAGGAAACACCGCTTTTGTGTTTAGTTTTGACGAAGTCACCTTCGCCTACCTCGGTGCGGCCGTTGCACCGTTGAGCTCGATCGAGAAATCAAAGATCGGCCATGTCGACGTCGTTTTCCTTCCCGTGGGCGGACTAACGATTACCCCTAAGGAACTCGATCAAATGGTCCTGGACGTGGGAGCGCAGGTCGTTATCCCCATCGACTACAAAACCCAATACACGGGCGACCTGGGCCTGCGTGAACTTGCCGAGTACACTGCCGCGACGAAGTTTCCTGTCGTCCATCTGGGCGGCCCGGAAATCATCATCAGCTCGGGCACGCTCCCGGGTAAACCTGTTATTTACTGCCTGACGCCAAAGCCTTAAAGGTTCTAGAAACATTATGAAAATTCTCATTGTCGGTTCCGGTGGTCGGGAGCACGCCATCGCGTGGCGTCTTCGGCAGGATGACCCGCTGGTTGAGCTTTTTATCGCGCCGGGAAATGCTGGTACCGCGCAGATTGGGAACAACGTGCCCATTTCTGCTACGGACATCCCGGGCCTTCTCAAATGGGCACAAAACACTCGCCCACATCTCACCGTTGTCGGACCGGAAGGCGCGCTTTGCATGGGAATCGTGGATGCGTTTGAATCGAACGGCCTGCCGACTTTTGGCCCCAATACCGTCGCTGCGCGCTTGGAAGGCAGCAAGCTTTTTACTAAGCAACTCCTGCTTAAGCATAACCTCCCCACTTCGGACGGCAAAGGCTTCTCGGAACCCGCCGACGCTTACGCCTACAGCCAGACGCGCCCGTATCCGCAGGTGATCAAGGCAGATGGACTGGCGTTCGGCAAAGGGGTAATCATCGCCAATACACCGCTCGAAGCAGTGCAGGCGATTCATAAAATTACCGAAGAGCGGGCGTTCGGAAATGCGGGCAGTGCCGTCGTCATCGAAGACTTCCTCTACGGACGCGAGATGTCGCTGCACGTCCTCAGTGACGGGACGAACTTCCAACTTCTGCCCATCGCTCAAGATCACAAACGGCTGCGTGACCTCGATACTGGCCCCAATACAGGAGGCATGGGTGCGTATGCCCCGTTACCTTCCGCTCATCAGGGCGTCGTGCATCAATTGGCCGAAGAGATCGTGAAGCCCTCATTGGCAGCGTTCCGTGCGGAAAACATCGATTTTCGGGGCATTCTCTTTATCGGCATCATCTGGACTGCCAAAGGCCCGCAAATCCTCGAGTACAATGTGCGCGGCGGCGATCCGGAAACGCAGGTCATTCTGCCTCTAATTGCCACGCCGTTAATTGATTTGCTTCAAGCGGTTCGAAATCGGGATCTCGGAAACGTTCCGCTCCAGATTCATTCGGATAGACACGTCGTGAGCGTGATTCTGGCTGCTGAGGGTTATCCTGAAAAACCGGTGCTTGGAAAACCGATCGAAGGGCTCAATCACATCGTTAAGGACACGGTCGTCTTTCATTCCGGGACTCGCTTGGAAAACAACGAGATCGTGACGAACGGGGGTCGAGTGCTGAGCGTCACCGGTTGGGCGGATAACATCGCGCATGCTCGCGAGCTGGCCTACCAACGCGCCGCGCTCATCCGCTTCCCAGGCCGCCAGCTACGCCATGATATCGCCGCGCGCACCACGCTAGAGTAGTCTCCAACTTTAAGCTTTGCTTTCCTTCCGCTTGGCCTCAGCTTCACGGGGAGTTTGGCTATGTGTCCCCTTCGTTTATGGATCGTGACGTGCAGTGTTCTGGTGTCGTGGGGGTGGTTTCTCTCCCTATTCCATGGGCTTTACGGATTTTCCTATATTCCCGTAGTGGCAGCCTTGGTCTATTTTGAGTTCAAAATAGCAAGTGGGAAGAATTTTGAAAAAATCATTGGTAGGAGTTTATCTCGACTTTTTACCATTAGAATGTTTTTGACCGGCGTCTTCACACTCTCAACGATTCTTTTGTTATTTAAAGGATTGTTGAATGGACCCAGCCACGACGATGGATTGTGTTATCGCATCCCGATGGCGATGCAGTGGATTATGCATCAAGGGTGGATTTGGGCCCCTTGGCAAGACATGCGAATCAACATGGGAGGGACAACTTCTGCTTGGTTAAGCGTCCCCTTATTGATTTGGTTTAAATCAGATCGAACTGTTTTTCTATCAAACTGGGTCTGCCAATTGTTCTTTCCTGGATTGATATTCTCATTTTGGCGAGGGATGGGAGTTTCAGGGAGAATATGTTGGTACCTCATGTGGTTACTCCCATCTGCATTTTGTTTTATGTTGCAGGCTGCGAACACAAGTAATGACACATTAGGGACTTTCTTTGTTCTTGCGGCATTTTATTATGCACTCAAAGCACGTAGAAATCCGTGCTGGGAATCTGTTGCTCTATCCATTTTGAGTATCGGTCTGGCCACGAACGTCAAATTAAATTTTGCCGTCCTCGGCTTCCCATGGCTCTTTGCGATCTTTCCTCAACTGCGGGTCTTATTAGGTCGTCCACTTTTCAGTATCGGCCTCGTTGCCCTGGCAATCAGCTCGTCGTTTTTTCCAGAATCGATCATCTGTTGGTACCATGGGGCTGGTTTTACAGGACTCGGCTTCAACAAAAGTGTCGTGGCTCCCCCCTTTCCATTTAGCATCGTAGGGAATACCTTCATGATTATTCTGCAAAACATTTGGCCGCCCCTCATTATGGGAATGACGTTCGGCTCGAATCTGTCGTCGGCCATTTCAAATTCGAATCTCGGTTACATAATGGATCGATATTTCATGTCGGGTTGGAATATTCATTATCAAATCGTTCCTGTGGAGCAAGCTGGACTAGGTCTTCCAGTTATCATCGGACTCATCGTTTTATGGATGTACACAAAACGGACAAACGCCATCCAGACGCCCGGCTTCAATAATTTAGTGCTGGGAGGCATCGGATGTGGATTACTTCATTTCATGATGTTCAGTAATTCAGATCAAGAAGCACGTTTAATATGTCCATACTATGTACTGCTACTTCCTGCGCTATTTCTGAGACGAGTCTTAAAGACCAAGTTATTTCGTTTTGCGGATCGAGCCTGCACCGTTTCATCGTTGATCTCCGCTATCCTTTGTCTGACAATCTCAGAAGGGTCGATTGCATTTACTGGGCTAAACGATCGCGCCAATGAAGACGATTCCGCTTCGGCCTTGCTAGCACAGCTTGTCCCAGCCAAGGAGGGCGTGATAGGTATGATACGGGTTTGGTGCGATCGAGAGGCCTGGGCCTGGCGGCCCTACGGAAGTCGCGTTGTCATCGAGTTTTCGACACAGGCGTCAGCAGCAGAAATGGAATCGTATGGAGTTCACTATGTCGTTATTTTCCAAGACCAACTCGACATTGACAAAGTCGACTATGCCAAGTGGTTAAAAGATCATCAGGCCACGGAGGTCTGTAAATCGGACAATACCGGAGGAAAGCTCTGGTATTGCGTTAGAATCGCGGATCCTCATTCGGCAGGGAAATGAGCCCTCAATTCTTGTCTTGCGTTCAAAAGAGGTCAGCGCAGCATTAGTTGACCCGTGCCAGTTATGTCGAAGGAAACCCGCTCACTCTGTATCCTGGTGCCTTGCCACAATGAGGCCTTAGCGGTGGAGGGTGTCGTCCGGGAATTTAGAGCCGCTTTTCCAGAGGCGAAGATTCTCGTTATCGATAACGCCAGCTCAGATGGCACTGCGGAGATCGCAGAGCGGGCTGGAGCGTGGGTCATTAAGGAACCCCGGAAAGGAAAGGCAATGGCTGTTCTGACGGGCTTGCAATCGATCGAAACCGACGCCGTGATCATGGTGGACGGCGATGGAAGTTACCCGGCCGAGGGTGCCAAGGTGCTTTTCGACGCTTACCTGGAACATCCCATCGACCTCCTCACCGGAATTCGACAGGTTCAGCATGGGAAGGAAGCGTTTCGGCCCATGCACCAGTTCGGAACGAGACTTTTTGCTCTCTGTGCCTACATGGTTTTCGGATATCTGCCTGGCGATGTTTTTTCGGGGTTGCGTTTGTTCTCAAAACGATTTTACAAGAATGTACCCATCCTCTCCGCGGGATTTGAGTTGGAGATGGAGCTCACCATTCAGGCTGTCGATAAGGGTTTTAGCGTGGGTGAACGAAATGTTCCTTTTCGAGAGCGAGCGGAAGGATCGAGATCCAAGTTAAAAACATTTCGAGATGGATCCCGGATCCTTCGATCTTTGCTGCTCTTATTCCGGGATTATAAGCCACTACTCTTTTTTGGAGTCATCTCTGGAATCTTCTTAATACTAGGTCTGGCTGCCGGTACACCGCCCGTTCTTGAATATTATGAGACACGTCTGGTGGGCCGATTTCCCTTGGCGATATTAGCAGCGGCTCTTGTCAATATTTCCATATTCACGTTTCTAACGGGTTTAGTTTCTCAAGCAAGCCTGCGCTACCACCGAGAAGCGTTTCAAATACGGTTACGTAATTTTAAGATGACAGACTAGACCAGCAATATGATTCATATTCTGACTCAATATTGCTGGCCGGATTGTGCCCCAACGGGGACGTTAGCTGAGGGCGTGGCGATGCGTCTCCAGGAAAGTGGGCGGAAAGTGGCGCTTATTTGTGGGTCGGGTCACTACAGAAAAGGGGAGCGGCCTCAACCGAACATTCCGATTATTCGATTAGAAACGAAGAGCGGAAAACGCGGAAGTGCACTGTCAACACTACAAGAATATAGATGGGTTTATAATGCTTTTCAGGGATATATTCAGGAGAAAGTCAGTGAAGGTGATATCGTTATCTGCACAAGCGCTCCTCCACAGACTATTTATTTGGCTTCAACTATTCTGAAGAAGAAGGCCGTTCCTATTTACTGGCTCCAGGACTTCTACCCTTGTTTATTACGAGGATTTATTAAATATCCGATTTTTGTTCAAAACATCCTAAAATACATTTGGTCTCGAGAATTAAACCGTTGGCGTCATGTCGTCAAATGTTCTAGTAATCTCGATTATGTCGGTGAAAACACCTCCGTCATTCGAAATTGGCATACAGTCGATTTAGGCGAACCCCGCCCTTACAAGCCCAAGACAGCCTACTACTTCGGTAACCTCGGTTACGGGCATTCGCTGGATCTATTTGTAAAGAAATGCGAGGAACTAAAAGGGCAAGGCTTTACTGTCTGCCTGATCGGAGACGGTCCTAAGGCCTCAAAACTGCCTCCGTGGATCGAACGAAAAAAGGCAGAAAGCGAAGAGCATTTGATCCGCTTACTCTGGGAGGCGGAAAATCATTTGGTGGCCGCTGATCCCGAAGTGACCGGAGCCGTTTTCCCGTCGAAATACTGGAACAGTCGCGCAACGGGGCGAACAATTGTGACCTCGGGATTCGCTGGTCCAATGCTTCGGGAGCTTGACGAGGTTCAGGCATTAACACACTTGCCCACGCCAGAACCGTGGGTCAACCTGATACAGACATTATGAGATTATACCGCTATGGCTTGGTCGGTGTGGGGCTACTCTTCGCCATTCCCGTTTTATCTGGGATAGCGATCGGCGCCTCGAGAATTATTCTGCGGCACGCGCGTTGGCGCGCCCATCTTCGAGCGTTCAATTTCGATGGAGTCATCGACGGTGGGGCAAATATCGGCGAGTTTGCGCAGGCTGTACGAGTTGCGCTTCCCAAGGCGCATCTCATCTGCGTCGAACCTCACGCGGGCTGTGCTGCCGATCTTCGTAAACAGAGGTTTGAAGTCGTCGAAGCAGCGCTCTGGAATCAAAAAGGGAAGTTAAAGCTGTTCCAACCGGGTGCCACTACCAGCTGCACCGTAATGGAGGTATCTGGGACCGAAAAATATGTGGAAGTGGACGCAGTCCGGCTGGATGAGCTGCCGATTCGTGGAAACCGGCTCCTCGTAAAGTTAGATTTACAAGGTGCGGAGCCGGTTGCCCTCGAAGCTCTAGGCGATCTCGAGCGCCGT
>CAVURW010000227.1:0-10436 GCA_963743595.1 uncultured Verrucomicrobiae bacterium
TTCGAGGCATACCGTTGGAACTCTAACCCCTACGGTGTTGTACCTGGCACTTCGGACGGCTTATCAGCCGCCATCATGCCAGGCTATAATATGGATCGCGCCTGTGGCGCTCAACCACTCGCTCCCAAAAAGTTCCTCCATCTATCTCGAGGAACTTGTTGAATGTGCACTATCATTCTGAAGACCTTGTTTCGTCGCGGACTCCCGCAATTTCCGCTTCTCGCAGCTCAGTCAATTTCAAGACGCCGGTCGTTAAAATACGCGCACGCAACCCACCGCAGCCGTCTAAAAAGCGCTCTGCACCGGGAATGAGGGCGCGGTCCATCCAGCCGCAGGGTCGACATTCTTCCGTGCCCTGAAAGCGAATGTTCTGAATCTCGAACTCCTCGCCGATCAATGAATTCAGATCCAAAAAGCGCGTGAAGACATTTCTCCGGCATTCCTGGACCTGCGGCATTAAGGGCGGAATCGAATCTGCGAATTTCTCCAATAACGCCTCAAAAACTTCCATCGCGAAAAACGTCACCTGCCCCTTGTAATCGGGCTTGTAATTATAGAAACGATCCCCCATGAGACCGGCTCCAGCCACACACGTCACGTGCTTGCAATCGATGATTTCATGGTGGCCCGGTTCTCCACCCTTTCGCTTAAAAAAGTTGTGCCCCAGCGAAATGCAAATGCGCTCGATTCGCGCTTGGGGACATCGAATTACCACGGCAAAAGAGTATCTGAAACTCTGAACCGCTACAGCTCATTTCGCCGCCTTCACGATCTCCCCGACAAGCGCCCGTAAGGCCGGGTCTTCACGATCACGTCGCCACGCCAACCCGGTCTGAATCGACGGCCCCGATTCCTTGAACGGTCGCACACAAAATTGATTGAATAATCCGGCCATGGGCGGCTGTGGAAACAGGCCAATTCCTAAACTCGAGAGAGCAAAGATCACCAGAGATGGCGGATCGAGATCCTCGATAAACTTCGGTCGAAATCCTCCGCGCTCCATGCAAAACTGGAGAAGTTCCGCAGAGAGCGTGCGCGAGTAATTCGAGAGTGGCAGCAGCAACGTTTCGCCTTTCAAATCCTTTATTGATATGGGAGCGGCGGTCACCGCCAGCCGATGCTGCGGGGGAATCAACGTGATCACGTCCAGCTTCTGGAGCTTGCGCGTCGCCCACTTTTCGTCAGGCGGAACGTATGATCCCAGGTACAAATCGCACCGGCCCTCCTCCATTGCCAGAAATAGATCCTTGAAATCGTGCGGCTCCAGCTTGATCTCCACGTCTGCGTACGATCGACGAAAGTTCTCTAATGCCGAAGGCAGAAGCCCCCACGCAGCTGAAACGAGAAAGCCGATTCGAATTGAGGAAACGGTGCCTTTGTTGAGCGCACGCACCTGTTGCACTCCATGCGCCAATCGTTCCATCAATTCATGAGCGGTCCGTCTGAACGCAACACCTGCCGAGGAGAGCCGGACATTCTGCTTATTGCGGATAAACAAGCTACACCCGATCTCAGCCTCCAGCTTCTGAATCGCCACCGTGACGGGAGGCTGGGAGATGTTCAGGCGCTCCGCCGCTCTTCGGAAATTAAGGGTTTCCGCCACCGCTAAAAAGCATCGAATTTGTCGAATCTCCATAATGTGCTGATAGGTCTACTGTATTAGGAAATAGGAAAATAATAATAGATAAAAGACAATTACAAACTAAAGTTGGATATGGAAAAGAAGGTGTTCATTCCCGTCGTCGTAATCGTTATCGCTGCCGCAGGAGGGCTTTTTGCCTATTCGTACGTCCATTCGCCACCGACTCAGCTCACGATTTACGGGAATGTCGATATCCGCGACGTGAATCTGGGCTTCCGCGTGCCGGGGCGCCTGGATAAAGTTTTGAAGGATGAAGGAGACGCCGTCAAAGCGGGTGAGCTCGTCGCCGTTCTGGATAAGCGACCGTACCTCGACACCGTCGCTGAACGAGCGGCTGATGTCGAGGTGAAGCGGGCGATCTACGCCAATGCCGACGCGACCTACAAGCGCGACCTGGTAATTCTGCCGACCGGTGGGGTCTCCAAACAGGTCGCTGAAACCGACAAGTTCTCCCTGGACCAAGCCAAGGCGAGCCTCGATATGTCCGTCGCCACCCTGCAATCGGCTCAAACCGACCTGCGTGACACCGACATTTTCGCGCCATCTGACGGTGTGATTATGACTCGTGCGCAGGAACCGGGGGCGATTCTTACGAATGGCAATACGGTCCTGACGGAAAACTTGAACACGCAGGTGTGGGTGCGCGCGTATGTTTCAGAGACGGATCTCGGCCATGTAGCACCCGGGAAACTTGTCGAAGTCTACACGGACACAGATCCGAAACATGCTTATCACGGCCGGGTCGGTTTCGTTTCACCGGAAGCGGAGTTTACGCCGAAATCGGTTGAGTCCACCGAGCTGCGTACCTCCCTGGTTTATCGGCTTAGAATTGAAGTGGAAGATGACAATTCCAAGCTGCGCCAGGGCATGCCGTGCACCGTTAAAATCGATCTTTAACCCAAAAGTGAAAAATATTGCGGAGATCCAGCAATTGGTGAAGCAATTCCCCGGCATGACTCGCCCAGCGCTGGCGAGCCTTTCCCTTTCGATTCGTACGGGAGCCGTTACCGGGCTAGTGGGGCCGGATGGCGCTGGGAAGACGACTCTGATGCGCCTCATGGCGGGCCTGATGCATCCCACCTCCGGAACCATTAGCATCCTGGGCCTCGACCCGATTAAGGAGAGTACTCAGCTCCGTGCCGTAGTCGGTTATATGCCGCAGAAGTTTGGACTCTACGAAGATCTCTCGGTAATCGAAAACCTCACGCTGCATGCCGATCTTCGCGGCGTGATCGGGAAAGAACGAACGGAGAATTTTGAGCGGCTCTTGCAGCTCACGGACCTTGCGCCATTCACCGAACGTCTGGCGGGAAAACTCTCCGGTGGCATGAAACAGAAGCTCGGTCTCTGTTGTGCGCTTTTGGGCCAGCCGAAGCTGTTGTTGTTGGACGAACCCGGAGTTGGAGTCGACCCCATCTCACGGCGTGAATTGTGGAAGATGATTCGCTCGCTTTTGAGCACGGAAGTGGCCGTTATTTGGAGCACGGCTTACTTGGAGGAGGCCGAGCTTTGCGACGATGTGCTCCTGTTAAACGAAGGCAATCTGCTCTTCGACGGAACTCCTGCGGACCTGACCGCGCAAATGGAAAACCGGTGCCACCGCCTCGCGCGAATCGAGGGAAATCGCCGTCAACTCCTCACCCGGCTTCTCGCTTGCGACGAAGTGCTCGATGGCGTGATCCAGGGCAATAGCCTTCGCATTGTCCTTCGTAAAAACGCGGCCCTTCCGAATCTTGCCGCGCTGGATGCGGGATCAAACGCCGCTTGGGAGCCGATCCGCCCACGATTTGAAGACGCTTTTCTGGACGCGCTCGATTCCAAGCCGCAAGCCCGCAGTGCCTTGGCGACCCATCTGGCTGCTCTCCCGCAAGACAACAGCACTCGGATTGAGGCGATTGACCTTTGCAAAACATTCGGCACCTTTCGAGCCGTTCGCGATGTGAACTTCAAAGTCACGCGCGGCGAAATCTTCGGTCTTCTGGGTCCGAATGGAGCGGGTAAATCGACGACGTTCAAAATGATGTGTGGCCTACTGCAAGCCACGGCGGGCCGCGCCCTGGTAACGGGTCTCGATCTCAAAACCAGCGCCAGTGCCGCGCGGCAAAAGCTCGGATACATGGCTCAGAAATTCTCCCTCTACGGCAATTTGTCCGTATTGCAAAACCTCCAATTCTTCTCCGGAATTTACGGCCTGGCAGGTGCCCAGCGAAACGCGGAAGTGGCGGATATGGTGAAGATCTTCCACCTAGAACCTTATCTAAAAACACCCGCAGATACACTCCCTCTCGGCTTCAAACAGCGACTCGCACTGGCCTGCTCGGTCATGCATCGACCGGAGATTCTGTTTCTGGACGAACCGACATCGGGTGTGGATCCCGTCACGCGCCGTGAGTTTTGGACGCACATTAACGGCGTTGTGGATCGCGGCGTAACGGTCATGGTCACCACCCATTTTATGGACGAGGCGGAGTATTGCGATCGCATCGGACTGGTCTATCGCGGGCGCTTGATCGCTGCCGGAACTCCGGATGATTTGAAAGAGCTGGTACGAACCGCTGAGCAACCCGACCCATCCATGGAAGACGCGTTTATCGAGCTCGTCCTGAAAGATAAAACCAATGTGGAAAACTGAATCCATTTCGTTCCGAAGATTACGAGCCCTTTGCTTTAAGGAAGCGAAGCAGATCTTGCGTGATCCCAGCAGCAATCTTATCGCGTTTGTCCTGCCGATTCTCATGCTTTTTATCTTCGGGTACGGCATCAATCTTGACTCAGCCTCGATTAAAATTGGCCTTGTCATGGAAGACACCAGCCGGGAGGCGCGGCTATTTGAGGCGAGCATGGAAGGCACTCCCTACATAACGGTCGTGCACGCCTCGGGCATCGAGCAAGTGCAGCAGGAATTGAAAGACGGGCTGATTCGGGGTTTCGTCATTGTCCCGGTAGATTTCTCAAAACAGATCGCCCGCCCGAATGCCACCGCCCCCATTCAAGTAGTAACCGACGGAGCTGAGCCGGAGATCGCTGCATTTGTGGACAATTATGCACGCGGTGCGTGGGCGAATTGGCAGTCACAATATGCGCGCGATCAGGGAGTAGTTCCCGCACCGGCGATTAACCTGGAAATCCGTGCGTGGTTTAACCCTTCCGTGCAAAGTCGAAATTACCTGATTCCAGGCTCGATCACACTCATCATGACCGTGGTCGGTGTGCTGCTCACCTCACTCGTCGTCGCCCGAGAATGGGAACGCGGCACGATGGAAGCGCTGCTTGCCTCGCCGGTCACGCGTGCGGAGTTATTGCTCTCAAAACTCATCCCCTACTACCTGCTGGGCATGACCTCCATGCTCATTTGCGTGCTCTTCGCCACGCTCGTCATGGGCGTTCCCTATCGCGGCGGCATTTTCAGTTTATTCCTCGTTTCCAGCCTCTTCCTGCTAACGGCGCTTGGGCTCGGACTTTTCCTTTCCACGGTCATGCGTGTGCAATTTAACGCGGCGCAGGCATCTCTGAATCTCGCCTTTCTACCTTCGCTGATGTTCTCGGGTTTTCTTTACGAGATCAATAGCATGCCCACGCCCATTCGCGCACTCACCTATTTGTTTTCGGCGCGATACTTCGTCACCTGCCTTCAGACTCTATTTCTGTGTGGCGATCTTTGGCCCATTCTTCTTCGAAACTGCGCCGAGCTCGCGCTTTTTGCCACCGTCCTCATCACGCTGACCGCACGCGCCACCCGTCGCCATCTCGATTAACCCTATGTTCACACGAATCGCTGCACTCATTGTTAAGGAATTATTGTCGATCTTTACTGATCGCCAGGCCCGCGTTCTACTCTTCGTGCCGGTGATCATGCAGACGGCGCTCTTTCCGTTCGCGGTTACACTCGATGTACAAAACAACACGCTCGCCGTACTCAATCGTGACGGCGGACCGGTCTCGATAGAACTCATCCAGCGATTTGCAAAAGCCGAAGCGTTCACCCACCTCATCATCCTGACAAATGAGGACGAAATCAAGAGCGCGATGGATAACCAACAGGCGCTTGTCGCGCTCTATTTCCCGATCAATTTCTCGCGCGATGTGGAAGCCGGTAGAAACGCATCGCTTCAAGCAATCGTGGATGGGCGCCGATCAAACAGCGGCCAAATCGCTCTCCAATACGTCGAAACCATTCTGGAGAACTACAACTCCGAACGCTTGGCCAATATCAACGCCACAGTGCCTTCGGAAGTGATCGTGCGAAATTGGTTTAACCCGAACCTGAACTACAAGTACTTCGTCCTACCCTCGTTGGTCGCGCTCATCACCACCATCGGCGTCCTCATCGTGACCTCGATGTCGATTGCTCGCGAGCAAGAACAAGGCACGTTCGATCAACTCCGCGTCTCGCCGCTGACCACCGACATGATCATGATCGGCAAAACAATTCCGGCGATTCTCGTGGCGTTAATCCAAGGTACCATGATCCTCATTGCAGCCGTCTTCATCTATCACGTCCCGTTTCACGGCTCGTTGGTTCTGCTCTATTTTAGCATCCTCTGTTACGCGTTTGCGCTCTCCGGTTTTGGGTTGCTCATCTCCTCCATTTGCGCGACGCAGCAGCAGGCGTTTCTCGGCGTCTTTACGTTCATGATGCCTGCTGTCCTGCTTTCTGGTTACGCCGCGCCGGTCGATAACATGCCGTACTGGCTACAGATCATTACTGAGGCTAACCCGCTTCGCCACCTCATCGTCATCATCAAAAGCATCTTTCTAAAAGAGGCCTCCCTTTGGTTCGTCTTAAACAACGTCTGGCCGCTTTTGATCATCGGCATCGTCACACATTCCCTCGCCGATTACATTTTTAAGAAACAAACCGCCTAATTGCGTGTTGAATTGACATGGCCAATCGCATTCGTCTGTTCACCCTCGTCTCCCTCTCGTTACTCAGCTTCAATTTTGCCCGTGCAGATGATCCCGCCTACTGGTCATTCGCACAAAAACCGCCGATGGGCTGGAACAGCTACGATGCGTTTGGTTCCAGCGTAACTGAGGCCGAAGTTCTCGCCAACGCCACATATATGAAAGAGCACCTGGCGGCTCACGGTTGGCAGTATGTCGTGATCGATTATCGTTGGTACGATCCCGCTGCGGCTCAGACACAGCTAAATGGAAAGCTCGGTCAACCACTGGAAATGGATAACTTCGGGCGATTGTGCCCCGCTCCGAACCGCTTTCCGTCCGCCGCGAATGGCGTGGGATTTAAAGCGCTCGCGGATCAAGTTCATGCCATGGGCCTCAAGTTTGGCATCCACGTGATGCGCGGAATTCCACGCCAAGCAGTCGCCGCAAATTCACCCATTGAGGGCAGCAATTTCCACGCAGTCGATGCCGCCAATCAAAAAAGTCAGTGTGGCTGGTGCAAAGATATGTACGGGGTGCAGGGGGATACGCCCGCCGGACAAGCCTACTACGATTCGCTCTTTCGCCTCTACGCCTCGTGGAATCTCGATTTCGTAAAGGTCGACGATCTCTCGAGCCCTTACAGCACCCACGAAATTGAAGCAATTCGTAGCGCGATCGATAAATGTGGCCGACCTATTGTCTTCTCAACTTCACCTGGTGAAACACCCGTAAAGGAAGCCGCCCATGTTTCTACCCACGCCAACATGTGGCGCATTTCCGGCGACTTTTGGGATAACTGGAATTCGCTCAATCACGGTTTCGATCTCGGCATGAGTTGGAAAGGTGTCGGCGGCCCAGGACATTGGCCCGACTTCGATATGCTGCCGATCGGGAAGATCGGTATCCGCAGCGTTGGCCACCCGCGCAACACGGCCTTCACCCAAAATGAACAAAAGACCTTGATCAGCTTCTGGTGCATTCAATCCTCGCCACTGATGCTCGGCAACAGCCTCACTGATTCCGACGATTCGACCCTGCAATTGATCACGAACGACGCGATCCTCGCCATCGACCAAGATTCGGCGAGTAAACCGGCCACACGCATTTGGAAAGAGGGCGATCTCGAAGCGTGGTCGCGCGATCTTTCCGATGGCTCGAAAGTGCTCGGCTTGTTTAATCGTGGTAAGGCCGATGCCCAAGCAAAAGTCGACGCCACAGCACTGGGCCTCACCGCTGATTTAAAAGCACGCGATCTCTGGCTTGGCAATGATATCGGTACTCTCGGCAGCGCCATCAACCAATCGATTCTGTCACACGGTGTTCTGCTTTTTAGGCTCACGAAATAATGAATCGATTGGCTCTTCTCGTCGCCTTTTCCGTTCTCGTTCTCCAGTCGCTGGCCGCGCAAGACTCGCCAAATCCCGCGCCAGCGGAGACTCCTGCCGAGCCAGCGCCCGAACCGAAAATCCCGGAGGTGGATAAATCGAATGAACCGACTCCCACAAACCTGGACACCTTCGATGAACGTCGTGCGGCGGTTCTCAAAGTCTCCGCAGAGGATGGCTCGGATAAATTCCGGCGTGCGGAATGTCTTTTTGAACTGGGTCGCAAAGACGAAGCGATAGCAGAAGTAAACAAGGCGCTCGATCCACTCGTGCCGGGAAATAAGATTAATCGGTGGATGCACGGCGGCAATACGGGGTTTCTGGCGTGGCCCGGAATCGATTGCTACATCCGCTATGAGAAATTTCTGGATGCAGCGACGAAAGAGCGTTATCGAAAAATCTACACGGGCGGCGTTTTCTATGCTCGGCTAAGCACGAGCAATCACAAGATCATGGCCGCCATGACGCGTTACTTGGCCACGCAAATGTGGGGTGCGGATGCCTTCCACGCCGACCCCTATTTCATGGCGAAAGATCCCTACATCATTGAGATGACGCAGAAGTCGAAGGGCGAGCCGGCTGATTACGTTTGGGGCACGCTATTCACCAAACAAGATCCGACCGGAGAAAAGTATTTGCGCGATATCATTGAATCGACGGTAAAGGGCGGGCCGGGCGAATACGCCTCACGACCGTATGGCGCACAAAACGTGCTGCCGTTGCTGACGCTTGCGGATTGCGCAAAGGACCCCGTCATGGCCGCGCAGGCACGCATCGCTTACGAAACGTGTTTGATCCAAGTAGCTCCAGCCTGGTTGCGCGGGTTGCTCGCCACATTCGCGCCGCGATCTTATCCAGATACGGAGAATCAGCATCCGTGGGGATACGCCGCACTGCCCTGGCTCTATTTCGGTGGCGTCGCGCCCAAACTGAGCCACGCCCAGTCTGCGGGTGCCGCCGCGATCAGCACCTACCGACTGCCTGACGCCGTTCTCAAAGCCGCGACGGATCGCGCCAAGCCCTACTTCTATCGCTCACGCATGGATGGCTGGGCGTTGAATCATTACATGAATTCGAACTACTGCCTCTTCTCTCGATCAGCGAAGGTGGGCGGGCGTCCGTTCCAAGGCCAAAGTTACCCCTGCGGTGTGATGTGGGAAGAACCCGATTCCAGCAAGGGCAGCCATTTATGGATCACCAACCCTGCCGCTGATGTCGCCGGGCAAATGGGGATTCACACGCACGGCGTGCGTTCGTTTGAAGAGGAAGTTTTGGGGCGGGATAGCCTCCTCTTCTTATTCCAAATGACGCCCACCACGACGTTTCCGTATGCGCTCGGCTACGTCCCCGGCGGTTACCGCGCGATGATTAACGACAGCAAAACGACCGGCCACGTCTTCCTGAATTACGGAAGCGTTTTGATCGCTGTCACCGCTTCCGAGCCGTTTACGTGGGATCCTGCCGCTGGCATTCAAGCTCCCGCTTCAACGCCTCGACAAGGCGACTCGGAGTTCCGGGTGAAATCGCTCTCGTGCGCAGTGGTCATCGAGACAGCACGGCCAGCGGAATTTCCCGGCGCAACACCTGACGAGCAATTGCAGAAATTTCGTGAAGCCGTATTGACGAAAAGCTCCCTTAAGTTGACGCCAAACCAACCGTCAACGGCGAGTTATACGAATCGATTGGGCGATTCCATCGAATGCACGTGGAACGGTGCTGATCGAGTGAATGGAACTGAGCTCGATTACAAAAACTGGCCCATTTTAGAGAGCCCGTGGACGAACCAGAAGCTTGACGCAGGTCCAATGGAAGTGACCGATGGCAAAACCGTGCGCACCTACGATTTCACGAACTGGACGATCACCGAGAAGTAAAGATCGGCACGCTTCAACTAAGCTGGGCGAGAGGGTGGGGGCGTCCCGGAAGTTCCGGACGATGAACTGGGTCTGGGATTCGATGAAGAGCTGGGTGTTGACGAAGAAGAGGAGGATGGCCGGGATGAGGAGGACGACGATGGCGTCGAAGACGATGACGATGAAGGCCGCGAGGAGGAAGAGGACGATTGGGATGATGACGACGAAGACGAGCCGGTCGGTTTTAACGGCGCTATCGGTGGTAGATCTCTCCGGGCGGGGGCAGGTCGATCTTCCTTTTTATGTTCCGCGTACCGGAACGTCATCTGATCGATCAATGCGAGGAATACGGCCGAAGCAATAAATGCGCAGTGAATCACGACCTGAAGCACGACGACGTGCGTCGGTATATTTGAGGAGAACCCCTCAATGCCCGCAGATGCTTCCGCCGCGCTGGGGTGGCTGCTCGATTCCATTTCAATGAAAGTCTTGAGGAGGTGGATCGATGAGATGCCGATGAGCGCCGTAGCCAGCTTCACTTTCAGCAATCCTGCATTTACGTGCGACAGCCATTCCGGCTGATCGGGATGGCCTTCCACGTGCAATTTCGAAACGAAGGTTTCGAAGCCGCCGATGACTACCATGATGAGGAGATTCGCGATCATCACG
>CAVURW010000228.1:0-10698 GCA_963743595.1 uncultured Verrucomicrobiae bacterium
TTGAAGGCATTCCTTTGGAACTCTGAGGGTTGGGGCGGTGAACCTAGCACTTCGGACGGCTTACCAGCCGTCCTCATGCTAGGCTTTGTTATGGATCGCGCCTTTGGCGCTCAACTGAATCGTGCTCTACCCTCTCAAATCGAGACACCCACGCCGCAAAGCCGCGCGCGATTAGAGAAGATGAACCGCACTCAGTGTAAATTGTTAATTCTCAACATGTTTCCATGTCGAGACACCGACCCCGCAAAGCGGCGTGATTAGTGAGGATGAACCGCGCTCAGTGCAAATTGTTCACCCTCAACATGTTTCCATGTCGAGACACCGACGCCGCGACGCGACGCGACGTGATTAGCAAGGATAAACCGCGCTTAGTGCTCATTGTTCACTCTCAACATGTTTCCATGTCGACCTTGTGGAGACATCAGCAAAAATCAGAACGGGAGGCCACATCGTTCCTATGGAACTTAGGGCGCACTAAATCGGTAACCCCAGTTCCAGCTTGATTTCGGGATCGAGCAACCGGACACAGGCATTCGCTTCACGGCGGAAGAAGCCCGATTTTTGGAGCGCTCGCGAGAGACCCTCGACATTCGATTGCTTCGGTAATCGGAACACGCCCGGTTCGGTCTCCGGCAGGTGAAACACCTCTTTGTAATGCTTTAACTGGAGGCGCGCCATGAGGGGTGGAGCGGGAGTGGCGATTGCTTGGACTTGCCAGAGATCGCCCCAGATAAACGCCTTCTCTTCGCAAACCAGGTCGATGAGGAAGTTATGCTCGTTCGGCCACATCATGCCCTTCTCTGCCATTTCCACCTCGGCTTTGAATTCTGAATTTGTCGCCAGGTAAAGCGCGTCATTCATCGAGAGCTTGTCGGTATCGAAGATGCCGTAGGCGTGTGTGCGCTGGCATTTGAGGTGGTGCCGAGTCCCTTCACGAGCGATCACCTGCCACACGCGTTGCTCACGTTGGGAGGGGTTCAGCGTCACGATCTGCGTGCTTGACCCGAGTTCCTCGAAGTCCGACTGCTTCGCTTTCGCCTCGTCTTGGTCGACCGTGAGCATCACGGGCACCCAACGCACGTTCTCCAGGCGCACCTGATAGAGCGCGTGGTTGGTCGTGAAATACTGCGCGCGCGTGATCAGTTGTTCGGAGGAGGCGTCGCGCATGAACGTGAGCTCGGGTTCGCGCATTTCAGCCGGTTCGAGCAGGCGCACAAAGGAACGATAGAGCCCTTCCAATAATTCCCGGCGTTGAGCCGTCAGACGAAGGATCTCGCTCGATTTCCACGTCGGTTTCGGCAGTTGCTGGTAGTAATTCGAGACCTCCTGGTAGGTGGGCAGCGCCGGGACATTTCGATCGAGAAAGAAGGTGAGCGGCAATTTGCGGCTCCGACACAATTCGTCGATGATCTCGCCAGCGACGCTCTCTTCCAAGTGACTCATCTGAAACGAAATCCATACGCAGCCGGGATCCGCTTTTACGGTGGCAAAGCGTTCCTGCACTTTATACCACGATTGTACCTCGATTTTGTCTAAAATGCCCTCCATGCTGCACTGGCCGATAAGTCCCAAGCCATGGTGAAAATGGAGCACCTTCGTCGTTTCAGCCTTTTGAAACTCGATCTCCCAATGTGTCGAAGAATGCTTCTGTCGAATGCGTAGATTCATTTCTGTGCCCTTGTCGTACAAAGCGTTGCAAATCCATCAAACGTTGCAAAATGAATTATCCCTGATTTCGACAACTAAACAAATTTCTCCACGCCAAATCGTCTAACTTTTGTTAGCTTACCGACCCCATGCCTCACTTGACGTCTGCTGAGAACCCCTATCGAACCCATACATGTGTCGAACTTCGCCCGACACATGTCGGCCAGATCGCCCGTATTTCCGGTTGGATCCATAATAAACGCGATCTCGGCGGCGTGCTCTTTATCGATGTGCGGGATCACTACGGCATCACGCAGATTCTGGTGCCGCCCACCTCGCCATTTCAAGAGGCGCTTTCCCATCTCCAAAAAGAGACGGTCGTGATGATCGAGGGAACCGTCCGGCTTCGGCCCGCCGAAAAGATCAACGCCCAACTGGAAACGGGCGAGGTCGAACTCGAAGCCTCCCGTTACGAAGTGCTGGGCAGTTGCCAGCCCCTGCCGATGAACGTCTTCCCAGAGGATCACGTGCCCGAGGAGGTGCGGTTAAAGTATCGCTTTCTGGATCTGCGCCGGTCTGAACTGCATCAAACGATTCTGCTGCGCTCACGAGTCATCGCTTCGATTCGTCGTCGGATGATCGAGCTCGGCTTTACGGAGTTCCAGACGCCCATCTTGACCAGTTCGTCACCGGAAGGTGCTCGCGATTTCCTGGTGCCCTCCCGGCTCTACCCCGGCGAGTTTTACGCGCTTCCGCAGGCCCCGCAGCAGTTCAAGCAACTCCTCATGGTGAGCGGGTTCGATCGTTACTTCCAAATCGCCCCCTGTTTTCGCGATGAAGATGGACGTGCCGATCGCACGCCAGGGGAATTTTACCAGCTCGATCTCGAAATGAGTTTCGTGACGCAAGAAGACGTGTTCCTGGCGATGGAATCGCTCTTTTCCGGTCTATTCTCCGAGTTCAAGCCCGAGTGGTCCGCCACGCCTGCGCCCTTCCCGCGCATCGCCTATGCTGACTCCATGCTGAAGTACGGCAGCGATAAGCCGGACCTGCGTATTCCAGTGGAAATCTCCGATCTGACGCCACTCTTCGCTAACAGCGAGTTCAAGGCGTTTGGTGGCAAAACCGTGCGTGTGATGGCGATTCCCCAGGCATTCGAGCAACCGCGCTCGTGGTTCGATTCCCTTCAGGACGAGGCGAAGAAGCTGGGTGCGCCGGGCTTGGCCTATGTGAAGATCAGCGATTCTGGAAAGGAATTGGCAGGTCCAATCGCGAAATTCCTTGCCTCTGACGAAATCAAAGCGGCTTTGCTCAAAGTTGCCGGTACGGAGAAAAACGCGGTGCTGTTTTTCTCGGCCGATAAGAACGAAACGCGTGCGGCGAAAGTGCTCGGTGCCATGCGAGTAAAGATCTCGGAACAACTGAACCTGATTACGAAGCCGAGCGAATTCAAGTTCGCCTGGATCGTCGATTATCCGATGTACGAGTACAACGAGGAAACAAAGGCGGTGGAGTTTTCGCATAACCCGTTTTCCATGCCGCAAGGGGGATTGGAAGCGTTGGAGAAACAAGATCCGCTGACGATTAAGGCGTACCAGTATGATCTGGTTTGCAACGGTTATGAACTGGCTTCAGGAGCGATTCGGAACCATGTACCGGAGATCATGTTCAAGGCATTTGCAATTGCAGGATACGATCAGCAAACCGTGGAAAATCGATTCGCCGGAATGATCAACGCGTTTCGGTTTGGCGCACCGCCCCATGGCGGAATGGCCCCGGGGATTGATCGCATCGTGATGCTGCTCTCGCAACACTTTAACATTCGAGACGTCATTGCGTTCCCGATGGCGCAGAACGGTCGCGACCTGCTCATGAATGCGCCCGCTCCCGTCTCCGACAAACAACTCACCGACGTGCACCTGTCGATTAAAAAGCCAGTGCCAAAGGCGTAATGATGAAATCCATACGTAAAAAGGTTAAGAAAAAGAAGTGGACTTGGGCCGATCGGCTAGCTGAGACAAAGGCAGCCGGGAAGATCATGACCAAAGAAGAGACCGATGCCCTCTGGCGACTCGTGAGAGATTAGGTATGTTTGACTTCTGATCGCTGTGATACGAATATGTATCACATGAAAACCGCTACTGTTCGAGACCTGCGCAATCGGTTTGCCGACATCTCCAAATGGATAGAAGAAGGCGAATCGGTGACCATTACGCGGAGAGGAGTGGAGATTGCTACGATTATCCCCCCAATTCGAAAGAAACTCAAAAGGAAGACCTGGGCACAGCGTTTTAAGGAATTCCCTGCTCTTGGGAAACCGATGACCCAGGCTGAAACAGACGCGTTTTGGGCAGCTCTTAGAGATTAGCGATTATGCTCGTCTACGTTGACAGCAGTTTTTTGATTTCGCTCTATCGACAAGATGCTAATCACAGCGCGGCGCAGGCTTATGTAGAAAGTCATAAGGTCGAGCTTTCCTACTTACAGTTACACCGGGTTGAGGTGAGAAATGCACTCAGGGTGAGTGTCTTTCAGAATTTTATAACGGAGGAGGAACTCAAGTCCATTTTTAGGCGGATTGAGGACGACTTGTCCGAAGGCTTTCTTGTTCACGTTTCGGTTACGTGGAATAACATTTTCCGACGGGCCGATGAGCTGAGCGAGACTTATGTCGCTAAAAGCCCGCAGCGGGCGTTAGATATCCTGCACGTGGCGGCGGCTTGGGAATGTGGAGCGTCGACTTTTGCAACGTTCGACCATCGGCAACGCAGTCTCGCCAAGATCAGCGGTCTCACGGTGAAACCCTGACGGCTCCGCAACTTTCTGATACCTTCGGACTTTAATCCTGATATGAAAACACGCTTCTTCTATTTCACTCTATGCGCCTGCCTGCTTACTTCGATCGTGGCGGGTCTCGCCAAGACATCGGTCCTGAAAGTCTCTTCACCCGACCGCCAACTTTCCGCTTATTCAGAAAGCGAAAAGGTGCGTGTCGTCTCCAAAACTTTCGGAGCACACATTGCGTGGACCTTCACCCGGACGGTCGATCTGAACTGGTCTACGGACTCGAAATACCTGTTCGTGACCGATTACGTGACCGCAGAAAAGAACGCCGTCTTAATCTTCGCGTTCTCCACGAAGGCCAAACCGTACCTCATTTACCAAACGCCCTACTCGGACTCCGTAAACGACCACTTCTATTTCAATTCGTACCGCACCGGTAAAGAAACCGCCTCGATTCGTCATGAGAAGGAATCGGGCGCGACAGAGAATCTGACGGTGGATTTAAACGGTCGGGCAAAAATCAATCAGACGATCTATCCGAGCCTTCGCTAGAGCCTTTTCCGGTTAGGTGCCCACGCTCTGTTCTCCCCAACCAAAGGCGCGGAGGCTCATGATCAATCGCTATTTAGCTGCAGGCTGTTCGACCGAAGCATCGTCAAAAACGATCGGGATAAATAGGCCGGGATTTGTATTTCGACCCAGACCTGGAGTTAGTTCGATATACCCTTCACGGTGTTGGTTGTCGTCGCAATCGTTCGCGAGAAAATCGAAGGCGATGGGTTTGAGCCACCCATTCGCACAGCCAATTGCTGCGCGCGGAATAGTGAAATCGTAAATATACGAAGTCGCGTTTCGAGTCGCTTGTGCCGTTACCAAAGAGGTTGTGTCCGTCGCTCCGGCAGGGTGCTCCGTGCAATAGATCTCCGGTTTATCGTGAGACAGTGCGGAGGTGAACTCCCAGAAACCCGGCTGGCCTGGCACAGCGAACGCGAACTGAACGCTATCCCCATCCCAAAGGCGCTCTCCCGTGAACGGTTGGCTGGCGATGTCATCTCGTACCACCGCATGGAGTTCTATGGCGTCCGGCGTTTGATGCAGCCACACGTTAGCACTCAAATCGTCCGGCCCTTTCCAAGTGAATTTCTGCCTTTGCGGGACATTTTCGTTAAAATTCACCACGTTCTCATACTTATCTATGACGAAGTCTGGAAGTCGTGACGTGATCGGTGCAATGGGAATATTGACGCCCATTTTCAAATTTACCTTCATCTCATCGTGCCAAATGGTACCTGGAGCTTCATATCCAATCGTCCCGCTGAAAACCCGCTGAAATGCGTGACCTGCAGTTACTGGGGGGTTGATTTCAACAATCGTTTCATTGGTTTTCCCCGCTGGAACGCTAACGTTAATCGGATCGGCGGGAGAGTTTGGGAAATTAGGGCGCAGCGTGAATGCCTGGGTCGTTCCCGATGAATTCCAGAGCGTCACTTTCAACGGGACTTGGGTGCCTGGAAGGGAATAAGCGGGTACGTCGGCAGTGGCGATTTGCCCCGCCGCTTGCGGATTGAGGTGATTGCCCTCCAATATCAAAAGACTGGGCGTGCTCTCCGTACGCAACAAGACGTAGCCGTTCTCGATTTCGAGATCCTTTGAATTACCCATCGGATCGACCACGAACGCCTTTGTTGCACCCTGCACATTGATGACCGTTGAACGTGTTTCCGCAGCGTCCTTGGTCGCCCAAGTCATAATGGCCGCTGCAGTGGGCGATACAAAGCGATAGCCATAAGACGCAGGGCCCATATCCAAGGCGCCGTCATAACGTTTGTCTCGTAGATAGGTGATCAGCGTGTTGTATGAAACATACGTTGGAGTTGGATAAAAAGTGTCAGTGAACAGGCCCCATTGATGCGCCTTTTTATTGGTGTAATCGACCGTGCCAGCCCGCAGCGTGTACCAAGTATAGGCAATAGCGCCCTTAGACCACGCATAAGTCAATTTTTCCCACAATAAGTTCACCGGAATCGTATCGCCCTCGTATCGCGAGGCCGCAGTTTCCGTAAAATAGAGAGGCTTAGGGGGATTCAACGCGTCCCGAATTCGTTGTAACGGACCATCAAGGACATATTTGAAGTCTTCGAATGAGCCATGTTGATGAAACGCGAGAACCTCGTAATCGCTCATCCCTTTTTGAGTTACTGTCTCCATGAAATGCAGATGTTTCCGACCTCCGTGAGGTAAAAGCGTAGCGAATCCACTACTCATGACCTGCAAGCTTGGGTCGATTGATTTGATTTCGTCGTGGCTCGTTTTCAGGATCTGCAAATATTGATCTTCATCACCAGTCCAGAACTGGACGATATCGGCCTCATTCCAAACTTCCCAATATTTGATGCGGTCACCGTAACGACTCGCGACCACATGAACGTACTTTCTCCACTCCTCGGGCTTCGGAGGTGAAAAGAGCCAATCCACGCGATTCGGAGAATGTTGCACGTCAGCCGGGGCGTCCCACTGCGCGTTGTAGCAGAGTAAAAATTCGGCGGAGAGGCCGTTTTGCTTGGCGTAGGTCAGCGCGTCGTCATAACGCTTGAGCACCTCTTCGTTCCAAACTCCCGGCTTCGGTTCGACCTCACCGAATTGAACGCAGGTTCTCGCGGAATCAATTCCACAAAGCGATGCGATCAGCACATCCTGGTTTCTCTCCGTAAGATTTGTTGTCGCTGAAATCCCTCCATTGATGCAGAAGAGCATGTCGTTGGGAGGACCCGTGCGAGGGCCTGCCGGTTGGAGATAAGCGAACGTCAGCCGATCGCTCTGTTTTGCCCCTTTATCGGTCTCAATCTTGTAGTCGACATACCAAAGACCGCGTTCGCTTGGCTTAACTGGAGAAGCAAAATCGGACGTTGAGTTTCCGTTAACGGTCAAATGCTTCTCCACGTTTAGAGTTGCCCCATCGTAACTCGTAAGGACGGCGGAAAAATCAAATGTGACGGGCTGATCATTCTCATTTTTGAACTGGAATGCGAGTTGGTCCTCATGTCCCACAAACAGCAGATGAATAGGGGTACTGGTGAGAATATCCACCTGGATCGGCTTGTCCGGCATTTGTCCGAATCCGGAGTTCGAAAAGGAGAGGAGACAACCCGCTAGCGCGAGTCGTTGGGCTAGGCTCGAAAATTTCGTCATAATACTCTCAACCAGATATTTGGGATAAAGTTCCCGGCAGCGGGGTTCACCTGTTGAAATTCAGGGGAAATCGATGTGCCCAGGCGATTTTTGGACCCGACCTTTCTAAGACCCATTCTGAGTCATAAGTGGCCTACTCGCGGATAATACTCGAGAGGACAGCCCACTCACCGATATAACAGAGGAATTCAGACTATGGTCACCCTTCACGATATCGCCCGGCGCGCCGGAGTTTCGTCCGCCACGGTTTCAATGGCACTACGCGACAGTCCGCGGATTGCAAATAAGACTCGGGAACGCATTCGAAAAATAGCTGAGGAACTCCGCTATGCTCCGAATGCCCATGCCTCATCGCTAGTCCGGCTAAGAGATGGAAAATCCGAGTCATATCGGGCGACGATCGCTTTTTATGATGTTCATCATGAACCGGAGGAATGGAGACAAATTCCAAAGCTAAGATTTAGCCATGCTGGGGCCTTCGAACGTGCTGAAAGTCTCGGTTACAAATTGGAGCGATTTTGGGCTTTTGAGCCGGAGATTTCTGGTGAGCGAATGAGTGATATTCTCTTGGCGCGCGGAATTAAGGGGATTTTACTCTATGGCTATCCAGGCTGGCAGGCACCCGTAAAAGCGTGGCCGTTACGCTGGGAAGATTTTTCTACGGTGATGATGGTGTTTAATGTGCGACACACCTCTTTTCATCAGGTGGGTTGGGATCCGTATGAGGCTTTGGTGATCGCAATGAAGGAGCTTGTTTCCGCCGGTCACCGTGACATTGGCTTAGCCGTTAGCGATCAGTGCAATGAGGAAGTTGATTTTCGCTACCGGGCCGCATTTGACGCGATGCACCGCCAGTTAGGGATCAAACGATCCATTCCCCATTTCGACAAAAACCCAATAAATCGCCCCGAGCACGGGAACTCTGATCCTTCCAATCTTAAGCTTCCCTTTCTGCAGTGGTATGAGAAATACAAGCCCACCGCCATTCTCGTTACCGACCCCATTTTTCATCAATGGTTGACTCAAGCTCACATTGCGATCCCCGATACAGTGAGCGTCGCTTTTTTGGAATGTGATTCTCAAACCAGCGAATTGGGGGGCATCAGTATTGAGGCAAGCTCGATTGGTTCACGCGCCATCGAGCTCCTGGCCGGACAGTTGGTTCATAGCAAAGTGGGCATTCCGGAATCACCCACGATTGTCACGATCAGACCCCGGTGGTCGCCCGGCAAAACGGTGAGCGCATTACTTTAAGAACCAGGTCTGGTACCAATTATCGGGATTCCCACCAAATGCGGTCGTTGCCGTCTGTTTCAAGACTCCCCAATCGTCATCATCGACAATCACCTGAATGGAGATCGGTTGCTTCGCTTCGACACCCAGATCCGACCGGGGAATCACGGCTTCATACCACGTGATGGAGGTCGCGTCGTCGCGGCGTTTGGTCACCTGCGGCTGGCCGCTGGAAACCTGCAATTTCTTATTCCAGCCATCACCGGTGGCTATATTAATATGAATGGCGTCGCCGGGCTTATCGATATCATCGACAACGGCGGCTTCGATCAAAAGCGCCCCATCTTTCTGAACGCGATACCATAGATTCCCGGACAAGTCCGCCTTGCCATGATACCAGTGAGCCTGATCCGGTGCTGCCTTGAAAAGATTATTGATGGCTCCAAGCGTCGCATCGGGTGCCATGTTGGACCAGGAAGTCTCGTCTCGGCTTTCCAACGGAGGAAGAGCTTCCACCTTCACGGCTTCGCGATCGAGAACCTTGTCTGCATCCTTGAGTTCAATGATGGCGGCATCGGTGACACCCGAAAGTGAGCAACGCGCCGAAGCCACCGCTTCAGGACCACCGCTGACAAGTTCCCATCCAGCACTGCCGCTGAGCACGCGCACGACCAGAAGATTTTGTCCCTTGTTAAAATGGGCTTTGACCGTATGGGTCATGATTTGAAACGGACCGGAATTTCCTTGGTCCATCGTGCTGAAAATCTTTTTGCCGTTGAGCCACCATTCCATCCAGTAATCGGCAGAAGTGCCAAACTCGACATCCATGTCTGAAGGGACATTCACCCGTGAGAAACAGAGCGCCTGTCTCCGTTCATGATAACCGTTTCCGAGCGGAGCCAAGTTAAGATGATTGTTGACTGGCATCCCGATTTGCGGAGCCAACGGCTTGCCATCTGAGGGCAGAGAATCTGGAATAGCGGTAATCGTGGAGAGATCGAGATCGCCGACGACCGGGGCGAAGACGACCCATGCCCGCGGCCACCACGGCGAAGGAACGTCGCTCACCGTCAGCGGCAGATGGACCATTGCTTGTTTGCCCACATCGATCTGGATGGGAACCTGCGTTGCCCCAATAGGCACCGATCCGGACGGAGTCACCACCACCGTCCCTTGCAATGGGTTCGATCCGTGGTTATGCACCATCGCGGTCAGCATCGTCGTGGAACCGGGCACAACTTTTATCGTTACGGGAAGATCCAACGGCGGGGGCAGCACCGCGACGGCTCGCGATTGAGGCGGTCGTTTGGAGCAAACATAGATGGGATCGAGACCAACTTGCACCCCTACGGTACCGTCTGCATCGAGTGCCAGCGGTGTGGCATTGCCGAACATGTCATAGCGCTTTACGTCCGTGGAATCCGCTCCCAGAGCCAGTTCGCGGGTGTAGAGGCCCTCGTCACTCCACAGCACGACCGTGGTCTGACCCTCATCGTTCGTGAACCAGTAGGCCTCACCCTTCGCCCCGGCGACATCCAGGCGATCTTGGCCCTTGAGCCCACGCGTGCGCTGAACCAAGACCCGGTAAGCGAGCGCAGCCGGTTTAGCTTCCTCGAAATTCTCCAGGATTCCCCATTCCCACATCGGATGAAGGCCGAACCACAGGAAGCAGGGAATGACCTGGGTAGACTGAGCGAACGAGAACTTTTGTACCAAGGTGCGCGCCTGCTCGCGCCACGTGATCGGATCGGTGGAAGGCAAACCAGATTCCGTTTCGTAATAGGGTTTAGTGGACTTGTCCGGATAATTAGCAGTGCTCTTGGCCAACTCGAACCAATAACGCTC
>CAVURW010000229.1:0-30416 GCA_963743595.1 uncultured Verrucomicrobiae bacterium
ATAAATATACGACACGGACAGTTGTGGTCACAGTGATCAACACAGTTGATCAGTGTCAATTGTGGTCACAGCGACAAACTGTGGACGGTTTTATATTTTTGTTTTATTTTGTTCCACTTTGAGCTTGTTGTTATGGTTGTAACTCATCTTGCTATAAAATTATTGTTGAATTTTCCTTTCACTTCGATCTTCGATCTATGACTTGGTAGATAGACAGCTATGAATAAATCTCTCATCTTGTACATGCAACTTAATTATTGTATAGTTTCAATGACCAAGATTTGAAAATTATCTAATTTAGAAGTTTTGAACTGTTGTTTTAAAATTTCATTTATATAATGGCAATTTTATACAGCCGTGATACATGCTGCCGGTTTCAGGACGGCCGGATAGCGCTATTCGGAGTTTATCTGGAGTTTATTTAGAGTTTTACATGTAAAAACTCCAAATAAACTCCAGATAAACTCCGAATAGCGCTATCCGGCCGTCCTGAAGGCAGAAACCGGCAGTATAGTTTCACATTGTAACTCAACGTATTAAGCATTTATGCAATATTATAAATGAATATAATGATGCTAATGATTTACGGGGCTTGGGTGTTTGCTACAGCGCTAACGTGTCGCTGTAGTCCGCGGCTGCGTCAATACAACGTGTGTGACTGACGGACGATGCTACGTTGTCGCAGAGCGTCGATCGCCTAACGACCCGATGCAACTCGATTATGGGTATGGGCATGATAACTGCTTGTTTGATTTGTTTATATACCGTATAATGATTCCTATGGTACTGACATGATGATACGTACCATTTTTAAAGGTTACCTGAAGTCGTATTCTGTTTTTTCAATCAACAGACAAATGCTATAATTAACAATGAGGCATATTGTCACAAATTAGTACTTAAACTGAAGCCGTACCGAATAGCAATGATAATGATGATCTCAAATTTTTGCGTCAGGAAAGCGCTGTGGATAACCGGTTTATTAGAAAAAAACTTGTGAAAAACATGTTTGAAAGTGAGAGAGCTATTTTTTAAATTTATTGTTTATGAATGCGTCTGTGTTTTGTCACAGATGTTTTGACCTGGATGATCTGCAACCTCCAGGGCGCCCAATGAAGTGTCTGACCGCGATGAATGTGAATGATCTAAGGGCTGTCGAGTGCTGTAAGACGGAGGATATGTGTAACGCAGGACTCGCGCTAACACTCGCGCCAACCAAACTAGCTACTACGTCTTCGCGTACATCTTTCTCTCAAAAGAGTCATCATCATCGTTTAAAGTCCGTTTTTTCGTGCTCGCACAGGTTAAACGATTCTCATGAATGACATTTCTCCACTGATCACGATTTTTTGCCATCTCTCTACGCAAGCCCCACTCTCTCATGTCATTCAATGCACGCTCGTCCCATGACTTGTTTCTTCTACCTCTGTCTCCTCGGTCTCCTCTCTCCCACTTTCAAATCTTTACAAACTGACACCCACTCACCCTTTTCCTTCCGTTCCACATAAATAATACTAACTTAATTCTCTGCACAAAATTGATATTGTAAAAACTATTATGATTGATTTGTATTATTTTATCTTTCGAGTCAACTACTTTTACATCGTAATCTCTTTTTTAAAGTTGGCTGTTCCAGCGGATATGTCCAATTATTGTCTGTGCATGCATGAGTAAAGACGTTGTAAATAATTTTGATACATTAAATTTATATTATTATTGATGTTATATTTGTTTTGCAACTTTTGTTAATTGTTGACAATATGTAGATATTCCCTTATTTTTTGCTCAGTTAAAAATTGTCTGTTAATAGCTCATCGTTGTCACCTTGTGCACAATTCTTAATTCAATGCGTATTTTCGCTTTTTTCAACACTGCTTTTGATAGACTGTTAGAACGTTGTTCTTTGCCGCAGGGCCTCAGTCATTGCTGTGCAGTGTTTACATTTGCTCAGTTGAATTATTGCGCTGTTAAACTAAACGTTGTATTCTTTATTCATGTCTTTGTTAGCTGCGGAGACTCGCAGACCGCTACGTGGTGGCTAATCCCAATAGTCATAGGCTGCATTTGCTTGGCTCTGACTGTGCTTGGGGTCACCCTGTTTTGCTTGTGTCACCATCGCGTGGGTAAAGGGCGTGGTAGCAGGGGGCTGTGTTGCCCTGGGTTGAATGACATAGAGAGCTCGTCGGGTACTAAGGATCCTCTAGTTCCGTTCACAGATGAGTCGATCGCAGACATCGTGGAGGAATACACTGGATCTGGATCAGGTTAAAATCGTTTTATGCGCCAAAATATTCTTTTCGGTTTAACCCTTTAATGTTACCATATTAAAGCCAATTTGAATCGGATCTGAAGCCTTGTAATTGCGCTCAAATCTTATTTTCGATAGATTTGGGGTGCACCTAAATCTTATTTTGGGCCGTAGATTTTGGGTGCACCTAAATCTTATTTTCGATAGATTTTGGGTCCACCTAAATCTTATTTTTGATGATTTTTGGGTGCACCTAAATCTTATTTTTGATAGATTTTGGGTGCACCTAAATCTTATTTTCGATAAATTTTAGATCTTATTTAAATTTTATTTTGATAGATTTTTTTGGGTGCACCTAGATATTTCGATAAATTTTGGGTCCACCTAAATCTTATTTTTGATAGCACCCAAATCTTATTTTTAATAGCACCTTCTCTTCACGCGGGCAGTCGCCTCCGTATGGGCAATAAACGAGAAGACATCGTTAAAGCGATGGGTGATTTGTAGTCGTTCCGACAACCGCGGTGGCGGCAATAACACCGCCAGATCGAGCTCGTCCGACTCCACCAGCGCCAGCAACCGATCGCTGGTGTCATAGGTGACGCGTGAAACGATCGCCGGGTTTTCACGTCGATTTACCGCAAAGAAACCAGGCAAATAGGCGGGGCTCACCGTTCGTGAGACTCCGACACGCACCTCGCGCGGCGCAGTGCCATAGTCTTGCCGAATTCGCCGCACGAGTGCCTCCGCATCGCCGAGCAGTAGCTCCGACTCGCGCAACAAAAACTGACCCGCCTCCGTAAGTGCGACGGCACGCGTCGTTCGCACGAACAACTGCACGCCAAGTTGCGCCTCTAGCGCTTGGATCTGCCGGGAGATCGCGCTTTGCGTCAGACCAGTCACGCGGCTTGCCTGGGTGAAACTCTGAGCCTCGGCCACCAGCTTAAAGATGCGGATCTGGTACAAATCAAACGGTTTCGTCACCAACCATTCATTCGCAGTACGCATGAATCCATACCATTAATGAATTATGCGAGACGTGCAAGAAGGAATAGTCTGTTTCCATGGCAAACAGAAAAGACAAGGCCGCCGCAAATGTGGCGGGGAAATTCTATAACGATAATACCTGCATCGATTGCATGATGTGCCCGGAAATGGCACCGATGGTATTCCGGCGTCACGACGATGGTTACAGCTATGTCCACAAGCAGCCCTCCACGGCGGAGGAAATCGCAATGGCTCGAGAAGCCATGGAGCGTTGTCCAACCGAGTCGATCGGCGATGACGGCGATTTGCCGTGACCAATCGCACTTGCACATCCCACGGCGGCTCGTATCGTCACAATTCCATGACCCACGCAGCCGCCGATGAACCGAACATCACCTTTCGCCGGGGAACGCTCGACGATCTCGAAGCGATTCTCGAGATTTGGGCGCTAGGAATTGGCGCAGCGACGGGTGATCCAAAAGCAAAGGAACAGACTGAAAGAGCACGGGCCATTTTTGCGGATCGGCTGAAGACGCAAACAGATTCGTTTGGTTTTTGGATTGCCGAGCGCCAGGGAGCAGTGGTGGGGTGGCAATCGCTTTTACCGATGCGAAATGCGCCGTTGCGGGTGCACGCCGAGGCGGAGTCGAGCATCTACATTCGCCCGGGATTGCGAGGCGCGCGGCTCGGTTCCCGGCTGATGGAATATGTCCTGGAGAATGCGAAAAGAACGGAATTAGAAGTGATCTACGCGGTCGTTTTGAAGTCGAACACAGCCGGGCTGAGCATTCTCAATTCGACCTGGGTCTGTTTAGGCGATCTACCCGTGCCACCGAAAGCATCGCATTTGAGCGAGGCGCAGTTGTGGGTCTACCCGGTTCCGATTACTTAAGACAAATTATTTTTTGGTGGGCAGAAGAATTGATTGGGATGTAGCGTGTGGGACGTATGAGTCATGATTCTTCTGGTCAGCCGGCGGCGGTTTCGGTTCCTGGTGTTGTTAAGCCGGGAGAGGGTTTAGGGGTGCTGCATTTGTTCTATTCCGTGGATCTGAGTGCATGGAACGAGCGGGATGAACATGAGCAGGCAGGTGCCCTGGACGACTTGACGGAGTTTGTGGACGAAGTGCGCAAAGAGCCACAGACCCAGGTAGTGACGCTCTCGATGCTAGCTAAGGCCGATATCGGTTTCATGGTGATCGCGCCCGATTTACATAGACTGAATACGATCGAGAAGCGGCTGGCAAATTCGCTCGGAGCGGGCGTTTTGCTGAAGGAATTTGCATATCTCTCGCTCACGGAAAAATCCGAGTACACCCCTAAAGAGAGCGAGTACGCGCAGGAACTGGAGACGAAAGAGGGAATCGTGCGCGGCTCGCCGGAGAGTGAGTCGAAGCTCGTCGCGTTCCGGGATCGAATTAAACACTACACGCACGACCGGCTCTACCCCACCCTGCCGGAATGGGAATATTTCTGTTTTTACCCGATGAGCAAGCGTCGGACGGCGGAGCAAAATTGGTATGCGCTAGAATACTCCAAGCGTCGCGAGCTGATGCAAGGCCACATGCAGGTGGGTCGGACATTTGCGGGGCGAGTCCGGCAATTGGTGACTGGCTCGACCGGAGTCGATGATTGGGAATGGGGCGTCACGCTCTTTGCACATGATCCCGCCGAAATAAAGGCGATCGTCTACCAAATGCGTTTTGATGAAGTGAGCTATCGCTACGCGGAGTTTGGGCCGTTCTACAATGGCCTGCCGACTCCCCTGCCGGAGATTTACGAGCGCACGATGTTGAAAGGTTGAGCCGAAGGAGGGTACTCTTTGCGGGGATGACATCTGGGAGCGATGACGAGCTGGGGACCCTTCAGGAGAAGTTGGGCCATCGTTTTTCGAATCGCGATTTGCTGGTACTGGCGCTCACCCACGCATCGTACGGACACGAGAGTCGCAAGCAGACGGCGGACAATCAGCGGCTGGAATTTCTGGGCGATGCCGTGCTGCAACTCTCCGTCACCTGTCTCCTTTACGATCGAATGCCGACGGCACTTGAAGGACGCATGACGGTATTGCGCGCTCAGTTGGTGAATCGAGGGCAGTTGGCCACGGTGGCTCAACGTCTGCAACTCGGGCGACATCTTATTTTGGGTCGGGGGGCCGAGAGCAGTGGCGGTCGTGAACGTGAGTCCATTTTGGCCGATGCGATGGAAGCGGTGCTGGGGGCGGTGTTCGTGGAACTGGGGTTCGATCAGACTGCCACGTTAGTCCGTCGTTTGTGGGCTGAGCCGGTCGATGTGGCTTTGCAAGTGGAGAGATCGGCCATATTGAATCCGAAGGGCGCGTTGCAAGAGTTGCTCCAGGCACACGGCAGCGAAACGCCTGTTTATCGATGCGAAAATGAGAGCGGCCCGGCGCATGATCGCGTCTATCAAGCCGTGGTGGTTTGGCAGCAAAAGGAACTCGCACGCGGCGAAGGCAAGAGCAAGAAAGAAGCGGAAATGAATGCGGCGGAGTCGGCGTTACGCGCACTGCAAGTAGAGAAGTCGCGGTAATTTTAGAGCATTTATGCGTAGGTTTCGGTCTATTGCGTACTTTGTTGTTGTCTTGTGCGGCCTTAAAATCCTGTGCCGCGCGGTTCTTGCGAGTTTTTAGGCGGCCTGCTAGCCTCCGCTCAAGATGAACACCTTCGTTTGCCGCGCCTGCAGAAAGGAGTTTCAGAATTTCGTGCAGAAACCCATGAGCTGCCTGACTAAAGATCTCTGCAATATCGTTAAGAACGATAAGCCCGGCGAGGCTCGACCCAGTCTTCCGGTTTACCGTGAAGAGTCGTCTGTGCCGACTCGGGCGATTCCCGCCCCCGCGAAGTCAGCTGATGGCTCGGTGGCCAAGCGCCCGAAGTTCACACGTCCTGCACCGGTTGAACGCGACCCAAACGTGCCGCCTCCTGTACCGAGGTTGCATCCGGCCGTTCTCTTCGTTCAAGAAGGTGTTTACCCTCTCTACGACGGTGCCCTCCTAGGCCGTGAAGGCGACGTGGCTCGGGAACATTTTAAAGACGATACGACCGTCTCGCGCAATCATGCTTTGGTGGCCATCGTCGATGAACAGGTCTTTATCAAAAACGTCTCCGCTTCAGGCAATCCCATCTCGATCAATGGCTCCAATATCCTCGATTTCGAAGATGAGATGGAGCTTACTGCCGGGAAGAATGAGGTCGTTCTCGGCACTCAGTTCAATTGCGTAATCGAAGTTCAGTCAGGAGTATTCGCGTGAGGTTGACTGGATTCGCATTCACGGATATCGGCAAGAAACGCGCAAACAACGAAGATGCTTTTCGTTTAGGACCTCACACAGGGGGTGGACAGCCTTACGCGGAGGCGAAGTACGAGTTCTCCTTTGAAACGCAGGGGCCCAGCATGTTTGATCCCCACAAAACCACGACTTTTCTGCTCCCACAAGATGAAGGCGTCTTGCTCGCCTACGTTTGCGATGGCGTTGGTGGACGCAATGCGGGGGAAGTCGCTTCCAGCTACGTGGTCCAACATTTAATCGCGTTGCCAGATCCGAATATCACCGGTCTCGTGAAAGGGCTGGCTGCGGTCAATCGCGGCATGTATTCCGTGATGCGCCAAAGCCCCGATTACGCCGGGATGGGCTGCACGATTGCCGGGATTGTAGCGACCGAATCGGGGCTCATCGCGTTTGCTGTGGGAGACAGCACTGTATTCGAGTTTACAGGCCGCATGTTCCGGCCCTTAACGGAGATCCACACCACCACGGGCGACTACAACGGCAAGCTCTGCCGCGTGATGGGATGTCACCCAGCACCAGTCGATCCGATCCCCAGTTTCCGCGCGATGCCGCTAGAGCCATCGCTTTTTTTGATTGCAACCGACGGCGTGATCCGGCATTTCAACGAGGCGAAACTTGCTCCGTTATTTAACAACGCAAGTGGCACGGCTGAAATGGCCTCTCATCTTCGTTCGATGATTCTTGAGACGGAGGCTTACGACAATTTCACGGCAATACTCCTCGAGTTGCATGAATAATTTACCGACACCGCAACCTTCCAGTGCGCCCAAACGCGTCTCTTCCGACGAGGCGACGGAGTTTGTTCCCCGCCCGACCCTCGGCGGAAAAAAGAAGGCCGTCTCCACCGATGACGCGACACAATTTTCGCCACGCTCCAGCGGCGGTGACGATGCGACTCAGTTTGTTCAGAACAATCGCGGTGGCGGCAGTGGCGATGACGCAACGCAATTTGTACCGCGCGGCCCCTCTTCTTCAGACGAGGCGACACAGTTTACGCCAGCAGCAAAATGGGGCGACGATGCGACCCAATTCACCCCCGCACACACAGGCGGTGACGATGCCACGCAGTTCACGCCGGCAACCGGGCACACAACGGACGACGCGACGCAATTCGTTTCGCCAAAGACGGCCAGTCAGGCACGTGCCGCGGCTCCAGCGGTTCGATCGAACAAGCGAAAATTTTCACCCGGCGATATCGTTGCCAATGGTAAATATCGCGTTGTTGAAGAGATCGAGACCGCAGGTCGGGAAGCCATCGCCTACATGGGCGAAGCGGTTCTCGATGGGACGCCCGTCTTCATCAAGCAACTCGTTGAAGCGCGGAGCACGGAATCGGATCGGCAAAAGCTCGCGGAATTGCGCGATAAACTGGTCGCGATCGAGAACGATTTTTGTTTGAGATGCTTCGATATTGTTGTCGGGGAACAGGTGCTGCAAGTCTTTGAATATTTACCTAACGCCGTAGAGCTGCGGGATCTCGTTCGATCGGAGCCCGCTACCTTGCAAAACGAGATGTACCAACTGCTGTGGCAGCTCACACAGGGCGTGGGTTACCTCCACCATTTGGGAATCGTGCACCGCGATTTAAAACCGAGCAACATCATGGTGCTTCGGACCGAACAAGGATTACGCTTGAAAGTGGTCGATTACGGAACGATCAGTCTGGTGGGTGACGCGGGTGAGCACACCACCTTTGCCGGTTCACGGCACTATGCCCCGCCTGAGGCATTGAAACGCAAGTTCCAGAGCCGGAGTGAAGACCTGAAAAAATATGATTGGTGGAGCGTTGGACGCGTTGCGCAAGAAATCTTGTGTGGATGCAGCATCGCCGATCTCGTGGGGCGGGGTATATCGACTCAGAGTGGCCAGCGATTCAGCGGCACAGATGTTCACTTTGAGGAGATCATGCTGGAAGAGCGCATTGAGCACTATCAATGTCGCGCGGGGATGGTGGAGCTGGTTGAGGCGCAACTGGGTAAGGATAATCTCGGCGTCTATCGCCAGCTCATGCGAGGCTTGCTCACTACAAGCGTGGACGATCGCTGGACCTATAACGAAGTGCTTCTGTGGTTTCAAAACACGCCGCCTGCGGATGGCTACGATAAGCTCCCAGAGCACGGCTCGACCGCATTTCGTTACCAAGGCAAGAACTACACGCTCGGCGAAATTGCCCGGACCTTGGCTACTGCGGAACACTGGGCACAGGCGCAGAAGTACGTGTTCCAAGGGATGAACGCAGCTGCCGGTGAGAAGTCGCTTTTCGACTACATTCACAATGACGTTCATGATAAAATTCTGGAGCGTGAACTTGACGATATCACGTCGTTGCCGAACCCGCGCAAGCTGGCAAATCGCGAGCTATTCGATGCCGTGGAAGATTACTCTACGGGTCTGGCGTTATCGCGCATGGGTAAAAGCGGGAACATGCCCCTAGCGCTCCACCTGCGCGGGCTGCCCGTAACAGTGGAAAATCTACTGCGCTGGAGCCGGAGCACCGTTCCTCTGGAGCAACGTCGCGCGGTTGCGCTGACTCACGCGCCTCTGGTGGAAGCGCTTCAGCTCTACGCACCGGAGTTGCACAAGAGCTTGGCGGCGGGTCTCGGGGACTTTAAGAAGACGGCAGACATCATCGCCGAGACGCAGAAAACGACACTCACGACCCCGCAACTTGCGAAGATTTTCTCGCTGGTCTTTTCATCGCGGGACGAGCTGATACAGAACCTGGAAATCATTCGAAAACAGTACCACGCCGCTAGCTACAAATCGGTAACGGAGGTGCTCACGGGCGATAACAAGAACCCGAATAACCTGGAACTGGCCTTCATTGCATACACGGCAGCAGAGTTTCCGAACATCTACACCACGCACGAACAACATGCGCTCAATCAGCAGAAGCTGCTGCGCAAACACGCCTACCAAATCGCTGCCCGTTACGTTTGGTTAAACGTCGCCGACGTGTTGAGTTACCGCAGCTTTTTTCTGGGGAGCTTCTACGTGCAGGCGCCAGTTCATTTTTTCGCCGTCTACTTTTACGCGGGGCTCCTCATGGTCCTTCTCGCCGATACGGCATCGGCAGACAACAGCATGGTCGGGCGAATCCTTATCATGGCGATGGCTCTGGGATGTTCTCACGCCTTTGCCATGCTAACGCTTCGAGCGGTTACGTGGTCATCCATGAAAAACTATGTGGTCAGCGCCTTTCCGGACGGCTTTTTGAAAGCCACTGGAAAACGGGCCGAGTTCCTCGATAAAGTGGGCAAGAATCCGGACGGCAAGTATCCCACCAAACGCCTACTGCGTCAGGAGTACACGACTCTCCAGCAGGAATGGGACAAGGTTCAAAACCCCGGAACTCCCGCCGTTAAACTAGCCAAATTGCCCGAGATGCGTGGGGCCGGTGAGATGTCGAATTTATTCCTGATCCTGCTCGTCTTTACAGGAGCAGCCCCGGCCGTTTTAGGTGTGCTTGTCCAGGTGCTGCCTTTCCCCCTACTGCTACTGGCCTCCTCCGCGCCTCTGGCTCTCGTTCCCGTTTCGCTGATCATCGCCGTAGTGACCGGTTCCTTCCTCCATCCGAAATGGGAATTGGAAGCGAAGTAACCGGTCCCGCTTTCACGGGCGTCCGCTCGATCAATGAATACCGCAACTGGTGTGGCCGCGCTTGAGCAAGTACTGCTGGTGATATTCCTCAGCCATGTAATAAGCAGCCGCCGGGGTGATTTCCGTAACGATAGGCTTGCCGAATTTCTTCGCCGTTTCCAGCTTCGCCTTCACCTGTTCAGCGGCCTTCTTTTGCGCTTCTGAGTAGTAGAAGACGGCGGAGCGGTATTGGCTGCCGACATCGGGACCCTGCCGATTCTTGGTCGTGGGATTATGATTCGCCCAAAAGATTTCCAGGAGCTTTTCATACGAGACTTTGGCCGGATCGAATTTCATGTGCACGACTTCCGCATGCCCGGTATCTTGGTAACAGACCTGTTTGTAGGTCGCGTTTGGCAAGTGGCCGCCCATGAATCCCACGGAGGTCTCCAGCACGCCGGGTGTTGTCCGGAACAGCTCTTCCACACCCCAGAAACAACCGGCACCGAAGCAGGCCTCTTCTGTTCCTGTAGTCGTCGCGGTATCGCTGGTTTGGGTGATGGCAGTCACTTCTTCAAAACCATCCTTGAATTTCAATGAAGCGGAATTGATGCAAAACCGCAGCCCGGTCGGCTTGGGACCGTCATTAAAAACGTGACCCAAGTGGGCATCGCAACGGGCGCAGAGCACTTCCACACGCAACATACCGTAGGTGCCATCTTCATGGAGCGCGATGTGATCGACATCCACCGGCATAAAAAAGCTGGGCCAACCGGTACCGGAATCGAACTTTGCCCGGGAGGTGAACAGCGGCAGATCGCAGCAGACGCAGTTGTAGGTGCCGTCTTTCTTGTTATCGTGAAAAACACCGCAGAACCGCCGTTCCGTACCCTTTTCGCGTGTGATGGTGTATTGCTCCGGTGTCAGAAGTTGACGCCATTCCGACTCTGTCTTAACGATTTTTTCGATATGTTTCATATTTAATAGGACGGCTGGTTACACGAAAACTTACTCTCTTTGTGAAGAAACTCAAAAAACAGCTTTCTAAAATGCTTTCGCTCAAAAAAACGAATAGATGGACAAACGGTGCTGAGGACGGTTTGATTTTCTGGGCGTTCCTGCCCGACTCGCTTAATTTATGAACTTGACTTGGTTACGCCCCAGCTTCTGCCTGCTTTTTTTGGTGGCGACTTTCCTGAGTCTTTATGTGGAGGGGAGTTCCTTTACCGATACTCCGCAACTCTGTCGGTTTCTAGCGAATGGCGAGCAAATCCACATTGATGGAAAGCTCTACTACCAAGACTTTTTCACACGCGCACGACACCCCTGGATTTGGGTCAATCTCGAATGGGCGAGCTCGGTCACGGTGTACCAACTTTACGTGTGGGGTGGGTTGGTGACCGTCGTTCTTTACTTCCACGCGTTGCTGGCGTTTTTGTTTTTCGTCATCTACCGGATGCTCGTGCGGCAGGGTGCTTCCGTGGCGACCACGGTGGTGATGATGGCGATCTTGTTCTATCTCTTTCACAACCGCTTTCTGGTGATCACGCAGGTGTTTGGCTACGTCTTTATGGCGTTGGTTGTGGCCGTCTTTCGGAGCAAACGCATCCCCTCGCTGGCGGATTGGATCATGTTACCGATTATTTTCATCGCGTGGTCCAACCTCTGCACCACCCATCTCTGCGGTCTCGTTTTCATCGGTCTCTCCATCCTAGGCCGCTGGCTCGACACCCCTTCCCTGACGCCTGAAGAGCTGGAAGCACGCAAGCGTTTGGGTGAGGATCACGAGCAACTGATCCTGAAATCTGAGGCGTGGATCTCGCTGCGTCCGTGGGCGCGCCTCGGCTTGATCTGCTGGGCCGCGACCATGGTCAACCCCTTCGTCCTCCACATCACCTTCAAGCTCTGGGCAGCGATTCTCTCCCCGGTTTGGGCGGCGCGCGATACGCCCGACTTCTCAGTCCCCACCATTTCAGCCCTGGGACTCATCTTGATTATCGTCGGCATTTTGGCCTCGCGATTTGCCACAAAGCCGAACGTCACCAGCTTCGAGATGGGCCTGCCGATTCTCTTCATCCTGGAACTGGCCCTGCGCGGGCAACAGCAGGCGTGGCTCCTGGAAATCGTCGTCGCCGTGCCGCTCGCACAAGATCTGGATTCGGTCGCACGCCCGCTCTTGCAACGAATTACGAACTGGAGCGCTATCGAAGGGAAAATGGCAGTTTGGCAAAAAACGGCACGAGGCGATCTTCTCTGGGCCGCTGTGTTCTGCACGACGCTCAGCGCCATTTGGGCGTACAAGGTCGATCCTGCTACCCTGGAGCCTGACCAGAGCTTTATGACGCCAAACTGCGTGGCCTTTTTGCGTGCAAACCGCGATCACTTAAGGCGACCGCTCACCTCCATTGAAGAGGGTGCTCCCGTCTATTACTACCTCCCTGGCACCAAGGTCGTGGTCGATGATCGCGACGCCCTTCTCGCCGAGCCCTATTTTGGCGCTCTCGTCCGCGTCTTTGAGGGCGGTTGGGGATGGATTCGCCTTGTGCGCGAGGGCGATTTCGATTCCGCAGTTCTTGGCGGTGATTACCCGCTCAATGAGTCGCTTACGATATTGCCCGGTTGGAAGCTCGTTTACGAAGATGGAAAGTCCAGGGTCTACTTTTTCGACCCGCCGCCCGGTGAACAGAATCTTTTAGCCGCGCCGGCCGCAACTCCCGCAGCACCCCCCTCGCCGACGGTAACTCCTCCACCCAAACCTTCCCCGACTCCCACGCCAACCCCGTCACCCTCACCGACGCCGACGCCCACCCCAAAACCGCATAAGCATCATCATGTGTAGACTTTCTATCGATTCCGCCGGGATTCTCTTATACTCTTAAACAATAACATGCCTAAAAACTACGTTTGTATCCTCGCTGGTGGCAGCGGTGAACGCTTCTGGCCGCTCAGCCGAATTGCGAAACCGAAACACCTGGTCTCCCTCGTCACCGCCTCCACTCTCCTGGAGCAGACGGTCGAGCGCGTGGCCAGTTGCCTTCCGCTGGAAAACATCATCGTCCTGACCTCCGCGCATCAGCTCCAAGATTGCCGCCGCGTTTTGCATCAACTCAAGCCCGAACAGATCATCGCTGAGCCCGAAAAGCGCGATACCTCCGCCGCCTGCGCCCTCGGTACCGCTATTATCCACCAGAAAGATCCAACGGGCGTGGTGGCGTTTCTAGCCGCAGATGCGATGGTGAAGAACGGCACGTTATTCGTTCAACAGCTCAAAGAATGCTTCCGTCGTGCCGGGGAGACCGATTGCATCATCACCCTGGGCATTCGCCCCAGCCATCCCTCCACGCGATTCGGTTATCTGGAAGTGGGCGAAGTCGATCCCGGAAGTAACCTGAAATGCTTTTTCTTTAAGGTAAAACGGTTCGCGGAGAAGCCCGATTTAGAGACCGCCAAGGTCTATTTCGAGAGCGAAGGTTTCTTGTGGAACGCCGGAATTTTTGTGTGGAAAACCACCACGTTCATCAACGAATCCCGACAATACTCCCCGCACTTAGCCACATTTGTGGATGACTACCTGGCCCACTCGCAGGAGGAGGGCTGGCTGGCAAAGGCATTCGCAGCGATCCCGAAAATCTCGATCGATTACGCCTTGATGGAACGCACCGGTTCCGTGCTCGTCGCCGACGCAAAATTTGATTGGGACGACGTCGGTTCTTGGACCGCACTCCCCACGCACCTGCCCCCCGACCCGCATGGCAATACCATTCAGGGTGAAGTGGTCACCTACGCCTCCAAGCGCAATATTGTCCTCACCCAAAAGAACCTCATCGCCCTGTGCGGTGTGGAGGATTTGATCATTGTTGAAACGCCCGACGCCACGCTCGTGTGCCATCGAAACGCCGCCGAGCAAATCAAAATGCTCCAAGCGCTGCTGCCGGAACGGGTGCGGTAAGTTGGGACGATAGTTTGCCCAGCAACGAGCCCTCACTATCGACAAGGTATCCATTTCGAGCTTGTCGAGAAATCAGACCATTTACGATTGAGGTTCGGTACATTCGGACACCTGTGGTTGAACCAATTCAATCTACCGAATATTACCCGCAAATAGTCTCAGTAAGAATCAGAACGGGAGGTTTACCGATCCCTCGACACTCCTCATGAATCGGTTCGATTCAATTGAGCGCCAAGGGCGCGATCCGTAAAAAAGCCTAGCATAAGGGCGGCTGATAAGCCGGCCGAAGTGCTAGGTTCAACAGCCGAGCCGTTAGAGTTCCAAAGGAACGATAATCCGTGGCCTCCCGTTCTGACTTTTACTGATGTCTCGATAAGCTCGACATGGAAATTGTTGATAGTGAGGACTTTACGGTGACAGCAGAACATTCTCGCAAATCACGCCGCTTGGCCGGTCGCTGTCTCGAATAGAGGCACCGGTTTCATCGTTGTGACGTTCACCAGCCCGCAATCGGTGAGTCGGAACTCGGGGATTACGGAGAGGGGAAGCAGGTTGAAGCCCATGTAGGGAAGGGTGCAGCCGATGGATTGCCAGACCTGTTTTAAGTGATTCATTTTCTCGGCGACGATGGGCAGTCGATCTTGAGAGAGAAGTCCCGCGACGGGGAGCTCGACGAGCGCAGAGACCTTTCCCTCCTGAACGACGACAACGCCGCCTTGATGCTGGATCAGTGTTTCTATCGCGACGTGCATGTCTGCGGCGTTCGTACCCGCGACGATGAGATTGTGGGCATCATGACCGACGGTGCTCGCCACCGCACCCGATTTCAGCCCGAAATGGCGGAGCAGACCGAGGCTGACATTGCCGTTCTTTCCGTGGCGTTCCAGGACGGCGAGGTAGACGAGACCGAGCCGCGCAACCAAATCGGTAATCGATTCATTCGGATGAATCGCGTGCGCCTCGTGCGAGGTGGTAATGGCACCGGGGACGGCTCCGATGACGTTCACCAACGTGGCGGAGGGCGGAATGCTCGGCGCGACATTCGGCTTTGAGTTGGGAATCTTTACCGTCGAGAGAGCCGCTTTGGGGTAGGTGTAACGCGCCGCGAGTGCTGCATCCAGAAGCGGCGTGATCTTCTTGTTTTCGACGACGAGTTGACCGCCGTACCAGGTGTTTTGGACCGAAAGATCTTCATTAAGAAGGACGAGATCGGCCCGGCGTGCGGCACCGAGCGCTCCGATCTCCCCATCCATCGCATAACGTTGGGCGGCGTGAAGCGAGCCGAGGCTCCAGGCCGTGGCAGGAGCGAGCCCGTTTTGAATGGCGGACCGCGCCACCCAATCGAGCCCAAAAAGCAACAGATCATCGGCGTCGCGATCATCCGTGCAGAGGCAAAAGCGTTTCGGATGCGCGCCGAGCTGCGTGATTGCGCGAATGGCGGCGGGCAAACTATTCCAGGGCGAGTGCGGTGGTCCACCGCGCAAAAACACCCAGACACCAGCCTCCGCGAGGTCATTTGCGATGTGCGGATCAACCGCTTCGTGGGTATCAGTAATGCCGCTGGCCGCGTAAGCACCGACGAGATTCCGCCCATAGACGTGACCGCAGACGGGCCGCCCCCGTCGGAGCGCGGCTTGAATCAGCGCGTGGCTCCGTTCATTGCCCTCGCAAACGGACACAAAATCCATTTTCTCGCCAAGCGCGACCGCTTCGGGCCAATCGTCGAAGAGCGCTCCGACTATATCTGGGGTGAGATCGCCCCCCGCTGTCTCGAGATCGGGATTGGTGGCGGGAACCGTGCTCGGCACCGTCAGAAAAATAGAAAGCGGGGCAAGGCGCGCGTCCTCCAACATCATGGCGATGCCCTCTTTGCCGAGAACATTCGCGATCTCGTGGCTATCGCAAAAAATCGTCGTGGTGCCATTGAGCAGCGCGCCTTCGGCATAAGCACACGCGGAGACCATGCTGCTTTCGATATGCAAATGTGCGTCGATCAGGCCGGGGGCCACGATCGCCCCTTGTGCGTCGTAAGTGGTGACATCGGGCGATGGTGCGCTGAGCGGGCGCACGGCGGCAATTCGGCCATGCTTGATCCAGATCTGTTGTTCTGTGAGAAAACGCTCGGTGTAGGTGGAGAGAACGCGTGCGCCTCGGATAACCAAGTCCGGGGCGAGTTTCTGCTGGGCGACTGCGGCCAAGTCGCGTGTGACCTGATGCAGCGGAGGGACGGAAAAGCGGGTGAGTGACATATTTCAAGAAAGCAGGTTATGTTCCACGGGTGGTTCGCCACGGGTGGTTCGCCACGGGTGGTTTGCCATTTGCCGATAAAGGGGCGATACTTCAAACTGGCAACATGTACACGAAGTTAGATATGGCTGTATCGTTCGGGCTGGTCGACTTCATGTGGGCCCTGCTTCAGACGTTTCTGCTGGTCCGTTGGCGCCGAGTCTCGAGCTGGTTGATCGGCATACTCTTCGGCTGGGCGCTGGCCATGACTGTCTGCGGTGCCGTGGCCTGTCTCACCCCGGCCGACTGGCGCATGACGCTGAACGAATGGTTTTTCGTTCCCATGGGCACACACATCATTTGGCATTTGATGGTGGTCGTTCCCTGGGTGCTGGCGCTATTCGGGATTCTGGTGATCGACCTGGGTCTTGGCTTGCGTTTGAAGAAGACACAGGTTCCGTTAAAAACGGTTAAGGCCGATGAGCCGGTGGTGACTCGTCGGCAGTTTTTAGTTCGGGCTGGTGTTCTGGCAGCACCCGCCGGGGCGCTGGCCTTGGGCGTTTATGGAGCTGGGACAAATCTCGATTTACGGGTGCGCCGACTCGAGGTGCCAATAGCCGATTTGCCGGACGATTTTGCTGGATTCACCATCGCACACGTCAGTGATTTGCACTCGGGCATTTTTTGCGGTCCGAAGCGGCTCAAAATCGTTAGTGACGCCGTTAACGATTTGAAAGCCGATCTGGTGGCCGTGACAGGCGACTTGATTAACGATAACGCCGTCGAGTTACCGAATGCGATGTCGGCCATTGGCTGCCTCCGCTCGAAGCTGGGCACACTGGTCTGTCAAGGCAATCACGATTTGAACGTCGGGGTGGATTTGATTCGAACAGAGTGCCAGCGGCACGGGCTCGAGTTTCTCTACTCCACCACGAAGCTGATTTCCGTGGGAAACGGGCGGCTGGTTATGGCGGGGTTGCCTTGGATGCAACTTGGCACCGATGAGTTGGTGGCAGGCCTCTTTCCTGAACGCAAAGAGGGCGATGTGCAACTGCTCCTCGCCCATCACCCGAATTTGTTCGATTACGCCGATAGCGTCGATTTGGTTCTCTCCGGGCACACGCACGGCGGGCAGATCATGTTCGGAGATGTGGGGATCGGTTCCTTAGCGTTTAAATATTGGAGCGGGCTTTACCGGGGTGAGCGCAATGCCTTGGTGGTCTCCAACGGATGCGGGGATTGGTTTCCGTGTCGAATTGGTGCCCCCGCAGAGGTGGCGCTACTGACACTCGTCAAGGCTTAAGACCATTTTGAGTTCCGAAACGGGAAATAAAATTACAGTTGCCGGCCGCAAAAGACACCCAACACCCGAGCCGAATATGATAACTAAGACCATTTACGGGTAATATTCGGTAGATTGAACTGGTTCAACCCGAATGTACCGAACCTCAATCGTAAATGGTCTAAGTCAATCCTGGCTCTGGGTCCGGCGTCACGCTGCCTTTAGGCCCGAAGGGACGGCCTCATGTTAAGCCCATGTAGCAGACCGTCTGGGAAGACGGTCGAAGGCCTGGCTTACCATCAAACAAGCGCTTGCGGGCTGTAAGGAGGCAGCAATCCGACCGCTATTTACCTAAACATCTATACGTTAACGCTTTATGACTGATCGGTCCAGAGAAAAATCGTAGAATTCAGTACATTTTGGTAACTAACTGCTATGCGTCCGAGGTAACTGTTATGCAACGCGTCCTAATACGGCTCAATCTTCCAATGAAACTTAAGCCTTGTAAGTATGATGGAAATTTCCCGCGATTGCCCAGCTTCGAGCGGAGCGACGAAGGACTCCATACAATATCCATTATCGGACGACTTCATCCCGTACATTTGACCGGATTTTCTCTCGTTAGCCATCCAGCCGACTATTCGACCTAATACCCTTCTCGAAAAGTTGTCGAAGCCGCTGTGGTTGCTGACGATTTTGCAATTCTGAAGCCATAATCTCACGTCTCCGCGAATCTCGCGAAAAAAGACAACGCACGTCTTGCTTCATGCATATTTCAAGATAAGCATCTTCGAATCGTGCAATTTGCCCGCTATTAGATGGTCGTGAGCTTTCCTTGGAGAGGGCGGAAACACGCTTTCACGTTGGCCTTGAACCTGCATCCAGCAAGCCACTCTGGAAGAAATCAAGTATGCGTACATAAAATGCACTCGGAAGATAGACTATTTAGATCGGCCCGCCTCCCCGATGTACTGAAAGATTGCGTTGACTTTGTCATCGCAGGAATCGCGGCTTTTCACTCCTCCTGCGACCTTTCTTAGAGTCTATTTCTATCTTTTATGCTTAAGTCAAACCGAACAGAAAATTCATCAAAAAAAAATTCTGAAGACGCAGCGTCATTTTTGGGCCTGTCGTCGTCTGAGGCGTGGGAGCGGGGCTTCTGGACTTTAGCCCGGTCGGTCTGCCAACTAATGATTGTCTGTAATATCGACGGAGGATGGTTGCGTCACCAACGAGGTTGGGAGGAGTTAGTTCAGGAAGGGAAATGCGAAGGATTTAGTTGGACTACGGCTTTACATCCCGAAGATACGGTTCAAACAGTGAACACTTGGAAGTGTGGCGTCAAAAGCCGCACAGAATTTGCGGTATCGTACCGCCTAGTCTGTAAAGATGGCAAATACCGGCGATTTAACGTGAGAGTCATACCACTTACAGACGCCTCTATCATTACCGGTTGGCTTGCCCTCCATACCGAAACTACCGATGCACAGGATGCTCTACACAAGAACTCTCAGTTGCTGAGAGAATTAAATGACCTAAAAGCGGCCATTGATGAGCATGCCATTGTAGCTGTCACAGACCCGAAGGGGAAAATTACATATGTTAATGATAAGTTTTGCGCCATTTCCAAGTATTCTCGGGATGAACTTATTGGACGGGACCATCGACTTATTAATTCAGGATATCATTCAAAGGCTTTTATCACAACACTGTGGAAGACGATTGTAAGGGGTAGCGTTTGGAAGGGGGAGATTACTCAGCAAACTCTCCGGGAACTGAACGATGTCAAGGCAGCGATCGATGAGCATGCAATAGTCGCCATTACGGACCGCAAGGGGAAAATTACATATGTGAACGATAAGTTTTGTGCGATTTCGAAATACAATCGGGACGAGCTTTTAGGTCAGGATCATCGGATTATTAATTCTGGTTACCATCCAAAAACGTTCATTCGACATATATGGGAGACAATAACTGATGGACGAGTGTGGAAAGGTGAGATCAAAAATAAAGCTAAAGATGGCACCTTCTACTGGGTCGATACCACCATTGTTCCTTACTTGGGTGAGGACGGGCAGCCGATACAATATATCGCCATCAGGGCTGATATAACGGATCGAAAGAAAGCTGCAGAGGAAACGGCCCACGCTTTAAGAGAACTTAATGACGTGCAGTGTGCCCTGGACGAGCACGCCATCGTGGCAGTAACTGATAAGGCGGGTAAAATTACTTCGGTAAACGAGAAGTTCTGCGCCATATCAAAATTCAGGCGAGACGAATTAATTGGTCAGGACCATCGTATCATCAATTCGGCGTATCATCCCAAACAGTTCATCCGAAGCATTTGGCAGACGATTGGCTCTGGACGGGTTTGGAAGGGAGAAATTAAGAACAAAGCGAAAGATGGATCCTTTTATTGGGTAGATACGACCATCGTCCCTTACCTTGGGGAAGACGGTAAGCCCACGCAATATATAGCCATTAGAGCTGACATTACGGATCGTAAAATCGCCGATGAGCAAACCGCTCAGGCACTTCGAGAACTAAATGATTTGAAGGCGGCTATAGATGAACACGCCATCGTTGCCATTACTGATCACAAGGGGAAAATTAACTATGTTAATGATAAATTCTGTGCGATCTCCAAATATTCACGTGAAGAATTGTTAAATCAGGATCATCGCATAATAAATTCAGGCTTCCATTCTAAGCTGTTTATCCGGACATTGTGGGAAACCATTAGCGGAGGACGTGTGTGGAAGGGCGAAATTAAAAATAAAGCCAAGGATGGCACGTTCTACTGGGTGGATACCACGATTGTTCCTTATCTTGGAGAAGACGGTAAACCGGTGCAGTATATCGCCATCCGAGCAGACATTACAGAACGCAAGGCAGCAGAAACGGCATTAGAGAAGGCTCGTAATGATATACAACAACATGCTACAACACTGGAACAAACGGTTGCGGCCCGCACGTCAAGCCTGCGTGAAACGATAGGCGAACTCGAAGCCTTCTCGTATAGCATTTCACACGACATGCGTGCTCCTCTCCGGGCTATGCAGAGTTTCTCTCAAATCTTGGCGGACGAATGCAATGACCAAATCAGCCCTGATGGTCATGAATACATCCGACGAATTGTTAGCTCAGCTGCTCGAATGGACGGACTGATTCAGGATGTGCTTACCTATAGTAAGGTAGCCCGCACGGAGCTTGCGTTGGAGCCCGTCAACTTTAAAACACTCCTTATTGACATAATCGCGACTTACCCAACATTCCAAAGCCCCCAAGCCGATATCGAGGTTATAGGCGACATCGGCATGGTCGCAGCTATTCCAGCGGTTCTTACCCAATGTATTTCGAACTTGATTGGGAACGCTGTTAAATTTGTGAGTAAAGGAACAAAGCCTCACGTCAGAATTTGGTCTAGTGAAACAGCCTCAAATTTCGTTCGCATATACTTTAAAGATAACGGCGTTGGAATAGACAAGGATGCCCACGAAACAATATTTGGGATGTTCCAGCGAGCTACCCGAGACTACGAAGGTTCAGGTATTGGTCTATCAATCGTGAAGAAAGGTGCTGAACGAATGGGTGGCTCCGTCGGCCTAACCTCGGAGCCAGGTAAAGGTAGCGAATTCTGGCTTGAACTGAAAAAATACAGCGGGTAATGAAAAGCTCAGATACGATTCTTTACGTGGAAGATGATGATAACGATGTGTTTCTGATGGAACGCGCGTTCAAGAAACTACAAATTACAAATCCCCTAAAAATAGTTAAGGACGGAAAGCAAGCAATTGCCTATCTGAGTCGTGAAGTACCTTACCAGAATCGTCCCGATGTCGGCCTGATAATCTTGGACCTTAGTCCTTAGTATACCTGGAAAACATGGCTTGGAAGTTCTCAGGTGGCTTCGCCATGACTCATCCTCACCGAATTTGATTTCGATCATTCTGACATCCTCGAATCAAGAAACGGATATTAAACGTTCTGCTGGTTTGGGAGCGGATGGATATATAATAAAACCGGGTGATCCAAATAAACTACTAACAATTGTTAAGACCATGAATAATTATTGGCTAGCACCTGAACATCCTCCTTTGTCGTTTGTTGATTACGCAAAGGATTTTAACGTCTCAGTCATGCTGCCTAGCGAGCGGGCATCGTAACTTGTTGTTGATGCACAGCGTTTCTATATCACACAAATTCTTTGATACGAGCTTGCGGAGAAGCCTCCGAAGAAACCTGAGTCACTTAGGAACTGGTTCTCTGTCCTCGCACAACGAACCAATAAACCAAAGCACCGATCGACGAGCATCCACAGCCAGAAAATCGAAAGAAGTGCCGAGATCAATATTAACAGCATCAGTATTTCCACACTTTTCTTGTGCAGGAATCATACCGCTTCGTGCTGGCTGATAGCAAGGCGCAAGTTTGACCAACTTGAAGATATGCATGAGCCCACAGTCAATTTAATACGCCTGATCGAGAAGCACGTAAATACTTACTGAAAGATGGAGAGGTCTGTTAATGAACTTTCAGAGGTATTACTGTAACGGCGATTACATTCAGTAAAGCGACGGAATTTGAAAAAAGCCGAGTCGGTTCTCCCTCGGCATTTCCTTTGCAGTTCCTGGAGGGGCGCGAAGAGTCGCAACTACTTACTTACTTTCGGCCGACGGAGTCGGTAGCACTTGCTCCGCACCATCAAGTCGCTTCGACAAATCTACTGGGTCGCCAACGGACACTTGCTTAGGATCGATCTGATAGGCCCACACCTCGAAATTTTTTAGCAGAAGTTCGCCATAATTGGTGGAGATCGCCGTATCAGAGGCGTCCAGACCGTGGGCAACCTTGACGCGACCTCTGCGGGGCACGTTGAATCGGGCATCAAAGGTGAACCAAGCGCCAAGATAGACCTCGAAGTAGGCGTGGAAATCCATCGGGTCTCCCGATGACTTTCGCCCGATGTCGGCCAGGTGCCCGCAGACATACCGGGTTGGAAGGTCGAAGCTCCGGCAAAGCGCGATCGCGACGTGGGCGAAGTCCCGGCACACCCCGTAGCCGCGATTGATGGCTTGCGAGGCGGAAGTGGTCGCGCTATCGCATTTTCGGTATTCGATCTTGTTGTGTGTCCAATCACAGATCGCCTGAATCAACTCGACGCCTCGAGGAACTTGACGAAATTGCTTTTTAGCAAAATCGACCAGATTGTCAGAATCGCAGTAGCGTGTCGGAAGTGTATAACGCAAAACGGAGGTTGGCACCTCCGACAATGATTCGAAGCGAGGGGTTAGTCCGTGATTGTCGGGCAGGGACGAAACGTGGACCAAGGCGTCATGTTCAATGGTCGTCTCCCCGGAAGGAAAGAGAGTGCGGTAAACGGTATTTCCGTTCTCATCTTGAAATTCCTCTCCCGTCGTTTCCGGCGTGAGGATGAACCGCTCCTGCGAAACCTCCTGCGTTTTACTGTGTTGTGGTTTTACGATCAGGAGTGCGGTCGTTGGCTGGGGTGCGTCGTAGGTTTGGCGGCAGCCAACACGCACAGAGATGTCTAGAAATTGAGCATTTGTCGTCATAATTTGGTGGTATCTCTCCGATTGCGGAGAAGGCGGATCTGCACATTCTGTTCCAGCATTGAAAAACGGCGTGAAACCTACATACTCAGACGATCCCTTGTGGAAGTTTCTGGAGAGGCAAGTGTTCCTGCAAAATGCTGTTTTAGGTAGATTGGTGCCCTGCTATTAACGCGACGGGATTTAATTTAATACTGATTCTTGAGATTGTAAGGCCTCATGCCATTTACTATCGAATTTATTTAATATTAAAGACGCATTGACTAATCTTTTTGTCGCCGGTCAGCTTCCATGAAGTGCAACGAGAATTTTGCGAGCTAATTCGGCTTGCGAAAAAACACGACTCGCGACAGGCTTCTGCAAAGAAATATAATGAACTCAAACCGGATTATATGCCGATGGAATGTCGCATTTCTTATCACTTACCTTTTTTTGTTGCCTCTTGTTGCTGAAACGCTCCATCTCAGCAGCAAAGAAAAGTCGGAAGAATTGCTCATTCACGTGCCGGAAGGGTGGTCCAGCGGCTCTGAACTTCAGGGCGCCGACTTTATTACTCACTCGCTGATCATGACCAGCCCCGACGGCAACCAACGTGTGCGTCTGGGTTGGATTAATTCGTCCGAAGTTACTGCTGATCCTTCCGCTTTAACGGACCAATTCAAAACCCACCTCAAAGAGTGGCTGGATGCCCACAAGCTCGCCGGCGTGATCAAGAAGGACCGACAAGTGGAGATCGACGATCAACAAGCTGCGTGTGTCGGGCTTCAACTGACTGAGGACGGCAAAGCTAAGAACATGGACTTCTTGCTCGTTCCAGGAAACGAGGCGACTTATGTGCTTTCTGTTACCTATACGGGAGATTCGCTCGATCAAGATTTGACGCAAGATCTTAGGACGGTTTGCGTCATCAATCCCCGAGATCCCTCGGCAAAACGTCTACCTTTAACTAGTGATACGCAAGCGGCTGAATTTGGTAGCCCGTCTTGGCTGATCTGGTTGATCGCCGGTACAAGCATTTGTGTCGCACTTGTCCTCTTTATCGCCATCATTTTTTTCCTACGCAGGCCTGCTTCCGGGGGCACGCGTGTTAGCACAAAATTCACCCCACGAAGTGCAGCTTCGCGAGCCGATTCGCGGGGAGCGGCCTAGATCCATCCCAGGAATGGAGAGGGCTTCGGGCCAAAGCTCCATTTATTGTATTTCTACCTTCCGATAGGGCGATCCTTGAGTGAGCAATTTCAATGTTTAAAGATTCCTTTCTTTAGCGGCCAGTTTTGAATATTCGGCTAGCGCCAGGAGCGGCCAGTTGTTCCGATACATGTCGTATTTCAAATAAAACACTTTCGGGAAACCCGTGCCCGTTACGAGATCTTCTGTCCACGAACCGTCCGGATTCTGCGTTCGACAAAGATACTCTGCTCCCCGACGCATGTAGGGGGTCGTGCGATCCCCAGCAGCGATTAATCCCATTAGCGCCCAAGCGGTTTGAGAAGGTGTGCTGTCGCCCCGACCTTTTAATGTTGGGTTTTCATAACTCGCGGGCGATTCTCCCCAACCGCCATCGGGATTCTGACACGATTGCAGCCACTCTTTGCCGCGTAAAATCCAGTCCTGATTCATGTCTTCACCAATGTAGCGAACTCCACGTAGAACCAACCACGTTCCGTAAATATAATTGACGCCCCATCGACCTTCCCACGAGCCGTCTGGCAACTGGGTTTCCCGGACAAACTTCAAGGCTCGTTGAATTATCGGCAATTTAGGGTTCATACCCATGCGGCCAAATACTTCGAGAGCGCGTGCTGTGATATCACTACATGGCGGATCGAGAATGGCATTGTGATCCGCAAATGGAACATCCTGGAGCCACTTTTTTGTCACGTCTTTATCGAATGCCGCAAATCCGCCATTCTTGCATTGGAAGCTTGACGCCCATGCTAGGGCACGCTCCATCACTTCCTTCTGGGCCTTCTCATCCGGCATTTTCACGCTGCCTAACGCCATGAGCACCTTAAAGGTATCGTCCACATCTGGGTAATATTTGTTAGCGTATTCGAAAGCCCAGCCGCTGGTCACTTTGGTCGGGTTCTTATGGCGCCAGTCGCCCCGGAAATCCTTAACCTCCCTGGATATGATCCATTCAGCCGCCTGCACGAGACGAGGGTCGTCTTTCGCAACGCCCGATTCAGAAAGTGCAAAAAGCGTGATAGCGGAATCCCAAATCGGCGACAGACACGGTTGGACTCGGACGTCGTTCTGAGCTTTATCGTTTACCACAAGATCTGAGAAGTCTCGTTCCACCTTCCGGACCATCGGATTTTCGTCACCATAGCCCAATGTCTTAAGAACCATCAAGGTGTACATCATCCCGGGAAAAATGGCCCCTAATCCGTCAGAGCCGTCACCCGACCGCTCAAAGATCCACTCTTCGGCTTTCTTTAAGGCGGACCTGCGAAAAGGCTTCCAGGGAAGGGTGTCCAAGAACTTCAAAATTCGGTCCCATGCGAGGAAAAAATTTTTCCAAGTGAACCATTTCCTGTCGAAGTGGAGCCCCAAGTCCGAGTGCTCGGTACCGTACGGGAACAGCTCATGCAATTGCTTCTCCGGTGGGAGGAAACGCACCGGTTTAAAGTGGTTCAAAATGGAAAGTGGCACCACCATAGCCCGGCTCCACGAGGACATTTCGTAGATATTAAAGTACAGCCAATTTGGCAAGAGGATCAACTCCGGAGGAATGATGGGAAGGTGTTTCCAAGGATATTGTCCGAACATGGCTAGAAATAGCTTCGTATAGGTATTCGCCTTGGGAATTCCGCCCAGGCGAACGATCGTATCCCGAGCCCCCTGCATGCGGGGGTCTTCCTGGGCAAAGCCCCCAAGTTTTAGTGTAAAATAAGCCTTCACCGTGGCATTCAGTTCGCTGGGACCGCCCGTGTATGTGTTCCATCCGCCATCCGGCCGCTGACGATCCAATAAGTGCTTCACGCAAGCGGCCTGTTTTCTCAAATCGACGTCGCCCATCCAGTGCATGTAGGCGACAACGTCAGAAACCAGCGTGGTGTCGACCAATAACTCGCCGACCCAATGACCGTCCGGTTTCTGTAAGCTCAGTAGATAGTCCTGGCTCTTACGAACTACCTTCACTACGCGTTGAACCAACGCGGGATGTGTATCCCGAAACACCTCCGGGGAAACAACGATCGTGTTAACAGTGACCGCGTTGCTACGAATCGGTTGCGTCTGATTTTGGGAAAGCTTAGGTAAAGACATCGCAGGGCGCTTGCAACTCCCGTGCCGGAACCTTCCTACGGCCAAGTCTGCTTTGTCCGTGCAAACCGCACCCTTCCTAAAAAATCCCCTGCAATCTGCATGAAATGTGGAACCAGACGTTCGTGAAAACCTCTCCTTGATGTTGTCGAGCCCAACTGATTCGGAGAAGTATAGAAAGGGGTGAATTCTCTGGGTTGCGTCTCTTTTCAGCGGCGACAATGAAATTTGAAGCAACTCGAAATTGCTCCAGAATCTGCCGCTTTGATGAATAGTAACTAAAACTTTTCTCCAGCGTCTGCGAGCAAGTGACAGATGCATTTTAGAAGTTCTTCCCTTGTGAAAGGCTTCAGAAGGGTCAGACAAGGGATATCTTGTCCTAGAGATCCGCTCATAAGTAAGATCTTAGCATTTGGATTGATGCTTCGAATCTCACGGATCACCTCTCTCCCGTCCAGATGTGGCATGTGTGCATCTGTAACGACGGCATCAATTTCCTCGAAGTTGCTCAGGTAGATTCGCACGGCCTCTTCACCGTTTCTGGCACTGCTCACCGTATAACCAGCCGCGGAAAGAATTTCTTTGACCACAAAGCGAAGCGAAGAATTATCTTCGGCTATAAGAATTCTCCCTTCCGGCATAAACTATGTAATTGCATAAAATAATTGCAATGGCAACGCGCCACTTCCGAAACCAGGGGTCCAAAGCTGCTTCAAAGTGAAAGCGCCAAAAGTCTGGACGTTCTCAAGATTCGAGATGTTTAATTGGAGTTGGGAGCAGGAACTCACTGCATGATTTGCTCGCGGATGACTTCGCGGGGACGTTTGTCTTCTCTTAGCCCCTGAAATGAGGGATGGCGCAACACTCCATCGTCGGTCCATCCGGTAAAATCCACCTGTGCGACCAGCTTCGGTTTTACCCAGCGGACGTCGGATGGCTTCGATCTCTTGGCCCGCCAACGGCCCGACGGTTCTTGAATCTCCTCGACCTGTGGCTGTTCGATTTCGAGTTTCTTTAGCTGCCCAAAAATCCCCCTCAAGGTTTTCTCGTCGAATCCCGTTCCAACCCGACCAGCGTAAACCAGACGCTTTTCCTGGTAATAGCCGAGAATGAGCGCACCAAAATACTGGCGCGATTTCTTTGGCAATGTGTATCCGGCAACTACAAATTCTTGTGATTTTTGAAATTTGATTTTCACCCAGTTGGGACTTCGCTGCCCGGATTCGTAGCGAGAGCTTTTGAGCTTAGCGATGGAACCCTCTACACCCACCGCTTTCATTTTGGCGAGTATCGCTCGGGGATTGGCGTCAAAGAACAGAGATCGATGTAACGGATCGCTGGCACTTTTCATGACCTGTTCGAGACTGGCTTTCCGCTCTAGAAGAGGCAGTGATCGCAAGTCGTCTTTACCTTCAACGAGAAGATCAAAGAGGTAATAGACCACGGCGGTTGGCGTTTCGGCCTGGTTTTGCAACAGCTGAAATGAGCTTTGGCCCGCAGCATCGAGTGCGCAAACTTCGCCGTCGAAAATACCGTGTTTAAGAGGCAACCGAGAGATTGCGTTAACCACCTCAGGAAATCGTTTGTTTAGCGGCTTGGCATTTCGCGACCAAAGGTCGACATCGCCTTCGTTCTTAACGGCCAACATTCGAAAACCGTCGAATTTAACCTCGTAAATCCACTCGCCGTTGTCCGGGGGTGGAGCAACCGAAGACGCCTTCATTGGCTCTACAAAGCTGAGGGGCTCCACCGCTACGCCGCCTTGGTTTTCTTAGCAGGTTTGGAGGGTGCCTTGCGATTAGTCGATTTGACCGTGGACTTTTTCTTGCTGGTGGCAGAGAGGCTTTCCTGGAGCACGCTCATTAAATCGATGACATTATCGTGCCGCTTTTTCGGCGATGGGCTGGGGCTGCGTGTCTGATCCGGATTTTTGATCTTCTCCTCGATCATCGCCATCACCTGCGACTTATAGGCATATTTGTATTTGTCCGGATTCCACGTCACCGTCATGCCCTCGATAAGTTTCTTTGCCATGTCCACCTCACGCGGACGGGCCTGGTCCGATGTCGGGAACTTGAGGTCGTCCGCATCGACTAGTTCCGTCCCGAAATGCATGATTTCGAGGATGAGCGCATCCCCCTGAGCTTTCACTCCGGCGAGATGCTCTCGAGTTCGAATAATCACTTTCGCGATTCCCATCTTGCCGGAATCTCGGAGAGCTTCACGAAGCAATGCGTATGCTTTTTCGCCCCCCTTTTGCGGTTCGAGATAGTAGGGCTTTTGAAAGAACATGGGGTTTATTTCTCTTACCTCTACAAAGTCCATGATGTCGATCGTCTGAGCAGCTACCTCCAGGTCGACCCGTTTAAAGTCTTCGTCTTTGAGCACCACAAACTTCCCTTTTTCGTACTCATAGCCCTTTACAATTTCGTCCCAAGGCACCTCTTTTCCGTCGGCCTGTGCCACGCGTTTATAGTTAACAGGGCTTTGATCCGATTTCCGTAGAAGTTTGAAGTTTAGCTCTTCGCTGCTTACGGCCGGATACAAAGCAGCGGGTATAGTTACGAGACCGAACGAGATCGTGCCATTCCACATCGAGCGCATCTCGAAATATACATTCTGAAATTGCGCACGCAAATTGCTTTGGAGATAAATGCGACTAAACTAGCGACGTGGGCCTGCGCCTAAATAAGGGCTATGTGGAGCATTCGCGCGAGTCGGTGGAACTTTTAGAATAATTCAATTTTTACGTTAAGCGAAGAATGTCAAAAGCTGCCATTAAACAAACGCTGGATGTCGGGGGTACTCCAGTTACCGTTTCAAATCTCGACAAGGTTTTCTACCCTAGAATCGGTTTTACGAAGGGTGAAATGTTGGACTATTACATACGCGTCGCGCCGTTTTTACTTCCACACCTCAAGAATCGACCGCTTACTTTCAAACGATATCCGAACGGTGTTGAAGGTGATTACTTTTACGAAAAGCAATGTCCCAAGCCGATCCCTTCGTTCGTGAAAACGTTGAGTGTGCCTCACCATCATTCCGCTGGCTGGATTCAATACTGCTTGCCGAACAATTTACCCACACTCGTGTGGGCGGCTAACCTCGGCGATCTGGAACTCCACACATTTCTTGCGAAAGCGCCAAATATTCAAAGACCGAGTTCTGTCGTTTTTGATCTCGATCCCGGCGCTCCCGCCGACGCCGTGCATTGTGCGCGTGTGGCGCTGCTTTTGCGCGACTGGTTTGATGCAATGAGACTGCAACTTTTTGTGAAATCGTCCGGCTCAAAAGGAATGCAAGCGTACCTTCCTTTAAACACGCCATGCACCTATGAAGAAACGCGACTTTTCGCAAAGGCAGTAGCTCAAAAACTCGAACAAAACTATCCCGATTTGGTGACGTCTAAGATGAAAAGGGAGGTCAGAGGCGGTAAGGTGTTCGTCGATTGGAGTCAAAACGCAGAAACAAAGACGACGGTCTGTGTCTACTCCCTAAGGGCCAAGGAACGCCCGTTCGTTTCGATGCCTCTGGAATGGATCGAGATCGAGCTATGCGCGAAAAAACAGGATGCTTCATTGGTCTTTTTTGAATCCGCTGCCGCTTTGAAGCGCCTGGAAAAGCTTGGGGACCTCTTCGCTCCGGTGCTGACGTTGAAACAGAAAATTCGCTCTCCAGTCAAGCTCATAGACAGCCAACCGGACGTTGATCGAGCCAAACCTCGTTCTTCTCCACGTACCACTGATGTTTCAGAATACAATCGGAAGCGAAAGTTTGACGAAACGTCTGAACCGGTCGGAAAAACCAGAAATCGAAGAAAGAAAGATCCGATTTTTGTTATACAAAAACACGATGCCTCTCATCTGCATTACGATTTTCGTTTGGAGATGGACGGTGTTCTCAAATCATGGGCGGTACCTAAAGGCCCCCCTTATGACAAAAAGACCAAACGCCTTGCTGTGATGGTCGAGGATCATCCGCTCGAGTACGCCTCCT
>CAVURW010000230.1:0-6616 GCA_963743595.1 uncultured Verrucomicrobiae bacterium
TAGAGCGAGGCGAAATTCTCTTTCTTGGACGTGCGCAGATCGCCGCCCGAGCCCTTAACCCACAGCACCTGAACTTTTTCACCCGTAAGCGGATCGATTTCCTCGATCTTCGAGGACGTGTTTCCGCCACCGGTATTGGTGATGCGTTGATCCGAGCCGAGCAAGTTGGAGCGGTAGATCAGCCGACCTACAGGGTCGAGAGTCGACGCATAGCCTGCGTCCCAAAGATTCGTCACAAATTGATAAGAAGTCATAGTTGTCATTTCCTCGGTTGATACGTCCGGGTCGAGAACGATTCCCGAACTACCTCGCGCAGTTGATTCAAGTCGCTGATGTGACCCAGTGCCAAGCCCTGGATCAAAATGTTTCCAATTGCGGTGCCTTCGATCGGTCCGGCGACCACTTCCATTTTCGTGGCGTCCGCTGTTAATTGATTCAGAAGCTCGTTCCTCGCGCCACCGCCCACAATATGCAGCACCTTAAATTTTTTCTCGGTCAAGGCCTCCAGCTTTTTCAAGACATCCGCGTATGCCTGGGCCAGGCTCTCCAGAACGGTTCGCACCATTTGGCCAGGTGACGCGGGCACGGGCTGATTCGTTTCCCGGCAAATCGCTTCGATTTTTCCGGGCATGTTCCCCGGTTGCAGCAGACGCGGATCGTTGATTGGCAAAATGGAAGCCGGAACGGACTGCGCTGCCGCCAATTGCGTCAGCTCATCGTAATTGAATTTCATGCCCTGGGATTCCCAGTCGCGTCGACATTCCTGAATGATCCAGAGACCGACGATGTTCTTTAAAAACCGGGTCGTGCCGTTAACACCCTGCTCGTTCGTAAACCCGGCTTCGCGCGCCGCATCGGTCAGTTGGGGGCTCGCCAATTCCGCGCCCATCAGCGACCAAGTGCCGGAGCTGAGATAGACCCAATCGCTACCGGCTTTTACGGGAATTGCAGCGACGGCAGCACCCGTATCATGAGAGCAGGTGCCAATGATTGCCGCCCCTTTGAGGTTCTCAAATGAGCCGAGTTCGTAACCACCGTTTGCGCGGAGTTTGCCCAATACCGAACCGCTCGGCACCACTTTCGGAAACACCCCTGCGGGCAGACCGAGCACTTTCAAAATCTTTTCCGACCAGGTGCGGGAGACCGGGCTGTACATCTGCGTCGTGCTGGCGAGCGACTCCTCCGAGAGCGCGTTTCCAGACAATTGCGCGTTGACGTAATCGGCGATGTTCAACAGCGCGGTCGTGCCCGCAGGTGGCACCGATTTCCCTTCGGCCTTCGCATCATGCACCTCCGCTTCCAGCTGGAATATCGTGTTGATCGCCATCAATTGAATGCCCGTTTCGGCGTAAACTTCACGCAAAGGCATCTGTTTATCGAGTCGCTCCAAACTCTTTTCCGTGCGCGGATCCCGGTAGCAGTACGCCGGAGCGAGGGGCTTGAGATCTTTATCGACCCAGACATAATCGACACCCCATGAATTGGTACTGATCCCGGAGATCGACTCGCCCGGATGATTCGTCGCGACCAGTTCCGCGCCTTTACGTAAGCCGATCACGATCTGCGCTTCCAGAGCGGCGAGATCCCAAAAGAAATGGCCGTCCCGTTGAACCACGCTATTCGGAAACCGATGCGCATCTTCCAGAGTGAGCCGAGAACCCTCGAGCGTTCCTAGAATAACCCGGCCACTTTCGGCCCCCAAATCCACCGCCAAATAGAGATGCTTGCTCATGAAAACTCGAAAACTTTCGGATAATAGCAGCGAATAAACGCCGCTATTGCAAGTAAAGTTAGTGAGGCTCGTGATTGAAATCAATCAAATAGAGGCGCTTTCCCGCAGTTTGTATCGTGCCGCCCTTACCGCATGAATAAGCCTGCCTACTGTAACGACCTTACGTGATTTCCAGGTCACTTACCCGCGACACTTGGCGGCGGGGTCACCGTGGGATTCAGAGCTTCCAGGTACCCTGGATAGAGACTGGAGGTCTACTCTGATCCAGTTGATCATAAGTGCGAGCCCAGTAGAGTATTTGTTGGTCTTGATTGGACTCCTCATAATGAAAAAGGTAGTAGTCAATCAGCTCGGCGGCACTCTCTGATTTTTTGTCGTGGAGTGCCCCGGATTACAAGTAATACAGCGAGAAGCAAAGGCAAAAGGTCTTTGCGTCTCATCGAACGAAACGACTACGGCAACCCACTCGGCGTCGTCGAAGGTGTCTCAGGCGTGTTAGCGGGAGCGGAAATGACCGCTGTCTCCGGCTTTTCTGTCAACACCAACGGAAAGGTAAAGAGCTGGTCTTCCCGCCGAACAAAGACATTAACGGTATCACCGGGATGGGAGAAGAACGAGGCGTCCATCAAATCCGCTGGGTCATGGATTTCCCGTGAATCGATCCGCAAGATCGTATCGCCAATTTCAATGCCACTTTTAGACGCAGGCGAGCCAGGAGCTAAGCTGCTAACACGCGCCGTATGGGAATCGGGTGCATCTGCGGCAACAGAAATATTTATGCCACCCCAACCTTGGCGAACTTTGCCATAGATTTTGAAATCGGAGATCGCCTTCTGGATCGCTTCCGAAGGAAGAATGTAGATGGTCCGATTAGCATCGGGCGTGTTCGCGATCATCCCAGCAAGCGTGCCGTTGGATTTCAACACAGGTCCACCGAGCTCGCCTGGGCTGATAGAGGCGTTTGCGTGAATGTGGGTTGTTGGGAAGAATTGATCACGGAAGCGGATATCGAATCCCGTTACGAAACCTGGGGAAGGGCTCACCGGCAGATCGAGTGGGTAACCAATGGCGATAACGGCGTAACCAGTTTTGAGGTCGCTAGTCGTGCCGAATTGGAGAGACGGTGTTTCTGTGGCATTAATGTGAAGCAAGGCGAGTCCCGTGTGCGGATCGGTGCCAATCGCACGTGCGGGATAATCGACATCACTGTAGCGAACGATGGCGGTGTTATCGGGTGAAACCAGTACAGAGGAGGTAACGACGGAGCCATCGGAATCGATAAAAAAACCTGAAGCTGACGGGACGAAGCCGACTCCGGAAACTCTGACATGAACGACCGCAGGCTTAGCCTTCTCAAAAACGGCGTTCACCTCTTCTCCGACAGCGTCCAGCACACTAGCGCTTTGAACTGCTACCGTAAAAACGAATACGCTGAGTGAAGAAATCCCCAGTAATACTAAAAGGACGTTGCGACAGTGTGCGGCTTGGTTCATCGACTAGAACGACGCCTGTGAATCGTAGGCGACGCGAGAGTTAGTGAGAACAAAGCGGGGTGCGGTGGGGTGAAAACGAGTCTCAGCGAAGCTCAGCGCCGAATTCACTTTCGGCATGGTAAGCTCTTCCATAGAGCGTCCCGAATTGAAGACCGAAGCGAGCACCGAGTGAGCCGGGTGCAGCGGTTGCCAAATCACATCTGTGACCGCAGCAGAGAGCACGGAAGGCTTGGAAGTCGTGACCGAAGCGGTGGAGGTCGATCCACCATCGTGTCTGCCGCCGAGTAAGGTGACCGCGAAGATGGCGGCACAGGCGAAGGATCCTGCAATACCGTAAGCCAGCTGTGGCCGTGAGAGGGAACCGAACCATTCGCGAGCCTGCTCTAGTAAGCTGGGCTTCTTCGTGAGGAGCTGCGCGCGTTGGCGGCGATGCAGTTCAATGAGAAAGCGATTCACCTCTGTATCCGCTGGGATTTCGTTGCGTTTAGAGGCGAGCAGCATCTGGAGGGACATGAGCTCGGAGTCTGGTGTGGGGTTCGTCATAGTCTCAAAGGTATCCTTTTAGGTATTTTTGCAGCTGCTTGTGGGCGTAGAACAGTCTTGACCGAACGGTCTCCTCTTTGCAACCCACGATTTTAGCTATTTCCGAATGGCTAAGACCCTGGACGTCAAAGAAGTTCACGACTGCCCTGTGTTCTTCAGACAATTTCAATAGGGATTCGTTCAATTTTTTTTTCAGCTCGTTGATTCGAGCCTGTTTCTCTCCGTCACCAGCGATATTTGGATCAATCAACTCGGGCCGGTTGCTCAGATCGAGGTCTTCATCGTCCAAGCTCATGTTGAACCGATGCTTGTTCCGTTTCAAAAAATTAAGGGTCAGGTTGTATCCGATGCGATAAAGCCAGGTATAGAACTCCGAGTTATTCTTGAAGCTAAGCAGGCTTTGGTAGGCCTTTTCGAACGTCTCGAGACAGAGATCCCACGTATCGGCGTGATTGTTCGTCATGCCGTAGATCATCGAGAAAAGGCGCGGCTGGTAGCGCTTCACCAGTTCGTCAAAGGCGGTCGGGTCACCCGATTGCGCGCGATCGACCAGCAACCGGTCGGCAACCTCCGTCAATACGTCAGGTCCTGGCGGTTGCACCGCTACCTCCAGCAAGGAAAAGGGGTTTTACAAGAGAGACCTGCACGGTGGATAGAACCAAAAAGACGTCAGTTGCCAGGTTATGGGGTAATCGGTGCCGAACTACTCTGGACAAACTCGCGTGCTTTCTCCTGCAAACCATGCTCCAGAGCAGCCTGTTCACTCAAGCCCTTTTTTTCCGCGTACTGCCGAACTTCCTCGGTAATCTTCATCGAGCAGAAATGCGGGCCGCACATAGAACAGAAATGGGCCGATTTAGCGCCCTCTTGCGGAAGTGTTTCGTCATGAAATTCCCGTGACCGCTCGGGATCGAGGCCCAGGTTAAATTGATCCTGCCAGCGGAATTCGAATCGCGCCTTGCTGAGCGCATTATCGCGTGCGGACGCGCCAGGGAAGCCCTTGGCGAGATCGGCCGCATGAGCCGCGATTTTGTAGGCGATAACGCCCTCTTTCACATCATTCTTGTTGGGCAGGCCGAGGTGCTCTTTGGGCGTGACGTAGCAGAGCATCGCGCAGCCGTACCACCCGATCATCGCCGCGCCGATCGCGCTGGTAATGTGATCGTAGCCCGGCGCGATATCCGTGGTCAGAGGCCCCAGCGTGTAGAACGGAGCTTCCGCGCACTGTTTCAGCTCCAGCTCCATGTTTTCCTGGATCAGGTGCATGGGCACATGGCCCGGCCCCTCTATCATTACCTGGCAATCGTGTCTCCACGCGACTTGCGTGAGCTCGCCCAGAGTGCGGAGTTCACCCAGTTGCGCTTCGTCATTGGCGTCGGCACCTGCACCCGGACGCAAGCCGTCACCTAGCGAGAACGAGACGTCGTAGGCGCGCATGATTTCGCAAATCTCCTCAAAGTGCGTGTATAGAAAGTTCTCCTGGTGATGGGCCAGGCACCACTTGGCCATAATCGAGCCGCCGCGGCTGACGATTCCGCACATGCGGCGCGCCGTGAGCGGCACGTAGCGGAGGAGAACGCCCGCGTGAATGGTGAAGTAATCGACCCCCTGTTCCGCTTGCTCAATGAGAGTATCGCGGTAGAGATCCCAGGTGAGTTCCTCCGCTCGCCCGCCCACTTTTTCGAGAGCTTGATAGATCGGGACGGTTCCGATAGGCACTGGTGAATTACGCAAAATCCACTCGCGCGTTTCGTGAATATTCTTGCCGGTGGAGAGGTCCATCACCGTGTCAGCGCCCCATCGAATCGCCCAAGCCATCTTTTCGACCTCTTCCTCAATGGACGAAGCGACGGCGGAATTGCCGATGTTTCCATTGATTTTCACCCGGAAATTCCGACCGATAATCATCGGCTCGATTTCAGGGTGGTTCACGTTGCAGGGGATAATCGCGCGTCCAGCAGCGACTTCTTCCCGGACAAATTCTGGCGTGATCACGAGGTTGCGACTGACACGCGCGCCAAACGAGTGGCCCTTGTGTTGATGGCGAACGTCGTTCGTGGGGTAATCGGTGGCGTTCCGGCTAAAATCGGTGCCGAGCGTTTCCCGCACCGCGATGTATTCCATTTCCGGCGTGATGACACCCCGACGGGCATAGTGCATCTGCGTGACGTTAGCGCCATTCGCCGCCCGGCGTACGGAGCGTTTTAGGCCGGGAAATGGCTTGAGACGCGATTTCGCCTCGCGCTGACTCGCGTACTCCGCGTGACCGGCCGTGAGGTAGCCGTTATCGCGAGGTTGCACGGTGCGACCGGTGTAGGTTTCCGTATCGCCCCGCGATTCAATCCAGGACTGGCGCAAGGCGGGGAGACCGCGGCGTATGTCGATCTCGGCGGCGGGATCGGTGTAGGGCCCGGAGGTGTCGTAGACGCGTAGCGGGGGATTTTCCGTCACTTGGCCTTGCCAATCGCGCGTGGGTGCTTGCGCGATCTCGCGGATAGCCACCCGAACATCGCCGAGCGCCGCACTGCTGAGGTGCACTTTCTTTGAATTCGGGAAAGGGGCCGTTACGCTTGCTTGGAATTTCTTAGCGGAGTAACGGGCCGGCTTGCGTTTCTTGGCAGATTTAGGGGTCGATTCGGCGGCGATTGAGGGGTTGGGCTGGATCATGGAAGAATGGCTTCTGGTGAGTGCTTCAAGCGGGCTCGCAATTCAGAAACCAGGCGGTGGGTGCGCAGGGGTACTTCAGCCCCGCAACTCCCTCCGTCGGTGTCATCCGAATCAGGTTCCACGGGTCGTCGGCCTGCGCCAACCTCTCAGCCCTGCATGTCGTAGGCTCCCCGGTGCTTTA
>CAVURW010000231.1:0-10928 GCA_963743595.1 uncultured Verrucomicrobiae bacterium
CCACCATTTGCTCTGGGCAGCCGGTGCGGCGTTCGCCGCAGGCTTCGCGGCCGGCGCCTCGGCAGCCTTCTCAGCAGCAGCTTTGGGCGGCGCGCTGGCGGCCCCTGCCCCGGCCGCCTTCACGTCTTCGCCCTCGCCGGCCAGCACCGCGATCACGTCGTTGACCGCGACATCCTGCGTGCCTTCGGGCACCAGGATCTTTGCAATGGTGCCCTCGTCGACCGCCTCGACCTCCATGGTCGCCTTGTCGGTCTCGATCTCGGCGATGACATCGCCAGTTCGCCGCCGCCTTCTTGCTGGTCATCTGCGTAGCGTTGCCCTTTCCATCGTCCACGCACAGGCGGCAGCAGCAGGTACGGGTCAAGGTAGCGGTACATAAACATGAAACGTATTGCTAGGGAATCGGAGTGGGCGTGGGTGTGGGTGAGGGCGCGGCGGCTAGGGGCACCTGAATTTCCTTCAGCTTGGCCTGCCCTTTTCGGATTAGATCGGCAATTTCGGGAAGCTTATCCGGTGCCACAATGAGCTTTTCGTTACCGCATTGAAACAGGGCGGAGCGCTCGCCCGTCGGAGTCGTGTAAATGCACACTTCCAGGTCTTGCATCGTGAAAACGCCTTCGAGTTGATCGAGCCGAACGGCGTTTTTGTCCAGCGTTTGGAGGTAATCGAGCGCTTTTAGCAGGTTATCAATGGCGTCTTCGTTAACGATGCTCGCCCCTGCGCCATCGAGTCCGTGGACGCTGATCCGCAGTTTGTACATCGTCGTGGCGATTTGTGAGTAGTGCAATTCCAACGCCTCAACCGTGACGCCATCGACGGTCCCGATCTTGGATGTTCCCTGGATGAGCAATCCGCTCGGTAGGACCGGATTTGCTGGCATTGTCGAGGTTGCAGAGGCAGGAGCAGCGGCTGGCGGCACTTGGGCCGTTGCCATTCCAGCGAGGAGTAGGGTGAACCAAACGGGTTTCATAGGCGTTGCCGAATATTCGGCTTTTATGCGGCACTTGGCTAAAGAAAAATGATTGTCCTGCCCAAGAGTCAATGTGCGAGTCACGCCGCTTTTCGTAAGCGACCCAGGAGAATCGTTAAAGGAGTGATCGTTAAGATTTCGGTGATGACGAGTAATAAAGTGTGTCCGGCGATGAGCGTAAAAACGGCCGCTGAGATGTAGTTGGCGAGGGCAAAGGCGGCCAGATTTGGCACGGTGATCCAGTTCATTCTGATCAGCCCTTCGCGTACGCCGATAAAGAATGCAGCGATAACGACGCAAAACAGGAGCAATGGGATGTGAATGAGTGCCAGGAGGGCGAAGCCGATAACGAAGCCGGGATAGAACAGAAAACCGATCACCATGGGCCGGATATCGAGCGGAAAACGGCGTTCGAGAAAGCGGTCGTCCTTCGTGAACCAGCGTGAGGCGAGAACGAAAAACGCCATCCACATCAGGAGAAATACCAACATCGGGACTTGGGTGTGCAACCGCTCTTGCTTGAATAAATTATTGTCCGCCGAGAAAAAAATCAGACAGCCGAACAGGAGCAAGATCACCGTCGCGGGATAGTAGAGCCAGCCGGACAACCACAGTCGATTTCGCGCCTCTGGAAACCACCACGTCACCAGCGTGATCGGGAAAAGGGTCGAGTAGAGCGCATGCCACGGCACGATGAAGAATGCCCAAGGCCAATTGAACCCAAAGAAGCGGTAGCCGTTGTAATTCTGAATGGGTAAGTGTTGGTTGAGCAGGAGCGTTTGCGCAGTGAGGCCTTCGTTAAAGATTCCGTAAACCAAGCCCAGGCAAAACAGCCCAGACATGTTCAGTTTCCAGCTCACCCAAAGATCGCGAATGAGTAGTGCTGGCAACCCGTACACGACCATCAAGAGCACGAAATTCTTCGGTAAAAGGAACACGGGTAGAGGCGCGTTTCCCGTGAGCAGCTCGGTGAGGCAGCTAGGAATAATCGCCAATACAAGCACCGGGTAGAAACGGTTCACTCCACTCAATCCAGCGGAGAGCCGGTTTAAGCGCAAATCAATTCCTGCTTTCGCCGGTTTCATCCAATCTATAGCCTACTTCGTAAATGACCTCCCGGCGCACACAACTTGTTGCGGGTTGCCTAATCGTTCTGGTGTTGTCACTCATCGGATTATCTCTTAAATCGAACCGCGCTGATCTGATCATTCCTCGATTTGGGCACAACGCTACGTTGCTGAAAGACGGGCGCATTTTCGTGAGTGGCGGGAATACGATTACAAATGACAACGCCACCTTTCAGTATCTGCAATTCCTAAGATCCATTCCTTGGGTGGGCACTTGGATCCCGTTGTATAGCCCTACAATTATATGGACGGAGCATGGCGAGATTTTAGACACCAAAACGTGGCGCTGGCGTCTCTGTCCCAGCGGCAATGACCGCGCCGGTTCCGCGCTCCTCTTGAAGGATGGGCGCGTCTTTGAGCAGATGGACGATACTTGGCGAGGCGTGCCGCGGTTGCCGAAAATCTTTGATCCGGTCACCGAAACATGGTCCGCCCCCCCCACACTCGCCGCGGCCAAACTTCGAAACGGCAGCCCTCGTGTGGTATTGATTGGGCATTCAGATGAAGTCTTTTTTTCCGCTTGTCCTGTCTGTGTCGAGCCCGAAACCGGTTGCTGCGAAACCATCCGTACCCCTGGAAACCCTAATCCGTACCCGGCTTGGACTGTGCAGCTCACGGACCAGACTTTTCTAGTCTCGGCAGATGGAACTTCTTGTATGATCTACAACCCGGCTACGGAGACGTGGAAACCGACGGTAGCTTTAGCTCATGTCCATGCAGAAGGACGAGCCCTGATGCTTCCGAGCGGACGGGTGCTGGTTTGTGGTGGTTGGGATAGAGGGGTTTTTGAAAGCTCGGCGGAGCTCTATGATCCCAAAACAGGTACATGGTCCCTAACGGGTTCCATGCATTTCCCGCGAAACTTCCCCACGCTCACGCTTCTCTCCAATGGCACGGTTCGTCGTCGGAGGTGGGCCGAGTCGAGGGCCTGCGCAAGCCAGTTGCGAGATTTATGATCCTTCCACGGGTCAATGGAGTGTGACTGGCTCCTTGAATCAGGCGCGAGCGAGCCATTCTGCGACGCTGCTGCCCTCCGGCAAAGTATTGGTGATCGGTGGATGCGACGCCGTTTTTATTGGTGATGAGAGAGCGCTAAGTAGTTGCGAGTTGTACGACCCAGCGACAGGAACGTGGACTGAGCTGTGAAGTTTTCCAGGCATAAAAATACCCGCTACTGATTCTCTTCCAGGTACTTCTGATGGCCGAACAAATTTGTTCTGACAAGGGGCTCGATTTCTTGGCGATTTGAGGCACACTCGTGTCCCGTCCGGGTTGTGTAAATCAAGCAAAGGGAGATCGTGCGGATGAAACAAATACTTCGAATGGGGGGAATTCTGGGCGTGCTCGTCTGCATTGCCAGCTCTGGCGTCGATGGGAAAACGCTCAAACTCATCAAAGATCCCTCGGAAGAGCTGCTGCTGAAAGTGCCCACAGACTGGATCATCGGGAGTGAAGATGCGGGTTCCGATTTCATCACGCATGCGTACACCATTCGCGATCCGGATGATACCGAGCATGTCCGCCTCGGTTGGTTCAATACACCGCAACCCCCTGAATCCATCTCTGATGCGACCATTGAGCTGTTCAAGAGCCGAGTGCAGGATTGGCTGGAATCGCATAAGAAGACCGGCATTATCAAGGGCGATCAAGAGCTGCAGATCGGTGAGAAGCAGGCCTATTTTGTCCGAGTGGAATTGACGGAGGATGGGATCACGCGAAACGTCGATTTTTTCCTGGTGCTGGGCACGAAAGCGCTCTACGTCCTCTCCGTAACGCACTGTGGCGATAAAGTGAACGCGGAGTTGGCGGAGAACCTGGGCCAAGTCATCGTAGCCAACCCTGTTGAGGAGAATCAGCGCGAGGCTGCAGAGGTGGATGCCGAGGAGAAAGCGCGGGAGAGTGACAGGAGCGACTCCCCGGCGCAGTCAGAGCGTTATGACAATCCTCAAGTACAAAGCAGCGACGACAGGCCAGCTAGCCTCCGGGGAAGTTTCATCATCATTCGCATCTTGGGTGGTGGTTTTCTCATGGCGTTGGCGACCGTCTATCGGATATTGCGTTACTCGTTTCAACGATGATTTACGGTCACCACGCGTCAACGATTTAAGCCCGTTTATAGCTTGGGCGGATGACGTAAAAACTCAATTACGGCAATTGACAATTTCGCATCACTGCTTCGTAATGGCGAAACCTTCCGCCATGAAAATCCTTCTGCGTTGGACTCCTTTAGCACTCCTCCTAGCTTTTACCTCAGCTACTTTCGCGCAAACTGATACTCTCAATACTCTGCAGCGTGAATTGAATGAATTGAAGGTCTATCAGAAAAAGGCAGAAGACGATACATTTGCGAAGTTCTTCAAGGAAATCACGGACGCCTCCACAGATCCAGATAAGGCGATGGACCTTTATCAATCGGCCGTGGAGGCACTCGCCACTAAGCCGGAGGATGGGGCTTCAACGGATCCCAACAATCCCGGGCAAGCCTCTCATACGCCTACACCTCGACCTCATCATCCGAAACCCGAGAAACCGCAGACGATTGATGATAAAGCGCTCACGCCCACTTTGGTGATGGCTCATTGCGGACTGGTTCGTTTCAGCGCCCTGTTCATCTTAAAGCCAGAGACTCCTGGGTTAAAACAGAGTTTTGCCGTCTGGCTGGAATCTGTGGGTTCTAACTATCCAGATATTGGCAGAAACGAGCTGAAGGGCGTGGCGGTTGTCGATTCAGTGATCACCAAGTTTTATGGTCTCAATCTCGGTGATAGTGACGAAGGCAAGTGGAGTCTGAAAAAGACTCCGGAACTCTATAAGCTCGACGTCCTCAAGCCGTTGGCCGACGCGAATGATCCCAAGGTGTTGACGTCTTGGAACACCTACGGTGGCATGCTGCACTTCGATGAAACGGACGAAGATCGGTGGACGCGCGTGGTCCAACCCTCGCTCGTTTTTCAGATGCGACTGGCCGCCTACAAACTGGCTCCTGGTGCTGACAAACTTGCAGCTCTGTTTGAAGTGATTAAGCAAAACCCGCTGCACCCGGAAGCGAAAGATATGATCGCTACCGTCTCCGATCTGCTGGCCGCAGCTAAGGCCCAATTCGGAGGTGGCGCTCCGTCCGTCGCCCCGCAACCGTCCCCGCAACCGGCTGGCCCGATCATTATTGGGGCCGGTAGCGGGCATTAGGCCGGACGGGGCTCACAGCAGCGCAAGGCGTGCGCAGGCGGAGTCGCCTACGAGTCAAAACGCTTTTGGGACTGATTTTGCTCGTACCATAAAGGCACGAGCGGCATGTGGTCCTTTCGCCCCTGACGGGGCTCACAGCAGGGCAAGGCGCGCGGGCGCGGGCGGAGTCGCCTACGAGTCAAAATGCTTTTGGGACTGATTTTGCTCGTACCATAAAGGCACGAGCGGCATGTGGTCCTTTCGCCCCTGACGAGGCTCACAGCAGCACAAGGCGTGCACGTTCCAGCAGGCGGATGTCGTCCAAAGCGCCCGGCAGCATAGCGTTGATTACGCTGACATTGGCATTGCGCCTGCTCGGCAACGAGCGATTGCCGCTTAGGCAACCGACTTTCCTTTATTTATGAGCATTGTCCTCGATTCCGTCGAAATTCAGTTGGCCTCCTTTGGAGCGAGGTTAAGGGAACTTCGGCTGCAACGCAGGTGGACCTTGGGTGAGTTGGCCACGCGAAGTGCGCTCTCGAAGACTTTTCTTTCTCGCCTGGAGACGGGTGATCGTCAGGCGTCGATTGCCGCGGTTTTGACCTTGGCACGGGTGTTCGGCGTCTCGCTTGCATCCCTATTTGAGACTGAAATTGCCGTGGAGCCGTGTGTTATTGTGAGAGGGAAAGAGGCTGTCTACAAGACGGCGAATGGTCTCACGTACACCCCGCTTTCCAATGCGGAGCGGTTTTTTAATTTGCAACCGATTCGGATCACGGTGTCGAAGGATCGCACTGGAAATGAGCACTTTCATCATGAGGGCGAGGAATGGGTTCACGTCCTCTCTGGCCAGCTTCGTCTTTCCCTAGCGGGAAAGACATACGATCTCGAGTGCGGGGATAGCGCTCATTTTGATTCACGTCTGGCTCATCGGCTGATCGCCATGGGAGGCCGGGATGTGGAGGTTTTACTGGTCGCTTCACCGTTACCGGAGGCTGGGTTTGCTCCGATTGCGCAGAAACAGCCAAAACGGGCGATTCCACGGACGCAACGCTTTTAATCCGAAAAAACAAAACAAAAACAACAAGGAAGGAAGAGTATAATGAAGATGAAAGAAAATAAACTTCGGCCAGAGTGCTTAAGTTTTTCAGGGCTGCTCGCGCAGAATATCGCGTTAATATCACCCACCATGACGGCGGCGTTGATCGTACCCGCGATGTTCGGCATGACAGGAAACGTCAGTTGGATGCCGTACGCACTGGGAACGATCATGCTCCTATTTGTGGCATTTAATCTGAACCAGTTTGCGAAGCGATCGACCAATTCTGGTTCGATGTACATCTACTCGTCGATGGGGCTGGGACCAACCCTGGGCTCACTCTCGGGCTGGTGTTTGATTTGGGCCTATCTATTTATCGGGATTGCGGGAACAGCCGGGTTTACGATCTTTGCAGCTAAATTGCTGGATCTCATGGGGATCTCCTTGCCTGCCGTTCTGCTGTTCGCCATCTGCTTGGTCGCCTGCTTTGTCATGGCCTATAAGGACATGGTGATATCGGCGATTTCGATGCTCATCCTGGAAGGCATTTCCTGTATCTTAATCACGATCCTCTGTTTCATTGTACTAGCCAAACACGGCTTCGTTCCCGATACAGCCCAGTTCAGCATGCAAGGTGTTACGGTCTCGAGCCTCGGGTTCGGTGTGGTCATCGCGGTCTTCAGCCTGGTCGGGTTTGAAAGTTCAACTGCCTTCGGTGAAGAGGCGAAAAATCCTCTGAAATCGATCCCGAAATCGATCATCTGGAGCCTAGTCGCAACCGGTCTCTTCTTTGTGTTCGTCTGTTACACAGAAGTTCTCGGTACGCGGGGCTACGAGAAGACGCTCGATAATATCGATACGCCGCTGAATGTGCTTTCGACGATGTACGGTGTTCCGATTCTATCGACCCCGCTCTCGATCGGTGCCATGGTCAGCTTCTTTGCGCTGGCGCTTTCCTGTATGAATGCTGGTGCTCGGGTGATGTTCGCGATGGGCAAGCATGGGAACTTCCATGACGGCATTCGTCGGGCCCATCCTTACAACAAAACTCCCTACGTTGCTCTTGCTACAATGGGCGTGCTCATGTTCGTGATTATCACGTGCTACTACGCAATCGGTCACCGCGAGGTGCTCGATTCGTTTAACGATGCCGGCACGATGGGAGCATTCGGGTTCTTAGGCGCTTACGTTCTGGTTACTCTGGCTGCGCCGATGTATCTAAAGAAGCTCGGTGAGTTGAAGCCCATGGACATAGTTCTCTGCGCTGCAGCCCTCCTACTCCTGGCTGTTCCCGCTTACGGGGCCTTCTTCCCGAATCCCGCACCGACACCCCCAGCTAGCGCATTCCCTTATGTCTTCCTCGCTTACCTATCGTTCGGTTTGCTGCGGGCAGTTGCGTTTAAAGTGCGCGAGCCGCATACGGTGGAAAAGATCCGGGAAGAGATCAAGACGGTCTATTTTGGACTTCGTGGGCAAGAGCCCGCTGTGTAAAGTCGTTTGATATAGAGAGCGAGGTGCTCCGAAAAATGGGGCACCTCGTTGTCGTTGAAAGAAAAGCCTATCGTCCATGCTTCTAAGTTCGATCTTCGTCTATCCCATTAAATCATTCGACGGCGTCTCTCTAGATCGAGTTGATATCACCCCCGGTGGATTTTTAAGGGGAGATCGCATCTACGCCCTTGTGGATGGCGAGGGAAAAGTGGTGAACGCCAAGCGAACGGGTCGTATCCAGTTAATTCGCTCCAAATTCTCGCCCGATTTTCGCGAAGTCACGCTGTGGCTAACCGGCGACGAGCAAACGACGACTTTTTCAATTTTCAAGCCAGACCCATTGAACGCCTGGTTGTCAGACTTCTTTGGCTTTCCAGTTAAGCTCGTTCAAGATGAAGCGTCCGGCTTTCCCGATGATCGCGAGGCCTTTGGCCCGACAATCGTGAGCGAGGCGAGTCTGCAAACGGTCTCGACGTGGTACTCGCAGATGAGTTTTGAGAGTGCACGCCGACGGTTTCGCACGAATCTGGAGATTGCTGACGTCCCGAGTTTTTGGGAGGATCATCTCTTTGGTAAGCCCAAGGAATTGAAGCTGTTCACCATCGGAAACGTTCAGTTGTTTGGGCATAACCCGTGTCAACGATGCGTTGTACCGACCCGTGATCCCGAACGGGCGACGCCACAGGAACAGTTTCAGAAGACATTTATGGAATTGCGAAAGAAGCATCTCCCGCCGTGGTCGAACGCAGAGCGGTTTAACCACTACTACCGATTCGCGATTAACACGTCCATCCCGCCCAGTGAAGCGGGGAAGGTTTTGCAGGTGGGAGATCGCATTATCGTTTAACTATCGCTGGCGAGCGGGATTAAAAATTCCGGCTGCTACGAACGCTCGTGGAATCGTTTCGCCCTAAGCCCCGGATCTTCATGGTCTCCGCGAGCCGTGGAACGCCAACCGCCAGAGGGATTCCGGCGCAAATAAACATCCCGAGCTGCTGGTAGAAACGAATCCGCTGAAGCAGGGTCACCAGCGAAAGTAGCAACGCGGTTAATTGTATCAATGTTTCTGTCGTCTAAATGATTGCTTTCTATTGCGCTTATTTAATTGATCTGGTAGGTTCTGCACTTGTGAAGAGCCTCATGCAAACCGTCAAGCTGATGTTCGCGGCGCCCCAACCCAAAGTTGTGTCGGAACCAGTAATCACCCCGCAAGTTCAAGGCTGGTTCGATTACCTGGAAACACCAGGAGAGCTCTACAACCTTCTCGATGGTTGCCGGGACATGATCAAGTCAGAGGGTGGGATTCTTCACACGCGCTATGCGGCAGTCGTCGCCTTAATCAAGGTGGTGGAGCCGATGGCCATGCTCTCTGGATTGTGGAAAGATCCGCAAGACTTTTTCCGCTCGCGGATGGAGGCTTTAATCAGCGCAATGCTGCAATCCTCCGATCACGAGCCCTACTCGAAGTTTCAGCCGCTGGCTCAAGCCGTTCAGCAATGGAAAAAGTATTCCGAATACGAGCGCAGTGAGATGATCCGTGCGCTCGATCAAGTGGCTAAGCACAAGAAAATCCGAGAGATGTTCGTGTTCCAGCGCGATTTCAATGTGCTGGGTGCCAAGACGGTTTTGGCGTCGAAGCCGAAGTGGTAACGCTCTTCGGGAGCGTGTTTTGACGAGACTCGTTGCGTGGTGAGCCTCCTTTTCAAAAGGATTGATCTGTTAGTGATCAAACGATTTGATGTAAGCTTTCAGCCTGCAAACGCTTTGCGATGAGACCCAGGCCTGCGACCTGGGCAGATCAATAATGGGTCCAGCGTCACGCTGGCGATTACTGGAACCGTAGGACCGGCGTTCCATCCAAGCGTTTCGAAAGATCCACGGGGTCCCCGACCTTTACCTGGTTTGGGTCAATTTGATACGACCACACCTCAAAGAAGGTGAGTACAGCGGGGCCATACACCGTGGAGAAGGAGCCGTCTACGGCGTCGAGTCCGTGGGCGATTTTGATTCGGCCAATTCGTGGGGTATTGAATCTAGCATCAAATGTTCGCCATTGATGCTCCAGGTAAACCTCGAAGTAGGCGTGAAAATCCATCGGAGTTCCGGGGTCGAAACAGCCGATATCGGGCAAGTGTCCAGTAACGTATCGGGCCGGTAAATTGAGCGCTCGACAGAGCGAGATCGCGACGTGGGCGAAGTCACGGCAAACGCCATAGCCTCGCGCGATGACCTCGGATGCTGAGAGGTCCGAGCGGCCCGATAAAGTGACATACCGGATATTTTTTTGGACCCAGTTGCAGATCGCTATGACGCGATCCACCCCTGTGACGAAACCGCCGAAGTTCTCAAATGAAAAACTTAGAAGTTTATCGGAATCACAGTATCGGCTGGGCAACGTGTAACGGAGGACTGCCCACGACATCTGAGAAACGGGAACGGAGTACGTTTTGGGGTTAGCATCATCGGGGACGGCAGGGACGTTTAAGATCGCATCGTGGACGACCTCTGTCTTCCCGGCCTGAAGAATCCAGCGATGGACTACGTTGCCAATAGAATCCTCGAACTGCTCAAAGTAGCCATCATTCCAAAACGCCAGCTTTTCCTGGAGCACGAACTGACCATTTTCCGGGCGTGGCGTGACCACGAGAAAAATGGGCGTGGGCTGCGGGGTTTCGTAGACAAGTTTGCAACCGATTCTGACAGTTAATGACGAGGGTAGCATTTTTTAGGCGTGTGTTCGAGAGTCGAGTTCAGACAATTTTAAAGTAACGAGCGACGCGAGAGAGCAAGTGCCGAACCACTTCCAGCACGGGACGACAGAGTAAGGTCACATGATCTCGAGAACTTGCAGGGAGACATCCATCTTTAAAAAGGCTGTGGTCGGACCGAGGAAATTACCCATGACGGGCATGGCGTACTCGGGATGACGAGCTACGGCCACAGGCAAGTGACGGGAGCTCACCAAAAGCCCTTCTGTTGGATCAAATCCCTTCCAACCCGCGCCTGGCAAATAGACCTCCGCCCAGGCATGAACGGAGCCGCTGAATTCGGGGCTGGCCTTCGTCTCGACGTAACCGCTGACGAAGCGGGCGGCCAAGTATACGCCAGAGTTGTACGAAGTACACGCGGCAGAAAA
>CAVURW010000232.1:0-15324 GCA_963743595.1 uncultured Verrucomicrobiae bacterium
AATAACCGGCAGCCGCAACGCCCAGCACACCTAGAATCACAACAACGATCAACCCCAGAACAATTCGAAATACCATATTATCCTTTCAAGAAAAAGGGCTTCAATGTCGCCCCGTTGAGCAGAAGTAGCGCTCCTCTCCCGCTCAAGCAATATAATTCGAGCTTCACCTGGAGCTGGATTTATCTTGTCGGTAGAGGCGGGCGGATCAATTCATGCGTCGACCGTCTTCCAATGGACAACCGCGCGTCAATAAATAGCAACTCGCGGTTAGCGGTGCATCCGGCCATTTGAGATCTTACGCTGGATGAACGAGCTAAGTATTTCGATGAACAGCGGTTGGAAATTGAGCGGTACGGCCAAGTGGGTTCTGGCGCTCCTTGCGGCCGCACCAGTTTTGGGTGTTTTGATTTGGCAGGGCGTCACGAGCAATGGTTCGCCCGATCCGACCACGGAAAAGGCGGGCTCGATGGCCGGTATCGTGGATATCGGTGTGCTCGTGTTTCGCGAAGGTCTGGAAAGCATCCTCGTACTGGCCGCTATTACAGCCGGCTTGACTCGTAAGAACGGAAAATTCGCCAAGCCGATCTTCCTGGGTGCGGGTGCGGGTTTCCTGGTGACGATTCTCACGTGGTTTGCCTTCAAGGGGCTGATGAGTGACCTGACTCAGGTGACCTCGATGCTGGTGCTTCAGGCTGTGACGGGAATGGTCGCCGTGGTGGTTTTGCTCATTGTCATGAATTGGTTCCTACACAAGATTTACTGGGGCGGTTGGATCGTGGCGCATAACAAGAAGAAGCAGGAGATTCTGGATCAAAGCGGTCAAATGTCGTCCTCTACCTACTGGAGCTTGGTGTTGCTGGGCATGAGCTCGGTCTACCGCGAGGGCTTTGAAGTCGTGTTGTTCCTCCAAAGCTACTACCTGAAACTGGGCGAGCTGACGGTGTACCAAGGCGCTGCGGTTGGCGCGGTTCTCACTGGAATTGTGGCCGTACTCACGTTCTGGGCACACAAGAAATTGCCGTATCGGAAGATGCTGATCTTCACGGGAATTATGCTGGGTGCCGTGCTCTTGGTGATGGTGGGGGAAGAGGCGCAAGAAATGCAATTAGCCTCGTGGCTGCCGACGACGAAGCTGGCGTTTCTGGAGCCCTACATGCCGGACTGGACAGGCGTTTGGTTCTCGCTTTACCCGACCGTCGAGACGATTGTTGCGCAGGCTTTGGCTGCGATCATCGTGGGCGGCTCGTACTTTGCCGCTCGTTTGGTCAGTGGTTCGCCTCGTAAGCATGAACACGAGTCTCATGCGGGAGCGGGTCGCGCCGTCGCTTCGTACTAGTCACTGGTAATTAGACTGTACCCGCTCACTGGCCCGGTTTATCGTTTCGCGGAATGGTAGTTTTACTGGGAGCGAGCGGTTATGTCGGCGGACGGTTCACACGTTTCTTTCGCAACCAAAGGGTCGATTTCTTCGGCCCATCACGGGCTGAGATCGACTATACCCAGCCGGAAGTCTTGCGAAAGCTGCTGAAAGAGAAGCGACCCGATTTTGTAATCAACGCCGCTGGATTCACGGGCAAACCAAATGTCGACGCATGTGAAGTTCAGCGTGCTGAGACGATTTTCGGTAATGTGGTGGTTCCACTCCGTATCGGCGAGGTCTGCGCGGAGCTCGGAATTCGCTGGGGTCACGTCTCCAGCGGGTGCATTTATCAGGGCGATAAAGGCGTCGATTCCAATGGCCGAGTGCTCGGTTTTTGCGAGGAAGACGCGCCGAATTTTTGTTTCGAGCATCGCCCGTGCAGTTTTTACAGCGGTTCTAAGGCGCACGCGGAAGAGTGGCTTCTGAAGCAACAGCCCGCCAGCGACGTCTACATCTGGCGGATGCGTGTGCCGTTTGATTCGCACGATAGTGCGCGGAATTACCTCAGCAAGTTGATGCGTTATCAGACCTTGTTGAACGTGCGGAATTCGCTTTCGCACTTGGACGATTACGTGGAGGCGTGCTGGCAGACGATGACGCGAAATCTGCCGACGGGCGTGTATAACCTGACGAATCCTGGCTCGGTAATGACCGAGGAAGTGGTGGCCCTGATCCGGCGGGAAGGGGAATCGCGTTTAGGCCGCCGGGAGCGGGAGGGCGCGGGAACGATGCTCAAGGAATTTTGTTTCTTTGAATCACTGGAAAGTTTTATGAAAATTGTTAAAACGCCCAGATCAAATTGTGTGCTGGATACATCGAAGGCGGAGCGCTATGGCTTACCTATGCGACCGATCGAGCAGGCATTGCGTGAAACTTTAGAGCGTTGGGAATGGGAGGCAAAATCGTGAGACTATTAGTAACGGGTGGTGCCGGATTTATCGGCTCGAATCTTGTCCATGAACTGCTTCGGCCCACTGCGCCCCCGCCCGAGCTGACGCCGGATCGCGTGGTGATTTTGGATGCGCTGACCTACTCGGGAAATCGCGCGAATTTCGAGGAATTGAAGGGTGATCCTCGGCTGGTTTTTGTTCACGGTTCGATCTTGGATCAAGAGCTGGTGGCGAAGCTGCTCACGGAGCACGAAATCACCGCCGTGATGCACCTCGCTGCGGAGAGTCATGTCGATCGATCGATCGATACGCCGCTGCCGTTTATCGAAACGAATGTCGTTGGGACGCTGAAAATGTTGGAAGCCGCGCGGCATTATCGGGCGGTGCTGACCGATTCTGAAAAGAAAGAGGCGTTTCGGTTTCATCATATTTCCACGGATGAGGTCTTTGGCTCGCTCTCTCTTACAGATCCGGCGTTCAATGAGAAAACGGCGTACGATCCGCGCAGTCCCTACTCAGCTTCCAAAGCGGGCAGCGATCACCTGGTCCGGGCCTACCATCACACGTACGGTCTGCCGATTTTAATCACCAATTGCTCGAATAATTACGGTCCCATGCAGTTTCCCGAGAAGCTGATTCCGCTGGTGATTTTGAATGCGCTGGAAGGGAAACCGCTGCCCATTTATGGCGATGGCAAACAACGCCGGGATTGGCTGCATGTGCGCGATCACGCCCTTGCGTTAATTCGCGTGCTGAAGCGGGGACAAGTCGGCGAGACCTACACCATCGGCGGTGAATCGGAAGTGACGAATATCGAGATCGTGCAACAGATTTGCCGGATCTTAGACGAGTTATCGCCGCGAGCCGATGGCCAGCCGCACGTCAGCGCAATCACGCATGTGAAGGATCGGCCGGGACACGACCGGCGCTATTCGATTTCGATTGAGAAGATTCGGACTGAGCTCGACTGGAAGCCAGAAGAGACGCTGGCCAGTGGCTTGGAGCAAACGGTGAGCTGGTATATTAAAAATCGCGCTTGGTGCGAGGATATTACAAAGAACAAGTACGCCCGTGAGCGGTTAGGCTCTGCTCAGGCCTGACCAGCGTGACGCTGGACCCAGTTATAGGAGCAGCAAAATTTCGCTCTAAGGTCAGAACTCGTAATGACTCAGCGAAGGAGCGACGCGTTAGCAAAGCGCCAACAAGGTAGGCCCCGGAAATAGAAAAAACATTTGGCAGGTTCAAATTTAACAAACTGTTAACGAGCGGTGCGCCCGCCGATTCGGCTACTTTGCCTTGGATATGAACCGCAGGATCATAATCACAGCCGGACTCGTTCTGGTGCTTGGCGTTTCGTTTGAAATTATTGAAGCGCTGCGTCCGCATTACCAGCCCATCTGCGCGCGGGAAGACCATGCTGCGGTCTTGCTGCAAAGTGGGAAGGTGCTGGTGATTGGTGGCATTTATTGGATGCCGTTCTATGATTTCCGCGAGTGGCTATGCTCCTATGTTCCCTGGCGTACGATAGATGAATGGTGGCCGGAGTATCGGGGCCTAACCAGTTGTGAGCTCTACGATCCAGATACAGGGATCTGGCGTGCAACAGGATCGATGCATTTCGCCCGTGCGCAACCGAGCGTCGCACTGCTTGCTGATGGACGGGTGATGGTTGTCGACCTGTTCTTTACAGACACAAATACCTGTGAGATTTACGATCCCGACACGGAAACGTGGACGCAGCTCGAAAGCGTGAAATGCCGTGGAAACTATCTTCGAGGTCTGCCAAATGGGGACGTACTCGCGATGTTCAGCAGCGATTCGAACCTTTCGGTGACCTTACCGGCTAACTATTTCAACGAGATCTATTCGGAGGGTCATTGGAAGAAATTTTCTGAGGCGGTCCATTTCCAATCTGAGAGCGTGATGGCGCAACTGGTCGACGGTCGTCTGTTAACGAAAGGATTTGATGATCAAAACGTTGAATGGTGTGGGCTCTTTTGGCCCGATTTTTCCAACTTTGTTAAGGTGCCAGCTCCCACAAAAGGTGGACGATGGGTGAGGTACTGTCCTCTGCTAGATGGACGAGCATTCGAGCTAACGGTTCGTCTCAATAGGGCTGAGACGGAAATCTTTTCGCCCACGACGAACACGTGGTCGCCTGGGCCGAGATTACCGGGAACGTATAATAACCTTGTGGCAGCGAGCCCACTGAAGTACGGGCGAGTGCTCGCTCTGGTTTCATATCAATTAGGACCGGCAGATAGTGAGATCTTTAATCCGAAGACCAATTCCTGGAGCGGAACTGGTGCGCTCATACAGGATCGGGACGACTGTACCAGCACTCTCCTTCCAGACGGAAAAGTTCTGGTAGTGGGGGGAGACAGCAATCGGGACTCCCTCGCCGAGAGCGAGTTGTACGACCCGGCGACCGGCACGTGGAGCTTGCGCTAAAATCGGCTTGACGTTAAATCCTATATAAACTATAGACTTTATATGTTTAAGGGAAAAGTGATCTGGGTCGTGCCCGCTGCGGCACTTGTGGTTTTCGTGGGTGCACTCTTCTTGTGGGCGCAATCTCGCCCGGCGGAAGCGGCTGGGAGCGGCTTTAATCTGCTGAACGTCTCGTACGATCCGACCCGCGAGTTTTACGTCGATTACAACAAAGCGTTTCAGGCCTATTGGAAGGCGAAAACGGGCGAAACCGTGACGGTGACGCAATCGCACGGCGGCTCGGCCAAACAGGCTCGCGCGGTCATCGATGGCCTAAAAGCTGATGTGGTGACGCTCGGGATTGCGGAGGACATCGACGCCATCGCGGAGAGGACGCATGCCATCGAACCGAATTGGGCCAGTCGCCTGGACAACGATAGTGCGCCCTACACCTCCACGGTGGTGTTCCTGGTGAGAAAGGGGAATCCGAAGGGCATCCATGATTGGGCCGATCTCACGAAGGCTGATGTAGAGGTGGTCACCCCAAACCCCAAGACGAGTTCCGGTGGCCGCTGGAATTACCTAGCAGCCTATGGCGCGACGTACCTGGCTAGCGGCAAGGATGCAGCCAAGGCGACCGCGTTTATCAAGGAGCTTTACCACCATGTGAAGGTGCTCGATTCCGGAGCGCGTGGATCAACGGTGACTTTTGTGGATCGTGGGCAGGGCGATGTTCTTCTAGCTTGGGAAGATGAGGCGCTGCTGGCGGTGAACAAGCGCGCGCCCGGCAAATTTGAGATCGTTTACCCGAGTCAATCGGTTATGGCCAAGCCACCCGTCTCTATCGTCGATCGAAACGCGGCAGCTAAAGGGACCACGGAAGTCGCTACGGCTTATCTGAAGTATCTCTACTCACCAGAGGGGCAGGAGATTGCCGCGCGCAATTACTACCGGCCCACAGACGCTGCGGTGCTTGCGAAGTATGCGAAACAATTCCCGAGCTTAACGCGGTTTGATATCAATCAATTGCTGGGCAGTTGGAAAGAAATTCACGCGGCTCATTTTAAGGACGGGGCGTTGTTTGACCAGATCTACGGGCGTTGACGGATCGCCAGTGGGCCCGCAGCAGAGTAGACAGGCATTTACTTAATCAAGAAAATGTTTAAAAACGGTTATTAGTATGAGCACCGTTTTGATTGTTCAGCCGAAGCTGGAGGTGATGGAGCGCATGGCGCAGATCATTCAGGCCGTGGCGGGAGATGCCACGATTTTAAAGGCAGCCACGGTTATCAGCGCCATGGAGCAAACGCGCCAGGTGGCCAAGATCGATCTCGTTTTGATGGAGATGTATATCCCGAACGAGAACGGCTTGAAGATGTATGCCGATCTGCGTATCAAGTATCGTGGCGTTCGAGTGATTCTGGTTACGGCTTTTAACCTGGACAACTATAAGGTCTACACGAAGGGCCTCACTTCGTTTTCATTGCCGCTGGATGAATCAGTGTTTTTCGCGACCATTCAAGACGCTTTAACGACGCTGGAGGGTGCGGATTTGTCGCCGTACCGTATCGGTCGTAAGCAAGCGCCGGATCGTTGGGGCGATTGCTATGAGGCGTTTGATTCCAGTGTGCGCCGGGAGGTCTTCATCACGCTGTTGCGCTCGATGGCCTCTGCCCAGGAGGCCGGCGCATTTCGGTCGGCTGCGTCTTTGATGGCACGCTCCACGCACCCAAACATCCAGACGGTGTATCTAGCAGGTGAAGCGGGCGGGCGCGATTTCTTCGTTCGGGAGAAATGGCAGGGCACCACGCTCACGGAATTTGCGTCTCAAGGCCGGACGATCGGTCCGCGTTTGGCTGCACAGGTCATGGCGCAGGTGGGCACTGTGGTGATTTTTTGGCAGACGCGAAAATACCCCTACCGGATCATCACCGGTTCCGAAGTTTCGATTTCCGATCAAGACGCGGTGAAGGTGGAAAATTGTGTCGATCCTGTCGGCGAAAAGGAGACCTTCGGCGAGGGCGATCTCAGGGACTTGGCTAAGGCGATCTTAGATGTGTTGCCGGAGCCGGAAACTGTTCCCGTTGACCTGTTCCACCTACTCAACAAAATGCGGCAGGGGCCGGTGCAGTTGGCACCCATGGTGCGTGAGGCCCAGGCAATCGATATCCAACTGGCACCCGTCTTTGAGCGTGCAGAGACAGCAGAGCAGATTGAGGCCAAGCGGGTTATTGAAAAGGAGCAAAAAAGCCAATTCATCTGGACGGTAGCATTGGTGGTTGGCCTCGTCCTGGGTGTGATCGGAATCGCAACTTACCTGATCTTAAATGTGTTCGGCTTCACCCAGAGATCATTCGATCAGATGGTGGTGATTCCCGCCGGGCCGTTTACCTATGAAAGCGATCCCAATCCGATGACGTTACCGAACTACTCAATCGATAAATACGAGGTGACGTTCGGGCAGTACGTTAAGTTTCTGCAGGCGGTCAACGACGCGGGAACGGATAAGGCGTATCGGCATCCTTTGCAAAAAACCGAAAAGAATCATGAGCCGGAAGAGTGGTCGACTTTGTACCTGTGTCTGGTAAATCATCAGCCCTACAATAATGAAAATCTGACGTTGGCTTCCCCGGTGTTTAACATCGATTGGCTGGACGCGCAGGCTTACGCGAAGTGGGCGGGGAAGCGTCTCCCAACTGAGCAGGAGTGGGAGAAAGCGGCGAGGGGATCCAACGGTTTTAAATTCCCGTGGGGCAACGATTTCGCGCCGTTCGCAAATACGCTGGTGAATGTCACGACCACTGGAATTTCGCATCACAATGAAGTTGACGGAAACCCGCAGGATAAGAGCCCTTATGGCGTGATGGACATGGAGGGAAATGTCAGTGAATTCACCGATACACTCGTCGATGTCAATGGCGTTAAGCATCCGATCATCCGGGGCGCGAATTTCTTAGTCCACACCGAGGAACATGCGGTTCTGACCTTCCGATTTACCGACGCCACGATGGATTACCGGAGTTCCTGGATCGGCTTCCGCTGTGCCAAAGACGGCGGTAATTAGCAAGAACCGCTGGTGCAGTGTCTCGTACTAGGCGGTAATCCGTTGACCATTCGATTATCTGTTTCTATCTTTCGGGAAATGTTTAGGAACCCACTTCTTGTCTCCCTGTTCCTTGGCTTTTTTTCAAGTATCGCACATTGCGGAGAGGTGAGTCCGTTAGTAGGAAAACCGGCACCCGACTTTTCTTTACTTGACCTCGATGGTAAGAAGGTCCGGCTCGGGGATTTGAAAGGCAGGACTGTGGTTCTGTTGTTTTGGGCCGCCTGGTGCCCACCCAGCGTAAAATCACTACCTGTGGTTCTGGACATCGTGAAGAAGGAAAAGGTTCTCTGTTACGCTCCAGATTATAAGGAAACTGTTCAGGACATTCAAAAATTCCAAAAAGGGAATGGGCTAACGTTTCGTGTTCTAATGGACACATATGGAGCCGTAAGCCAGTCCTATCAAACGAGCATCATTCCTGAAACGGTCGTGATCGATAAGGCAGGAATTATTCGTGCTGTCCATGTAGGCTACGACGACTCCCTCAAGGCCGAACTCACCCGCGAATTGGCGGCCCTGGAACGTGTCGCCGGAAAAAACTAGAGTAATGTTGCTTAACCACAGCGTGCGCCGGGAGGTTTTCATCACACTGTTACGCTCCATGGCCTCTGCCCAGGAGATCCTCTCGGCGAGAAGAAAACTTTCGGCGAAGGCGACTCCGGGAATAAGCTAGAGCGATCTTAGATGTATTGCCGGAGACAGTTCCTGTTGACCTGTTCCACCTACTCAACAAAATGCGCCAGGGCGTGGCTTCCGCTGTGCCAAAGACGGCCAATAATTGTCGATGAACCGCAACTTGAGGCGGAATTGTGGTTTATATGCGAATGAAGTCGATCATTTCGTTAACGCTGTTGATTGCTGTTGCCGCGAGTACGCTGGCGCACGCTGAGGACATTAAAAATGCCGATCTGGCGATTACGCTGGAAAGCAGCGGGCACTACAAGCTCCACGTTACCGGACCCGATTGGATATGGGCGGGGCAACTGCCTTCAGCGGCGCATGCGATCAAGACCGATACAGGTAAGGACGCGGTTGGCGAATTCAATCGATTGAGGTTTGAGTGGGATGATTCGGGTCGGGCGATGACGGGCAGTATTCGCGTTTACACGGCGAAGGACGTGGTGCTGTTCTCCGATACGCTGACTGCAGCGAGCATCACACCGGCTTCACCGTTTCCAAATTTCACCTCCGTACCGGCTGGTCTTTCGGGCTTTTCGTACAAAAACGCCGTCTTTGCGCCCGCTCAGTTTTCGCTGAAGACCACCTCATCGCCGTGGTTGCTTTTTGACAAGAACGACCAGGCGATTTTGCTTTCGGCGGCGAATCACCTTCTCATTACGAATCTCATTGGAGACGGACAAACAACAGTGGCTAGCGGTTACACGGCCAAGCTGGCGAATCTGCCGGCAGGCTTCGAGCATCAAACGATTTTTGCGTACGGGCCGGGAATCAATAAGGCCTTCGATTTATGGGGGCACGCACTGACCGATCTTCAAGGTAAAATTCGACCGCCAAACGACGCTGATACGCAACTGCGTTATTATGGGATCTGGACGGACAACGGCGGTTATTATTACTACAATTACGATCTGGCGAAGGGGTACGCGAAAACGTTGGTGGACCTCGTTAGTTACTATAGGGACGCTGCGATCCCGGTGCGTTACCTGCAATTGGACAGTTGGTGGTATTACAAGACCTTCACGTCGCCCAACGGAAAAGAGGGCAAGACGAAGAACCCGAAGCTACCGGAGGGGGAGTGGAACCGATACGGCGGACTTTTGGAATATAAGCCACACACGTTTTTGTTTCCGAATGGATTGGAGCCTTTTTATCAACAGGTGAAAGTTCCGTTCATCACGCACAATCGGTGGATCGATCCGACCAGTCCGTATCATCAGCGCTTCAAAATTTCTGGCGTTGCCGCAGTCGATCCGAAGTTCTGGGACGAGATCGCCGGATTCCTCAAGACCAACCATATTGAGACGTACGAACAGGATTGGCTGAACCAGATCTTCGAGAACTCACCGGAACTGAGTTCTACAACGGATCAGGGAGACGCCTTGCTCGATAACATGGCCCGGGCCACGAAGGAACAGGGCCGGACGGTTCAGTACTGCATGGCGCTACCCCGGTGCATTTTGCAGATTAGTAAATACGATAACGTCACGGCGACACGCGTGTCAGGAGATCGTTTTCAGCCCAGCGAATATCACCAATTTCTTTATGGCTCGCGATTGGCCGGTGCGGTGGGCACGTGGCCTTGGACCGACGTTTTCATGAGCACCGAGATGAACAACTTGCTTCTCTGCAACCTCTCCGCTGGGCCACTGGGAACCGGCGACGCAATCGGCAAGGAAAGTCGCGAAAATCTCTTCAAAACGATTCGCGCCGATGGCGTCATCGTAAAGCCGGACGAGCCTGCGGTCCCCATTGATGCGACGTACCTGAAAGAAGCTGCCGGGGATAAAGTATCGCCCCTGGTGGTGAGCACGTTCAGCCAGCATGCCGGTCTGCGTTGCCTGTACGTGGCGATCGTCGGGAAGCCGGGCGCATCGTACACGGTTTCAGCGGCTGATTTAAGCATTCAAACCCCCTCCTGGGCTTATGACTATTTCGCTGCGAGCGGAGCGGAAATCAAGCCAGGTGATACCCTTCAGGGCACGCTGGATGGGACGGGAGTTAATTATCGGATTATCGTCCCGGAAGTTGGCGGCATCTACTTCATGGGCGACGCCGATAAGCTGGTGAGTTTAGGTAAGCAACGGATTGCGGACGTTCAGAATAAAGATAACGGACTTGAAGCGGAAGTGCTCTTCGCTGCGGATGATAAATCGGTGACACTCCATGGCTATACGGCGAAAGCTCCTAGCGCTATCGCAACGGGCGGAACGGCTTCTGCGATTCAATACGATGCCCAAACGAAGCACTTCACCTGCACGATTACACCGGACGCGACTCTGGCTCCCGTCGGGTCGCCCGATCCCGTTCGGAAAGTGCAAGTGACTCTGACGATTCCTTGATCATCTGCGCTAGTGTTTCTGAAATAGCTTTCAAGTGATTTTGCTCTTTAAGTGGCTCACTTATCGCCCGAAATAATGTCCTGATACTTCGGCTCGATCCCTGAAAAATCGATGATGGCCTGGGCCGCGCTGGACCACGGTGGAGCGTTGGGCTCGACGTGGGTGTTTGTTATTGTGCAGTGCACTCCGTTGTTCTCATAACTATTTTTTGTCGTGTAATTGTCAACGATCACGATGTCGTGGACGGACTTGATCCAAGCCATGTACCACCACTTATCAACATTCTCGACTACATTTTGTCTTACCGTCCAAAACGCTGAGCCCTCGTCGGTATAGAGATCGACGTCAGCCGGAGACTTATAAATGTAATTACCCTTGATTTCACCGCCAGGCGTGGGAGCCATCACATAGATGGGTCCACCGTCCCTCATTCGGGAATGATCGAATGCAACGCGGTTGAAATCGATCTTAACATCTTTGGCCACACTTGGAGGCGGGATGTTCCCACTAGAACCCCACCACCAGCCCACGGCGATGCCACCGTAAGGAACGTGCTGTACGTCATTATGAGATATTTCCACAGAATCGAGGTCGTAACCGCAAATGCCTTCAATGCGCATGAACTCCGTTGAGACGTTTCGAACGAGGTTATCGGTGATCAGATCGTTTTTGCAAAGGCCGGCAACTCCGGCAGCAAACAGGGAACCAGGGAGCGGCACCGAATAGTGTTGCGGATGCCCGATATTAATCGCGTTTCCGGAGAGGTCTTTAAACACGTTCCCAATTACGGTGGAATTGATGACGTCGTTATAAAAGCTAACCGCGATTGGACTTCCCAATTGCAAAAACCGGCATCGCTCAATGCGGATCCCGTCACAATTTCGTAGCTCAACCGTCGCTTGGGGTAGATCTTCGTTCGTAAAGTAGGCTTTGCTATGGTCGCCGTCATTTCGGAATTTGAAAAAAATCGCTGAACTTTGACTGCCTACAAATCCTCTAGATCCGCCGACATCCGTGAGCAAGAAGTGGTCGTGTTGAAATGTGATTCCGTAGAATTGAAGATTTTGTACCCTCGAGGAAGTCGAGGTGCCGTAGATTTTAATAAGCCCTTCACTTAACGGCGCAAATACTGTGGCCGTATTCATATCCTCTCCCCTGCTGTAATAGTAGAGCGTTTTAGTAGCGCGATTGAAGTAGAAATCTCCCGGTTTATTCATCAGTTCGTAAGCATTTCGCACCACATAGACGGTGCCCTTATCAGTAGTGCCTAACGGACACCACCTGAGTTTTGAGGCAATCGCTCCATAAGGCTGTTGCATTTTAACGATGGTAAAGCCGTTCTCTGTAGTCATGTCTCGAACGCAAGCACTGTTCGCGCACCACTGCCATGCCCACTCGAGTTCAACGTCTGAGGGATTGGTATAAACTCCCACTTGCGCCGCCGGAAATCGAACGCCATCGAATCCCTGGCCACTGGTTTGCGCCCATGGCTCCGTACCCTTAACCGGAAAGTTACCCCACGTCGCGACCACCTTTGGATCCAGGGTGATGTCCTGAGAGGTGGTCATTTGGGCGCGGACGCCGTTGACGATCAACGAACGGAGCTTCGTATCTCGATCGAGCGTCGCCTTATAAACATTCGCCTTGTCGAGCGTCCATCCGGTCACCTGAGTCGCACCACTAATCACAGGAATTTCACCCGTGTACGCCTTGTAAATTACCTGATGACCGTTGGTGCCACCGTCATTCACATTGAACTCGAGCGGACTGGTGAGAAAATAGGTTCCTCCGCGCAGATAAACGGAGATGTCCCCGGTCATGTTGCCTTTGGTACTGCGCACCACGTCACGTGCTTTAGCGATTGTTTTAAATGGCGCGGCCAGAGTGCCCGAGTTGCTGTCATCACCCGAAGGCGACACGTAATATGAAGCTTGGGCAAACGCGTTAACAGCGGAAGTAACCAAGATCAACGCCGCCAAGTAGTATTTGATAAGTTTCATTTTTGAAATACGAGTCACCTCGAGCGCGAATCTGGTGAGTGCTTACCTCGTCGAGTGGACGGCGAGGGCTTCGTAACGTGACAGTTGCGCTTGGTCCGGCTTGCTGCCATTGAGATCGAAGATGACGAGATCGTTGTCGCCGTTATTAACTTGGTGCCTGGAAAAGTAGTTGGTTTTAACGCCGCACCCTGCGCTAAGGGCCGAGCACGGTTGGGGTAAAGTTGATGTCGTTTGTTGTCGCACCATTGACGTCATCGAAAACACAGGCCGGCCGATTGTCTGGTTCCAGTGCCTTTAACTGAACGTTCTTCAGAGAGATGTTTTTCACATGGCGCATGTACAGCCCCCAGGAGGGAAGCTCGCCGTACATCGAGAATTCAGGATAGCGTTTCTCATTTTCCGGGACCACGCGGGAGGCACCTGACGCTGGAGTTTGGCAGCCGCCTGCTGTGGTAATTTGGATATTTTCCAGGGTAACGTTTTCCACATCGTGACCTGGCAACCCCGTAATGGAGGAGGGGAAGATGATATGACCCTTCCCTCGCTCGGGTCCTGCGGTGTCATATCCGGCATCGGGCTTGGTTTTCGGTACAGAGACCGTCATGTTTTTGATGGTGATGTCCTTGGTTTCTTTGGGCTCGCCGCGACGGTCATGGAGAACGATAAAGAGAGCGGCACCCGTATTTTTCGCGGTTACTCCGTCAACGACGACATCCGAGATTGTTCCGCCATCCACACATTCGATCGCGATGGCAGACCGAAAGGTGTCGTACACGTAAAGGTTGCTAACCTTGATATGATGAAACCCGCCAAGCGACGCGGTCCCGATTTTGAAGGCGCTGGCGCTGGAGCGGACCTTGCAATCTGAGATCGTGATATTCTCGCAGCTATCATGAGCGTCATGGGACTTGAGGCAAATGCCGTCATCGGCGGAATTAATGTTGCACTTATTGATCAAGACATTCTTACAGTCGACGACATCAATCCCGTCATTGTTCCAAAATGCCGTACTGTCCACCGTGACGCCTTGAAGAGTCAGGCCATCGCATTTGTCGTACGTTTCAACCCAGCAGGCCGAGTTTTTCAGCGTGACATCTTGGATTTCCAGCCCCTTGCAGGCCGAAAAGCAAAGAAGCTGCGGTCTTTTTTCTTCGGGAGCCCGGCCACCTTTCACCTTGTACACATCGGCCACGTCCTTGGCCAGGGCTTTGCCATCGCCGTCAATGAATCCGGGACCGCTGATGGAGACATCTGTAGCACTCCTGGCAAAAATAAGGGCCAGCCATTCGGGCGCACCGGTAAGATGTTGGCCGACTTTGGGGTCGGATCCGTTATCCGAATAGTCAGACAGGTGGCCGCTTCCCATTAGAGAAGCCCCGAGCTGGAGGTAAAGATGCACATGGTTGCCCAGGTGGATGCTGCCGGTCAGGAATTGACCAGGGGGCACTAAAACCTGCCCGCCACCGTCCTTCGTACATTGATCAATGGCGCTCTGAATGGCGATGGTGTTGAGCGTTTGCCCATCGGGCTTGGCTCCAAATTTGGTAATGTCGTAGATGTGATCGGCGGTGGGCGCAGCTGTGGAAACGGTCACACTCCATAAGCTAAAAAGAGCGAAGAGGAGGTGGTGTTTTTTCATCAAGTGATACATTAATAGCAACAACAACCGGAAGAGAAGAGTCTATTTAGCGCACTCAGGGTACACTTTGCGAATCAGAGGGCATTAACGCTTGTAAAACCAGGGAGCGGGAAGAAGATCCGAGAAATCTCAGCTTTATGAAATGACTAAATGGATCGCAATTTCAATCAGGTAGTTTTAGCCTTTGTTTTTACTCAGATATTGGGAGCTGGCTTCGGGCAGGCGGGCGAACCCCCGCTGGCTAACGTCGATCTGGCGTCGGATATCGCATGGACCCTTCGCTGCGATGACGGCCCTGCGAGACCGATCAAGGTGCCCGGCGGCGGGTGGAATTCCGATGAGCAATCGCCGCCGATTCAGGTGATGAAGGATGTAAAAGACTACGTCCTTTATGAGCGCAAGATCACGATTCCGCTGGTTCAGCCTGATGAGGCAGTCATGTTGCGCTTCGGGGCGGTGGCCTATGGTTGCGAGGTATTTCTGGATGGAAAGAAAGTTGGCGAACACCATGGGCCACAAGTTGCCTTTGAGATGGACCTCACAGACTTCGCCACGCCGGGTAAGGAGCAGACCTTGCAGGTGAAGGCCTACCATCGACGGCATTATTTGATGCCAGGGCAGAAGCAGACTGCGGAGGTAGCGGTTGGGTGGGATTACCCGGAAGGAAGCGACGACGCATCGCGGAAGGAAGCCAAGGATTGGTGCGGCTGGCACGGAACTTCCAAAGTGGGCTACGGCATTGTTCGCTCGATCAAAATCGCGATTCTTCCTGCCGTTCATGTGGAAGATATCTTCGTGCATACTTCCGTGGCGAATAAA
>CAVURW010000233.1:0-13147 GCA_963743595.1 uncultured Verrucomicrobiae bacterium
TCTATCGCTAAAACTGATGTGCCAGCGTGCGACCGGCCTGCTCACCTGTGGTTACAAAACCCCTCCTTTTTCTTTGAGCCCAAATGGGAAATGGGTTCTGTATGAGCGCCGAAAATTGCCGGTGATCGCGAACATTCAGACGCAACGGCATGTCCTTCTTTCGCCCTGTGGAACAAACGATCCTCAGGAGGATCACGGGCTTCTTAAAATGAGGGTGACGAATCGGTCAGCGTCGAGTCTCTTCGATCCGCATTGGCAAGCTTTCGGGAATGCAATGGCTTTCAAGATCGAAACGTTGGAGGCAAGGTTCTACTCGCCCGTCTGCGTTTGGAGTGCCGCCGAGCCTGAGAACGTTAAAGTGCTCGAGATCGCGACATTACAGCCTCTGGCGGGCGTTCGCGCCACGATGTGGGGAACGACCACGGAGTTCGCGGGGTGGAAGGGTAATCAAGTGTTGGTTCGCGTCTACGTATGTACGATTCCCGAAGAAGCACCGACAAATGGAATTACTCTGCCCGATCCGGGAATCATCATTTCCTACGACATTCAGACGAAGAAAATAGCGCTAGAGCCGTGATTTCCCAACTCGCTATCGGTTTGCGATAAAACGCAAAGCGTTTACTATCAACGATGTCTCCATGTCGAGCTTGTCGAGACATCAGTAACAATCTTATGGGAGTTCACGGATTATCGTCCTTTGGAACTCTACCGACTGGGTTGGCGAACCTAGTGCTTACTTACATAGATAGAAGATAGAACGTATTGCATAAGGGATGCCACGAACCGCACGCTGTAGCTCCTTTCAAGTATAATTTGATCCTCGCAGATCAAGTAGCCGAACATTCGGTGAGATCGCGACGAAGTGTCTCTGCTTTTTTTGATTAAGTTGAAGATGTTTCTTTAAAGGGCGAGGAACACAAGACACAACTGTGGCCCTGGACTATGAAACGAGCCTAATTTCAGAGCCCCTCGCCCAGATCGCCGCTAATCCGCAAAACAAATACCCACTGCCTTTGCGGTCATCACCATTTGGCCGTCGACGGGAACACGCTTCAATTGACCCACCGCTTCTTTGATCGTCACGGCACCGACAGCGTAGTTGAGGTAACTCACCATGTGGCCGAACTTCTTCTCTTGGATCAAGCGCACGGCGCCGACTCCGAAACGCGTTCCGAGAATGCGGTCCAGTGTCGTTGGCGCGCCGCCGCGTTGCAAATGCCCCAGTACCACGGTGCGCGTCTCGCGACCGGTCAGTTCCGCGATTCCATGGGCCACCTGTGCACCGATTCCACCCAAGCGCCGCTCTCCAGAGCCTGAGCCACCCGACAATACGGCGTAATCGCCACCGGTCGGGAAAGCGCCTTCGGCCACCACCACCAGCAATGCACTATCGGAACTGTGGCTTTTGATAAACGCGCCCAGCTTCTCGTACGAAAAAGGAATTTCGGGAATCAGAATCGCGTCAGCCTCGCCAGCCAGACCACCGTGCAGTGCGATCCATCCGGCGTACCGACCCATCACTTCCAGCACCATTACCCGCTTATGGCTCTCTGCGGTCGTCTTGAGGCGGTCGAGCGCATCGACAACACATTCGACAGCGGAATCAAATCCGAAGGTCATGGCGGTCGCGGAGATGTCGTTATCGATCGTCTTCGGCACGCCGACCACGTTGACCCCGCATTCGAACAACTGATCTGCCGTGGTGAGCGATCCATCGCCACCGATTGCGATCAGCGCATCGATCTTCAAGTCCGAGAGCGTTTTCATCGCTTCATCGATCACTTCTTTCGCCACCTCCGAGCGTTCACCGTGACCAATCTTTGCGACAAAACGACCCTTGTTCGTCGTACCCAAAATGGTGCCACCCTTGGAGAGAATGTCATCGGTGGAGGCTTTTGTCAGGATTTTATAGCGCACGGGGGTGAGCAAGCCCTCGTAACCATCGATAATACCGTAAACCTCCCACCCTAAAGTATCTGCGGCAATAACCGCTGCCCGAATCACTGCATTTAGTCCCGGGCAGTCGCCCCCGCTTGTAAGAATTCCGATGCGCACGGGCTAACTCCCTAGCGTCATTTGAGTCAGGTGTAAATCTAAAATCAAGCGGTTACCGGGATTGTCTCAATTTCGATCGCAATTCCTCGCAAAAAGAAGGGCTACTTCTTTAAATAATCGGTGATCGCCTCAATTGCACGGCCATGTTCTTCCTGGAGTTTCTGGACAAGCTCGTCCACAAGACCCAGATCGCCATCTTTCGCCGCCGTAAAGAGATTCGAACAGACCATTTTCATGCGCTCGGCACCGAGCTCGCTGCACCGATTACCAATCTTGCGGACGAGATCCTCGGAGCGCGCCGTATCGCCCAGACGACAGCTCTCTTTCAATTGCAGAAGCCAATCCGGCCCCTCCTTCTTAAAGTCGTCCACTAGCTGCACGGTTTGCGCTTTGCCCCAACGTTTTAGGAATCGGTCCATAGTGACCACGTCGATTACCGAAATGGTATCCGAACTGCGCGCCAGTTCGCGTTCCAGGTGCTCCAGTCGCACAGGTTTACTGATGTAACCGTCCATGCCGGCGGCAATACATTCCTTGCGATCTGCCTCCATCACATTCGCGGTCATCGCGATGATCCAGGGGCGCGGACGCCCGGTCCGGCGACTCCATTCCGTCAGTTCACGCGTGGCCTTTAGACCATCCATTTCCGGCATCTGCACATCCATTAGAATGACATCGTAGGTCTGCCGCTCGACGGCCTTCAGCGCTTCCAAGCCATTACCCACCACATCAGGTTGATAACCCATTTGGGAGAGGATGCGTGTGGCAACCTTCTGGTTCACGAAGTTGTCCTCGGCAAGAAGGATGCGCAGCGGCCGTTTACGCCCGAACCCGGTATCGATGCGCCCTGTGGAGCGGATCGTTCGCATCACCTGAGCCGGTCCTCCCTCGCGTGGCAGCGAAGAGAGCACCTCTAAAAGGATGTCGGCGTTCACCGGCTTTACCATGCATGCCACTAATCCTGGCGGCAGTGCCTTTACCAGTACCGAATGGCGATCCATGGACGTTACCAGGACAGTCGGCGGCACGTTGTTTCGGAGTTGTTGCCTGAGTTGAGCCAGCCACTTTTCGCTGGATCGATCCGGGAACGTATCCACCACAATCAAGACATAAGGACTGCCGTTCATGATCTCCCGAACGGTCGCCTCCACGGACGTCGCCCGGCGCACCTCCATGCCCCAGCGAGTCATATGATCCGTAATCATCTGGGACAAACCGTCGTGCGGACAGGCTAAGAGAGCGGTCTTTCCAGAGAGCACAGCACTCGTCTTTTCCATTTTGGGCCCGGCATCTTCGTCCATCGGAATCTTGAATTGGAAAATGGAACCTTTGCCCGGTCGACTTTCCACCCAAATCTCACCGCCCATCAGCTCTGTGAGCTTTTTGCAAATCGCCAAGCCCAAGCCCGTTCCGCCAAATAATCGCGTGGTCGAGGCATCGACCTGAGTGAATGATTGAAACAACTGCCCCACCTTATCCTCAGGAATACCGATGCCCGTATCGACGACGCCCATGTGCAACCAAAGCCGCCCATCGATCCGTTCACTGCCCACACGTATGCTGACCTCCCCCTCTTTTGTGAATCGAACCGCATTCGAGAGCAAATTAACGAGGACCTGGCGCAATCGCGTAACGTCACCCAAATAGAAACCGGTCACGGCGCGGTGGACGATCCAGTAAAGCTCGATGCCCTTTGTGTTGGCTTGCGCAGAGACGCAATCGACCGCTTCGGTGAGCATCGCCCGGAGGTTGAAGGGATGTTTTTCCAGCTCCAGCCGCCCCGATTCGATCTTCGAGAAATCGAGGATGTCGCTGATGATGGAGAGCATGGTTTCGGCGCTCTGTCTTACTGTCTGCACGTAATCCATTTGGTCTGGAGTCAGTTCGGTGCTGAGGAGCAATCCAGTCATTCCGACCACGGCATTCATGGGCGTTCGAATTTCATGGCTCATGTTCGCCAGAAACTCCGATTTGGCCTTATTCGCTTTTTCAGCAGCTTCTTTCGCTACGAGAATTTCCGTGCGCACCTGCTGCTCGCCCGTCACATCGCGCATCACACCTTCGTAGCGTACCACCCGTCCGTTTTCATCCGCCAAAACATGCGTCGTCTCCGAAACCCAGATAATGCTGCGATCCTTACGATGGAGCTCAGACTCGAAACCGTAGACCACGCCCTCCGTATTGAGCCGGCCCATCAACTGCTCGTAGCGAGTGGCCGAGACGTAGATTTGCGTGCTCACATCCGTTACCAACTCCAACATTTCCTGCGTCGATTCATAGCCTAGAATCGCAGCCATCGCTGGATTCACTTCCAGTAATTTTCCATCGGCATTTCGCTTAAATAGACCCTCTTTAGCGTTCTGAAAAAACCGGTCATTGTCAGCGTCGCCGCGTTGCCGGATATCGACCAAGCGCGTCTCTCCTAAAGCGCCTAATAGGCCTAAACTGACTCGCTCTATCTCTCCCTGAACGAGCGCGGCAAGATCGGCAAACAAAACCAGTTCCAATTCCGTCAACTCCCGTGCTTCCACGCCCATAAGGCTCAGTGCTCCCACCGCGAAACCCTCCGGAGAAAAGAGCGGATACCCGACATAAAAACGGATGAACGGTGAACTTGTCACTAGCGGAAAATCGTCAAACGATTCGACGACCGTAGCGTCGCTCACCTCGTAAATCTCGCGTTGCAAAATGGCGTAAGCAGCAAACGATTCACTACGAGGGCGCTGCATAGCTTCCAGCCCAAAATCAGAGACGAACAGCTCCCGATCTGTATCCACCAATGAAATACTCGCCACCGGCACCTGCAGCGTGTAAGCCACCAATCGCGTGAGCCGATCGAATCCCACCCTCGCCTCCGGCTCAAAAAGTCTTAGCGAGCGAACGGCCTTGACCCGTTCCGATTCATTTGGAGGTAACGGCGCAGAAGGCATGGCGCGGCAAAGCTATCACAATGCCAGGTAAAATCCAACCGAAGTGCGGCCTAACGTCTGACGTACGACCAGGGAACCTGAACCTGCGGGTTCACCGGCCTTCTTTTGGGTGTATCGATTCCCATCGCTGAATCCAAACTGACGGTTCCCCCGCCTAAGAAAACAAAGCCCCCGAAAATCGTCACCAAAAACATTGCTAGAGTCGTATCGCCACCCGACTGCGCCACCGCTCCGTAAATCACTGCTTCCGTCATGCAGAGGGAAAGCGCCCAAAATCGAGTCAGAAAACCGGTAACGAAGCAGGCTCCACCCAAGCACTGGATGAGAGCTGCAGTAAAACCGAGCGACTTAAAGACCCAGAGGGGAGTATCGTCCGCAAAGCCTAAAAACCGGGCATCAGACCCGAGCTGCGACCAGGTGTCGGAACCAGCACTGAGTTCCGAGCAACCGATCTTGGCAATCCAAATTCCGAACGTGGCACGAATGATGACGTAGCCGAGAAAACCTGCCCGTTCAGGCAGGTTCCAGAGGGTGAAGGCACCCCAAATGAATCTGAATAACCGGCCAATCATTTGGGGCTCCGGTTCTGCTTACGATCCGTTAGAACGAGTAACCGACTGAGATCTTCGGACCGAGTTCATCGATGGGATGATTTGGATTTGTCGGCTCAGAGAGGCCACCGTTTGAAATGTGCTGGTATTCAACACCGAGACGGACGAACCAATCGTCATTGATGTTGTACTTGATACCCGCGCCCACCAGGAAGGTGAAATTGAAATCTTCGCCCAATCCACCGAGTTGCGGCTTGGAATCTGCGAACAAGAAACCGACGCCAGCATCAACGTAAGGAACGATCTTCCAACCCGGTTGAACGAAGTTGTAGCGAGGCCCTACCATCAAACCTTCGTAGTAATTTTCAGGACCGCGAGGAATCGTTGCGAAGTCATTGCGGAAGAAGAATTCGGTGTTCCCGCGGAAGATTCCATCCAGGAAATCGCCGTTGGAAACATCGTCGAGCTTTAAACTCGCCGTCAGCGTGGCAGGAACGATGGTGTACGAAGCGTTATTGGTACTGCGGACGTTCGAGAAGGAGACACCGCTGCCCAGCTCGATCGTCCAATCCTTGTCGACCATCGGCGGAGCCATGTCCTTCATGTCGGACTTGGTTGCTACCATCGGGCCGGACGGGCCAGCGACTGCGTTTACGGCGCCAAGCGCAAGAAGTAGGCTGCATGCCGCAGCCACAGCTTTGATTCTGATCATGTTAGGTTGGTTCATTCTGAGCCATGAAAATAGCCACATCTCTGGAGATGGCAAACTATTTCCTGTCTCGACAACCTGGTTCCTTTCTATTATCACCCATACAGCGATGGCCTCCCTACCCCAAGACGAATCCCTGGCTGCGCGTGGACTGCGTGCCGCCCAGATCGCGAAGAAGCCCGAACTCTACAAGGTTTGTGAGGGTTGCGAATCGATTGTCCTGCGCGGCGCAAATACCTGCCCCAATTGCCACGGCTATCGATTTGATGAGACTCCCGAGCGTATCGTCGTCCAAGCGGAGATCCTAGGTAAACGCCTCCCCAATTCCGTGCCACCTAGTGAGATGGTGTAGCGTTAATTAATTGGAGTAGGAGAGTGTTTAGTGACGACCGTCGATGAGATCGCGACGAAGTGTCTCTGCTTTTTTTGATTAAGTTGAAGTTCCAGTACAAATTTAACGTTGGTTTTTCGACCCAAAGCATCAAAAGACTTACAGATAGAGCTAACGTCTGCATCAGATGTCGATGTCTTATCCTCCAGACTGTCTGCACGAGTGTAATCCCCAAGCAGTAACAGTAATAGACAAATTCTGTAGATTAGATTCATTAAGGTGAGAAGAAAACTTCGATTGTTGCAGAAGCCGGACTGCCACACATGGACCGGAAGATGCAATTTCCGTGAAAAAGCCCTGAGAATCCAACGTGTTAAACTAAGGGGCGAGTGCCGCCTTGATCGAATCGGCCACGTGCTGCGCCAGGAGTTCATAACCGGCCTTGCTGAAGTGAACGTTGTTTTTCATTTGCAGTTGGGCTTCCTGAGGTAGGATCGCGCTGAACAAATCGTCGGTCGGGATCTTATTGTCGGCCATCACACGCGCGGCGATCTCGTTGTACTTCACCACATTGGCTTCCATGCGAAGTGGACTGAGAGTTGTGGAATCAGGCACCGGGGTGGTCGAGGCCCAGATCAGCTTGGCGCCAGTCGCCTGTAAGCGTTTCACCAGTTCGCGCAGGTTTTTCTCATATTGGTCAGGCGGCACTTGCAGGACTGGGGCGGTGAGGCCGCCCTTCATGACCTTAATGTCGTGCAGCCCGAAGTTGAAATGAATGACGTCCCACTTGGCCGGTGCCTGGCCGGGAGGCGTATCGACTGCCAGCCATGTATCGAGGTCCTTAAGCCCTGTGATCGTCGGGCCCGAATTTGCGGCCGGGCGATGGACGTTGGCATGGTCCTTGAGCAAATCGCGCACGAGAGGCGTATAACCAAGCGAAATGGAATCGCCAATCAACAACACGCGCGGCAATCCCGGTTGATCGGTCACGCCCGCCATGGCCGGGTCATTCTTTTTTTCACCGCCCGGCTCGGGAGTGTTGGCATAGGCCAGCGTGAAGGCGCATATGGAAAAAAGGCCTAGTCCAGTCAGACCGCCTTTTTTCAGCAAGGAGAGGAGTTGTGAAATGTTCATGAAGAAGTCCTTTTATTGTAGGGGCGCTACGGGTTCGGTTGGTGTTTGCGGTGTGGTTGCGGGGGCGGCATTCGGATCGACCACCCATTTGCAGGTGTCGGTGACGGAACCCAGGGTGGACATTGCCTTGGCCACAATTTCGTTGGTTCCAGGTTGAAGCGTCACATTGGTCCAGCGGAATACTCTGACATTATCCGGGGAGACCGAGGGGAGTGCCGTCCCGTTAACGGATAGCTCCACCTGGTTGCAATTGGAGAAGACCTCGATCTGCGTGATCGGTTGCCGTCGCGGGGTCAAGCGGCTGGAGGCGATGTGGACCATCGGTTTTTCGGTCCAATTTGCCTGATAAAAGAAATAGGCGTCCTTCTTTATCTTGCGATCCTCCGTGACCAACCCTTTGTCGTTGACGCCGACAAAGCCTCCTTCGTGGCGACGTGCGGATTGAAAATCGAACATGCACCAGACAAAGGAGCCCCAGAGGAGGGAATTGTCCTTGAATTCAGCCCAGATCACCTCATGGACGTGGACTTGCCATTGTTCGGAGTGGAGGGGGCCTGCTCGTTTTTGGGTTAAGGGACCTTCCTGTTGCTGAGCGGGGTTGGCACCAGCACCATATTCGCTATACGCGATGCGTTTGCCTACTTCGGCCGAGTCCCCTTTAATGACGGGATCGAAGTAGTCGATCCCCGCGTACCAACCCGGATAACGATTGAAACAGGGATGGTCCGGAATCTGGTTATAGGTGGCGTGTGCCTTGTAAATGGCGCACACAATCAGGCGTGAGGGGTCTAATTCTTGCGCGACCAATTTGAGATGCTGGAGGAGAGCGTCAGGGGCGGCGGTTGTGCTTAATCCTAGCTCGTTGAATAGTCCCCAAAAGGCGACACTGGGATGATTGTAACGCTGGAGAATCATTTCGCGAAGCTGTTGCTCGGCGTTGGCGGCAAACTCAGGTTTGTCGGAAATGAGATTTACCAGTGGAATTTCATTCCAAAGGAGTATGCCGTTATGGTCGCAAAGATTGTGGAGGTAATCGCTCTGTGGATAATGAGCGAGGCGGATGGCGGTCACGCCCATATCCAACATGATCTGGGCGTCCTGATTATAATTGGCCGTACTGGCCGCCCAGCCCTGTTCACCCCAGTCTTGATGCCGGTTCACGCCGTGGATCGGGTAAGGTTGGCCGTTGAGAAGAAAGCCGTTCTGTTCGCTGATTTCGACGGTGCGTAGGCCAAGTGGTTGGCTCACGGAGTCGGTAGTCTCGGAGCCCTCCAGCAATGAAACGGTCGTCGTGTAAAGATAGGGATCCTTGCGCCCGTTCCAGAGATGAGGAGAGGAGACGTTCAGATTAAGGATTACCGACTCCGTCTTACCCGCTTCAATGGAGACAGGTTGGGTCCGAGTGGCCACGACCGCCCCGCTGGCGTCGATAATATCGGTTTTGACCTGCACTTGGACCGAGCTTGCTTTGCCGTTGGCGACCAGTGCCTTGACTTCGATTTGTGCGGCGGAACCGTTCAGCGACTTCGTGGTCAGGTAGACGCCTGGGGAGGCCATATCAAGTGGCGAGATGCAAACCGGATTTGTGACGATCAGATGAACCGGACGGTAGAGACCTCCGTCGACGTTAAAGTCGCCGCCCAAAGGTGCCACATCTTTTTGGCCCGAGTTATCGACCTGAACTCGTAGTTCATTCGCACCAGGATGAAGAAGCGGGGTCAATTCATAGCAAAAGGCGGTGAAAGCGCCGCGATGTTCCCCGAGTTCCTGCCCGTTCAGATAGGCCTTAGCGACGAGTGATGCGGCTTCGAAACGAAGGAAAATTCGTTTCCCTTGCCAGTCTGCCGGAGCATCAATGGTGCGGACATACCAGCAGGCACCCCGGTAATAGCCGTTTTTGTAATGAGGTTCTTTCTTACGGTCTCCCTGGTCGGCACTCACGGTGTTCCATGTATGGGGGAGGGTGACCTTCTCCCAATTATCCGTCGTTGCGGTTAATCCCGCGTCATCTTTAATAAATTTCCAACCATCGGGCAGCTCTTGGTCTAGGCGCGAAGCCCCGAATCCGCTGGCCGTAAGACCAAGAGTAAAAACCGTGATTAGGAGAAATAAATCTCTGTAACGGAGTATAGGGGGCAATAGATGGTTTTTATTCATGCCTAAAAATAGAGTAGGTGTTACTGAGGGGGAACATGGACAACTGCAGGAGGCGAGATGCCGCCGGAGTTAACAGCTGTAACCTGGTAGGTGTAGTCGGCGCTTTTATCAAGGCCTTTCACCTTGGCGCCCTTCTCGGTGTTGCCCTTGTCCGTGAAGCTCGTTTCCACCAGCGTAGTGAGGAAATTCTTCGGCCATTCAAAGGCAGCCTCCGCACCGTCGGAACGGTAGATAACGTAACCAACTGCACCGGGCACGGGCGACCACTTCAATTTAATGACGTCGCCGATACGACTTTTTTCCCACGTGCCAGTCAGACCTTCCGGCACAGCGGCGGGCGGGGGCGGGACCGGCGCGGCGGTGACGGCGGACGATGGCGCACTGGTTCCTGCCGCGTTCGTCGCCTGCACGTAGTAGCTGTAAAGGCGGCCATCTGTGGGTGTGGTGTCCGTGTAGGTCGAATTCGAAACAGCGTCATCAAGTAAGATGGTGCGCAGCGGATAGGTGCCACCTACACCGTCCTGATGAAGCGTCGTGCGCCAAACGCTGTAGCAAGCCGCGCCAACCGAGCTATTCCAGGCCAGCGAGACAAGATGATGCCCCGAACGAATGACCTTCATGTCAGCAGGGGGCGCGGGCGGTTCTGTCGAGGCTGTGGCCAGCGGCATTACGGAAGCACTCGGCGATGACGTGGCGCTGTGGCCTGCTGGGTTGATCGACTGGATGACATAGGAATAAGCCGTGCCATTAACGGCCGTAGTGTCGGCATAGCTGGCCAGACTCGGTCCGCTGCCGCAAACCGGACCAATCACGTCAGTTGCCAGAGGCGCGTAGCCAGAGCCGGGTGTGGTGGAGCGAAGAACGGCGTAACTCGTCGAGCCGGGGACAACCGGCCAGGTGACGACATTCCGGTTGTTGCCCGCTAGCACCGAAACGCTTGCGGGAGCGGGCGGAACATACCCTGTCAGCTCCAATCGCAGGTAATCAAGCATGAGATATGGCATTCCCTTTTTCCCCGCAACGGTAACGGATAGGGTGTTCGTGCCACCGTGCAGCAGTTTGCCAGGGAAATTAATCCGCTCATCGAAGAAAGGACCGTGATCGCTAAAGTGCTCTGCGCTGTCGTCAGCGTAGCCCTTGGGCGGATCGAATCCTTCAGCCGTTACTGGGTTCGGTGTAGCGGTAACGCCTTCTGTGCTTCCGAGGTTCGTCCCATTGACGCTGAGAACAATGCCGCCGCTTTCATCGCCCGCGCAACCGAGGTAAATGGACGCCTTGGAGTCACTCGCCAGCGCGGACGGAAGATGGAACGTGATGGTGCCCGTGCCCGGCATAAAAGCTCCTGTCGCATCGGGCGGAGCGGGGATGATGTAACTCCAGTCGCGCGGCCACTGGTTTTGGCCGACGGTGTAGTTTAGGCCGTTGGGGTTATCCACGGGAAACTCCGGCTCGCCACCCCATATAGGCGTGGGATAACCCAGCTTCGGTGAGGGCTCGGGCACCCAGTAGTCCTCGCCGTGGCGGAACTTGTCTGCCTTACGGTCTGGGTAGCCGAGTTCGAAAACAGTGGGGCCAACGCGGACCGGAGTCCAGGTAACACTGCCGAGATCGGTCGCAGCACCGGCGGTCACATTCACGGCAAAGGGCTTAGGCGGTACGTCCAACTCAAGCGGGGCGCGTCCGCCGGTCTGTTCTTGGGAGAGAAAGGTACCTGCCGCGCCAGGTCCATAGGCCCATAGTGTGTAGTCACGACCGGCAATGACGTGGGGAATGCGGAAGGCACCGTCCGCATTGGTCTTCACCCAGAATTGGTAAGGCTTCACATAGTTCTGGAAATCGCAGTTCTGTTTAACACTGGGCGCTTGTTGCTCAAGCCCAACCCAAACACCGGCGGCTGAAGCGTGGGGGTTGCCAGAATCGGCAATGTCCAGTTTGCCCGTAACCGTGCCGCGCCCCGATTCCGGTACGTAGCCGCCTAGCTTAAACCACGGGTAGGGCCAGGCTGCCTTTTCCGCATCTGCCTGGGCCAGCGCGTCCTGAAAGAGAGTCTGCGAGGCCTGCCGTGGATCGGTGACCGAGGTCGGAACGCTGTTGACGTAATAAAAATAGGGACCGCACGTTTTCGACCACACTTCGCCCTTAGCGAAACCGTTGTCGCCTCCCATGCCGACCTCGCCGGTCAATATGGATTCGTCTATGCCGCGGTCGATGGCAACGGCTACGTCGCGCTTGAGCGGACCGCCGTCGCTGAATTCCATCAAGCTCATCAGCCAGACACCGATGTTGAGACCACTCGGCCCCACGCTGCTCCAGCCCCAGGCAGAGAGATTGGCGCGATCTTCAGCGTAAATGAACTTGTCGTCGAATTCGCCTGCATGGCCGCCGCTTAGAAGAACAGTGAGCTCATGTGCCGAGTCGGGCACACCTTTGCCGTGGGCAAAAGCTGGTGCCGGACCGACCGAATAGTTGTGCATCGGGTTCAGGCTTGCCCATTCAAAGCCCACTGGCACCCACGTGAGCGCGCCCCACGCGCCTATCTCTCCGGCCGCATCCTGCGTGCGGTGCGTCAGCGTGCCGGTCGTGTAGAACCCGGAAGAGCCGCGCAGCATGGAATAATGGACCTCGAAGACGCCCTTGCTATCGGAGGTATTCAGAAGCATGACGTCGCCGTAGCCGCCGCCGTTCGTCGCCGGATCGACGGCCAGGGAATAGACGAAAGTCGAACCGCCCATCGCGAAGCCGCCCCAGTGGAAACCTCGTGGTCCGACTGTTTCCACCGTGCGCGGTGCGCCGCTGTTGTTGCTGGTGTACTGGACCGATTTGACCCGGCTCGCCGCCGTCTCAATGAGGACGGAGACAATGCCATTGGCCATGGTCACCGTGCCGTCGCCGTTGTCCTTTACGGTCACGTCTGGACCGGTTCCGTTACCGCCGCCTGCGTTATTGGCTGATGCGAGAAATGGTGCAAACACCAGAGCCGCTAGGAGAGCGGTCAGAAACAAACGAAGTGAGGATTTGGGAAATGAGTTCACGGGTTTATAGAGGATGCTTCACAATTGCGGCGCTGAACAATCCTTCGCCCACTGGTCGTTCGGCTTTGGTCCCAGTTCCAGCTCGAGTTTTCCGCCTTTCACAACGTCTTGCCAGGATATCCACCATTGATTTAACGGCTCGCCGTTGAGCGTGGCGGACTGAATGTAGCAATTCTCCTTTGACGCATTGGGCGCTTCGATCACAAACGTTTTTCCGCCGTAGTATTTCGGGGAAAGATGCACGGTAA
>CAVURW010000234.1:0-21645 GCA_963743595.1 uncultured Verrucomicrobiae bacterium
CCCAAAACCCCAAAACCCCAAAACCCCAAAACCCCAAATTGATCAATAAACATATCTGAAATACATACATACACGTGTTCCAAATTTAATATAGTGGCTCACTTATTTTTCATCATAAACTAATGAAAATAAGGGAAGGAGCTTATTTCATATTGACTCTCTGTTTTTTGGCTTCACAGTGTGCGATAATAGGCTTAGATTTGGGCAGTGTCTATTATAAAGTACCCTATTTTCTTACTTCTCTTTAGACAACTCTTGTAAACCATGGGAAACCTCTACTGATTGTTGAAAAAAATATGCTGCAGATTGAAAGACTTTAACACAAGTCACCCTTTCAAGTAGGCGATTATTCCAATCTGAAGTCAAAGGCTCATATATTCGAATGCCTGAAATTTTCTTTAGCTATCTGGTTCCCTTGTTGGGAACTGAGTTTAACACATCCAAGTTTCAGAATTTAGTTAAAGCATTTAAGCTCAACGATAATGCATGGAAAATTACAAATCCTGAGAGATTAGCTTTGGGAGCCACTCTTTCTGATAATTTCACCTCTTATGACATTGAAGAGATTTTGGCTATGATACTCAGAGATGCCAAAAAGTTGTCTGAACGAGCTGCTGGAGAGTCCTTAAGTGATGTTGTAATTGCAATACCGCCACAATATGACACTCATCAGAGAATTGCTTTGGTTGATGCATGCAAGCTAGCAGGTCTCAATCCAATAGCCTTTTTGAATGAGAATATTGCTGCCTCAATTAGATACGCAATTGATGTTGGAGTAGGTGAAAAAAGGCACAACAAAAGTGATGTATATTAATATGGAGCTTCTTCGTTTAAAGTGACAATTGTTAGTCATTCAAGAATCCCAGACCCTGAAACGAAAAAGCAGGCTGACAAAGTCGAGATCTTGGGTGAAGCCTGGGATGACACGCTGGGCGGACGGCAATTTGACTATGAAATCGTCGAAATTTTGGTTGACAAATTCAATAAATTGCCTGCCAGGAAGAATAAGCCTGATATTAGAGCCAACGCAAAAGCAATGCGCAGATTTCTAGAAAAAGCGGAAGAAGTCAAATGTAAACTAAGTGCTACTAAATCCATCAATGTTTTCCTCGACAATCTAGCTGATTATGTTTTGCTAACAGACAGTGTAAATCGTGAGGAATTTGATCCAAGACTTGTTAAATTCCAGCAAAGAATCAACAATACGATAAATGAAGCTCTTAAAGACTCTAACTTAAAATTATCCGAAATAAATGATATTGAGCTTATTGGCGGAGGTTTACGACCTCCAAAAATATTTGAAATTATCAGCCTCGGACTGAACAATTCAAAAACCAATCAAAAGCTCAATCCCGAAGAAGCAATCTCATTTGTGCTGGCTTTTTGGCCGCGAGTCTTTCACGATCTTTTAAAGTCCGACCAATTATAGTCATGCAGCAAAGTCCTTATCAGCTCACATTTACGATTGATAATCTCTTTAATCGGACATGTTCAGAAGCTCATAGATATCACTGCAGTGCTAAGCCTTTCCATTATAAAACTGCTTTGATTAAACGTAAGGAAAGCTATGACACTGCAAAAACAGTCAGTTTTAATTATAGAAGTGACTTGCAAATTTCCATTCAGGAAGATCATCCAGCTGAGAACCTCACAAAGCAAATTGTAGTGTACAACGTCACGGGAATTAATGTGGTGACTGAGAAAAATAATGCCACTCCAAAAGTTGTACTCAGATTTGAACTTAACTCCCATGGTATTATTGACCTAGTACAAGCCAAGGCTATATATGAGAAAATCGTGAAAATCAATGTGACTGAGAAAAACAGCACGACGGGAAATTCGACAGTTGTAGAGAAATCTGAAAAGACAGAGGAAAAATTCCCGTTGATAATCACAAAGGGATATGCTTATCCTCTTCCTTTTAGTGAAAAGCAATTTATACTAAGCAGAACAAAATTGCAACAAATGGACAATAAAGAGGAAAAGAGAGGAAAAGAGCAGAGGGTAAGAGCAATTATGAGAGCTTGATTTATTCAAGCAAAGATTGGCTGAAGGATGAGGTAAACCAGAAGTTTGTAGAGGCAAAATTTCAAGAAAGTATGCTAGCTTTTCTGGAGCAAGAAGAACAGTGGATTTACGCCAATAATGATATCGAGATTCCACTTGAGGAGTTCATTTCGAGAAAAGCCAGTCTCGAAGCAAAACTCAAGGATATGCATGCCAGGAAAAAGGCATATGTGAATTTTCCAGATTACCTAGAAAACATTACAGCTTTCTATACCAATGCCACTTCACAATTAGCTAAGTTGATTAAAGAAAAAACATGGGTTTCCAATGAGACTTTTAAGCCCATTTCAACCAAAATTGCTGAATTGAAACAATGGATCGCTAATAAGACTCTAGAGAGAAATAATACTCCAGCTACCAGTGATCCAATTCTCACTGAAAATATGATAAAATCCAAGAAAATCTCAATAAGTGTGTTGCTGAAAGAACTCATGAAAATCAAAAAGCCCAAGCCCAAGCCCAAAGTCATCATTGGAACGTGTCCAGCTAAACACTTGTCTCAGCTCAAAGATGAAGCAAAGCCTATATGTCCAAATACAAATGCTAGTGTCTCACAAATTAAAGAGGATCTCTGATTATTTATTCATAACGTAAATCATTATTGAATTTGTCTATATTGCTATTGCCAGGGGGTTTTGGGGTTTTGGGGTTTTGGGGTTTTGGGGCCCTTCTGAGAGGATGTGATACGCCTCGCAGATCAGCTGCATATCGCCGTATTCGATGCCGTTATGCACCATTTTTACAAAGTGACCGGCACCGCTTTCGCCCACCCAATCGCAGCAGGGAACGCCGTTTTCGACCTTCGCCGCGACCGATTGGAAAATCTCTTTAATGTGGGGCCACGCTTCCGGGTGACCGCCGGGCATGAGCGATGGGCCGTTACGTGCGCCCTCTTCACCGCCGGAAACGCCCGACCCGACAAAGAGAAAGCCCTTTTCTTTTAGGTACTCGTAGCGCCGAACGGAATCGGGGTAAAACGAGTTACCGCCATCAATGATGATATCGCCGGGTTCCAAGTGCGGAAGCAGCAGCTTGATGAAATCATCCACCGCGCTGCCCGCTTTTACCAGCAACATGACCCGGCGCGGACGCTTCAACAGGCCCACCAGCTCTTCGATGCTATGGGCACCGATGACCTTCGTTCCGGCTGCTTCTTTGGCGAGAAATTCGTCAACTTTGCTTACGGTTCGATTGAAGACCGCCACGGTAAAGCCGTGGTCATTCATGTTAAGAACAAGATTCTGACCCATGACGGCCAGCCCAATTAGTCCGAAGTCTGCTTTTTGCGGCATGATCTACCATAGTTAGCCAGCTCCGGGTTAGCGGCAACTGAAAAATTCTGGTGGGACGCCAAGTTTATTTTGTGAAGGCGCTTGCAGCCGGATTTGCTCTTGCTCTCGTTACGAGGGAATCGTTATCAGCGTTTAACCCATTTCTTTCCGTACCCGCATGAGAATTTGGCCCAGCATGTTCTCGCCCGAGCCGTCCCCGCCGTCGCCCCAATAGGAATCGTTCTGGGTATGTTCAATGAGTTTCCGTTCGCCCGTGGAGCGAAGAAGGCTTTGCAAGTCAGCGTGTTGAGCAAACTTGGCCCGTACCGCCCGGTACATCACATCGTCTCGAACTTTGTTCCAATCGGTCCGAATGGGGACTTTTCGGCTGCGGCCTAAACGAGCGGCCGTCATGGGCGATGGTGTTCCTCGGATCGTCTTTTGATAGGCCCGATTCGTGAACTTCTGCGCCTGGAAAAAATGCTCGCTGGTGGGCCAAACATGATTATCCAGCTCTATAGGATAGGCTGCGAAGTTCGAGAACTCGCCGTAGGGCTCGTTGATGCTGTAGAAGCGGATGGGATCGTTCATGGCTTAGAACGCTTAATGAGCGGGATTAAAAACTCCTCGCTCAAGATTTCACCTGGTGTAGTCAACGGCATTAAGTCGTAGTTTTTCATAATGTTTGGTCAATGACACCAGGAGCGCACTCCCAGAACAATATGTCATAAAAAGTTTCGCTCGGAAAAAAATTGCTTTACGGTAAACAAAGATTGTCATGAGAAAAGGTATTGTTTTGGCGGGCGGATCGGGGACGCGCTTGCATCCGGTTACGAAAGCGATCAGCAAGCAACTCCTCCCAATTTACGACAAGCCGATGGTCTATTATCCCATCTCGCTCTTGATGCTTTCTGACATCCGGGAGCTGCTCGTCATTTCCACGCCGCACGATTTGCCGCTATTCCAGCGCCTTCTCGGCGATGGTTCTCAGTGGGGTATCAAGATCGAGTACGCCGAGCAAGCGAAGCCGAATGGTCTGGCCGAAGCGTTTATCATCGGCGAAGCGTTTCTCGAAGGGAAACCGGCCGTTCTGGTGCTTGGCGATAACCTATTCTATGGCGAGGCGCTCCCTAAATTGATGCGCGATGTTTCGCAAGACATGGAGCGGGCGTCAATTTTCGCCTATCACGTGAGCGATCCCAACCGCTACGGCGTGGTGGAATTTGATAAGGAGGGTAAGGCGATCTCAATCGAGGAGAAGCCGAAGGAACCGAAGTCATTTTTCGCTGTGCCCGGCATCTACTTTTACCCGAGTGATGTGTGTGAGATGGCCAAGAAGCTAGCACCCTCAAAACGAGGCGAGCTGGAGATTACAGATCTGAATCTGGTCTATCTCGACGCCGGACGGCTGCACGTGGAGCAGATGGGGCGCGGGACAGCATGGTTCGATACGGGGACTTTTAGCTCGCTGCTGGAGGCATCAAATTTCGTCGCATCGATTCAGAACCGGCAGGGGTTGCGCATCGCGGATTTGCAGGAGATTGCCGCGTTTAAAGGTTGGGTGTAACCGGCTCGGAGGGGCGCTCGTCATCTAGAAAATGAGACATCTCCCTACCTTTCTCGGAGTGGTGGTTTCGTTCGTCCTGCTGACCTTGGCGTTTTTTGTCATCGAATGGATCGTGCGCGGGCAGATGCCGAAAATCAGGCGCCCCGGCTATTATCTTGACGTGGCCTATTGGTTTTTCACGCCACTCATTTCGCATACAGCGTCGCGTATCGCGGTAATTGTTACGGCCATTCCCATTGTATTGCTCTTAGGCTTGACCGTGGCGGCCATGAAAAATTACCAGGGGTACGGGCCACTCTCGCACCAGCCGATCTGGTTACAAGCGATAGAACTGCTCGTCTGTGGCGATTTTATCGGCTACTGGAGCCACCGGCTGTTTCATGGAAAGTCACTCTGGGCGTTTCATGCAGTGCACCATTGCTCCACGGAGCTCGATTGGCTCAGCAGTGTGCGGCTGCACCCGGTCAATGAAGCGGGCACCCGCGTGCTGGAGACGATTCCGCTGTTGATCCTGGGTTTCAATCCCATCGGTGTGGGCTCGATTGCCGCTGTCTTGACGATTTACGCCGTTTTTATCCACGCGAATTTGAACTGGGATTACGGCCCTTTACGATGCGTGATCGCCAGCCCAGCGTTTCATCGGTGGCACCACTCAAAAGAACCGGAAGCTATCGACAAGAATTTTGCCGGATTCTTCGCGTTCTACGATGTGCTGTTCGGCACGTTTTATGTGCCGCAAGACCGCGTGCCGTGCAATTTCGGAATCCACGATGAACTTCCGGAAAGTTTGTGGAGCCACATGGTTCAGCCGTTCTTCGGGCTCAAGCGCATTCAAAAAGACTGACGCTAAGGATGCTCCGGGTTGTTGTGATGTAAAACGCTGTTGTAAATCCATTTGGAAACCGAGATATCGTTTCTGTGGAAGGCGGCGTGCGCCCGTGGGATGAAGCCCAAGCCTTGGGAGACTCCAATCATCTTGCCGTTTTCCGTGACGCCGCTCTGTACGTAATGGAAAATGGTTTGCAGCTTGATGCCGCGTTCGCCGATCCCTTCCACCTCCGATATGGAAGTGACCTTGCGACTGCCATCGGCCAGGCGATGGATTTGCACGACAATCGAGAGTCCACTGGCGATCCGCGCCCGGAGCGCCTCAGCCGGTTTCGCGCGAACACTCGCCAGCGTCTCCAGCTCCGTGAGCCCGTCGGTCGGGGAATTGGCCTGAATGGTCGCCAGCGTGCCGGACATCGCGTTCATCGCCTTAACGAGCGCGTAGGCTTCGTCGCCCTTGCATTCCGTGAGCACGATGCGGGTGGGTGCCATGGAGAGCGCCGCGTGCAGCAGATCTTCCGCTGAGACGCCCTTAATGGAATCGTGGCATTCCATGCGCGCGAAATTCCTGTCGGGAACGTTCAATCGCGACCCATTTTCAATCGTCACAATCCGCTCAATGGGATCTGTAAATTGGAGCAGCGCTTGCAGGAAGGTGTGTCGCCCGGCTTCCATGCCGCCGCAGATCAGCGTGTTCAGCATCGCGCGAACGGAGGCCTCCAGAAACAACGCCATCTCATGGGATAACGCCTTAAATTGGACAAGCTTTTCCAGCGTCATCCGATAATTCGAGTGCTTACGAATGGTAATCAGCGGGCCGTTAATCGCCACAGGCGGGAGAACCACTTGCACCTGGCTCCCGTCCGGAAGATTCGTTTTGCAAATTGGCTTGGCCGCGCTGACCACACAACCGGAGGACGCCAGGATACGGTCAATCGCTAATCGGCACCGTTTTTCATCCACAAATTGGATGGGCGAGAGGCTCAGTCGGCCATTGCGTTCCACGTAAATGGTGCCGGGACCATTCACCAAAATTTCCTGAACCGACTCGTCGTTCAGCAATTGTTCCAGCGGACCGTATCCGACTAGCTCGTAGCACAGTTTTTGGCTGAGCTTCTTTTTCAACTCAGGGCGCACGGGCAGGTTCTGATCGGTAAACCAGCGCTCGATCCAGCTCTCTATTTTCGCTGAGAGCTCGGAGCGATTGACGACGCCGCTGAATTCCGACTCCAGCTTCGGCAGCAGATCTTTCGTGTAGAGCTGGATCAGTTCTTCCCGGACGGCTTGGTCGGCCTCGGTACGCGCGGCGGGTGCAGCGGGTTTTGCTTCGGTCGTCTCCGGTTGGATTTCTCCCAGCACGGTAACGAGCTCGGCGTAGCTTTGGAATCGTTTGGCGGGATCCTTCTCCATCATCTTTCGGATAAGCTCGCACCAGCCGGCATCGACTCCGAAAGAACGCAAAGCCTCGATGGGAAAAGGGCTTTCCACATGCTTCCGGCACACTTCTTCTACAGAGCTGCCGGGGTAGGGAAAGGCGCCGGTCATCAGGTGGAAAAGGCACGCGCCCAGCAGGTAAATATCGGTGCGGACGTCGGGCTTCTTTTGCAAAATATGCTCCGGCGAGGCGTAGGCCGGCGTACCGGGGTAAGCCCCATCCGCATACACGCTGAAGTACCCGAGCATGAGAACGTCTCCGGGGCCGACGATGAGATTGGCCGGTTTTAGATCGAGATGGTAGACGCCCGCCTTGGCCGCGTAATCCAGCGCAGAGATCGCCTGCCGGAGAACGCGCGCCGCCCGGGGAGCATCCAGAACTTGGCCGGAAAGGATCGAGCTTTCCATGCTGGAACCGGCCATGAACGCGAGCGCGAAGTAGAACTCGCCTCGCTCTTCAGCCAGCTCGTAACAAGGGACAATATTTGGATGCTTAAGCTCGGAAATCGAGAGAGCCAGTTTAAATTGATCATCCGCCAGGGACCCGAGAAATTCGATCAACACCGTTCGCTCACTGATCTGATCAATCGCCTTATATGTGGGGTATTTGTTCGGTGTATCCAGGGCGTGAACAATCAAATAATGGCCCAGGCGCGAGCCCGGTTTCAGAACACTGGGAGGGGTAGGGGAGGGAGGAGTGGTCATACTAGCGCAGTTGAGGAGTGCTCCTCTTTTTATGTGAGCCGTTTTTGCATTTAGCGAGTAGTATCTGAGGAGAATGGTCCGACGAAACGTCTAACGCTTCGCAAGCGAGGCATGGAACTCGTCTAGAAGCGCGGGCGGAATGTGAAATCCCCCAGAAAAGAGGTATTCACGGGACTCCCGGAGTTTTTTGAGCTCTTCAAACGGGTTTTTGTCACGGCATTCATGCATTGTTAAATTACCGTCAGGCGTGTGCTGATAAATCACGCGAGGCTTGATCCCCAGCGAATTGCATCTTGCTAGAATTTTCGAAAACTCTTCTCCACGGTAAGCTCGGTTCCCTTCCTCATCGGCTTCCGATTTGATGTCCTTGTAAAGAACTTCGTAAATGAAGCGCCAACGCAATAGCTGACGCTTCCGCTGCGTTTCTCGTTTTATTTGCGATTTGCATTCGTTTTCTTCTTCCTGTGCGACCACGACAGCAGCCTCGTTTTCGGTCAAGCCATTGGCCGTTAAGTAATCCTTCGCAAATTGCTCAAAACCAGCTTGGTCAAAAAAAGTCCGCAGGTTTTGTTCCTCGTCTGGACCTACGTCTACATACGAATGAGACGCCATCTTATTTGGCGAATACCAAGTTCCACAGATCTCACACTCATACGCCTCAGTAGGATACCTAATCTTCCACTCAAAATTTCCTGCAGCTCGACAAAAGGGGCAGCTTGGTAACACCTCATAAGCGCCGCAGCTCAAGTGGTGCGGTCTGTCGAATTCGGCATGAAGCGCATAACCGCGCTCTTCCGCGACCTCCGTTGCGCGGACGAACAGTTCAAGGTTGATCACGTTTTTGTTTTTGAACCGGAAATCGTCCAGCATTGTGGTAAATATTGAACGAATGATCGTCAGCCGCACCGGGGACAAGGGCGACTGCGTCCAGAGACCGAACCAGAGTAATTTGGTCTTCGGGAATTCGCGTTCGTAAGCTTCTCGAAGATTCAATCGATCCAGTATTCCCTGGAGATGGTTTTCCATGTCCTGGGAATATTCGCCGTAAGGCTTGAAACCGCCCCAGCAACCGGCTATGGCCTGAGGCGCAATCATGGCGGGACATTGAGCGCACATCGCTCGAAGAGCCTCCGGACCACCGAGCCCATCGAACGATTCAGAAATCCTAAAACCATATTGCGGATAGCTATACTTTTTGCCTTCGCTGGAAACACCACCCTTCAGGCCGTAGACAAAATAATCACCGTAAATTCCTGAGCCCGACCGGGAGGCGAAATAGGTACGGGCCGTCGAAGTGACCTCAATACGGCGCTTAGAAGGGAGATTCCAAATGCTACACGGAAGCTGGATCCTCCATGCTAGAATGCACGAGGTGTTCAACATTGTCCAATCGTCGCCACGATGCGTGCTCACCGCAAGCAAATGACGTCGTTGTCCAATGCGACGTCGCTTCGTACAGGACCTAAACACATGATCTGCTCCTTTTTTTATGTGAGCCGTTTTTGCATTTAGCGAGTAGTATCTGAGGAGAATGCGGGCTCGACGAAACGGGCCGCCTGCACATCGTGACGCGACTTGGAGCTAAAACATGGACTACTCGCAGAATCCGGTACATTTGAAGAAAATCGCCGATAACGCCACTGTCGATTGGGAGCGAGTGGATGACCACGATCCCTTTGGCGATGATTGGGTTCTCGTGGCTTACAGCGATAAATCTTTTTTCAGGGACACTACACTAAGGGTAAGGGAGCGGAGCCAACGGGACTCGAACCCGCAACCTCCTCCGTGACAGGGAGGCGCTCTAACCAATTGAGCTATGGCTCCTGGACGTTTTGGAATGCGTGACCGCCTCCAAAGTCGAGTCGTGAAGAGTAGAGGAAATGGGATCGGTTTGGCAATCGAAATGTGGTCGAGTTCGTTTGATTAGACGGCTTGTGTAACTTTGCGGGTCAGCTAGCGTCTACTTCGTAATGAGTTTTCCTATACAGTTGCGTCATTTGTTATCGAGTCTGGTCGTAGGCGGTGCGGTTCTGGGTCTAAATGAAAAGGCGTATGGTGAGGATACGACCGTTCCAGCGTTTATTGAGGGGTTAGACGCCGCATTGCAGGGGGCGAATGATCGCCTTTTCTCGCTGCCGCAACATCACGTGACTCACGGCGTGAACCTGATCTTTGCTCATGGCGCGTTCATTAACTCAATCCCGGAGCCCGATATTATGGAGGCGATCGACGCTTTAGCAGAAGCGGGTATCAACCGGATCGATATCAACCCGAGCGTGATGGTTTGGGCGGGTGATGGAGATGCCCCAGTCCGCAAGATTTACACCGACATCGCCAAGCATGTGCACGATAAGGGGATGTTGCTCGCGGTGAATCCGCTCAATCAAGGCGTGTCATTGAGCGCGACCAGTCTGAGCGATTACCAGGATCTGTGCCTGGACGCGTTTCCCAAGATGGTGGTGGATATGCGTCCCGATATTTTCATTGTGGTGCACGAGCCCTCGACGATGGAGCGCCAACTCAAAATCAGCGGCTCGGCCGCCGAATGGGCCAAGTTTGCTTCAGCAACGGCTCGTACGATTCGACAAGTGGACCCGCATGTTTATATCGGTGTTGGCGGGCTCAGCCTGGAAAAGCCGATCTTGGAGACGCTCATGAAACTGCCCGAAATGAGTCTCTTTACGCTGGATATTTATTCGCTGAAAACACTAAAGGACGATTACGCATTGGCGACGGAAGCGAAGAAACTCGGCCTACAAGTTTACATCGAAGAGACGTGGCGGCCATCGATTGATCTAAAAACAGGCGCGCAAACTCCAGGTGCAACGATTGGCGATAATCGATTCGAGGGGATCGATGCCGAATGGATTCGTGCCATGGATCTCGTCGGTAGAACCGGCGATTTTCAGAGCGTCACGTACTTCTGGAGCAATTGCTTTTTCCTCTACGGAAATGGCGATGTCAGCGGGACTGACGTGAATTATCAAAAGGCAGCCGCCCATGTTGCCGCGAGCAAACAAGTCTCGAAGACCTACTTGGTCTTGCAGGAAGTTTGCGCAAAGAAGTGAGCAGCCGGTTTCAAAAATTGCTTTAACGTAACAGGGTTTTGATTTAAGCGGCGTGAGCACTCTGTTATCTTCAGGTTCTTCGGATTTTTTGAACCGTGAAGAAAGTTTTCTTTTCTAGTGATTACCATTTGAACCACACGAATATTATCAAGTATTCGAAGCGCCCGTTTGCCATTGTGGAAGAGATGAATGAAGCCATCATCAGCCGTTACAACAGCCGCGTGGGACCGAACGATGAGCTGTGGTTTCTCGGCGATTTTATTCTGGGCCGAGATCAGGTGAAAGAGGCCGAGATTTTCCTCTCGCGGATGCATGGCCGCAAGCATTTGATCCTGGGTAACCACGATCCCCGCCGGGTCGATTTCTACCGGCTCTTTGCCTCATGCCACGAGTACCAGGAGATTAAGGTACACGGGCAGCGAATCACCCTCTGCCACTACGCCGCGCGCGTGTGGAATAAATCGCACCACGGCGCCTGGATGCTCTATGGGCACAGCCACGGATCGCTCCCGGACGACCCGCATAGTCGCTCGTTCGACGTGGGGGTCGATTGCCACAATTTCTACCCGCTCTCGTTCGAAGAAGTGGAATGGATTATGTCGAAGAAGCGATTCATCCCGGTGGATCACCATGGCGAGGATCGGTATTCCGATGCCGGTGACGAGGCTGTGGTGGAAGAAAACGGCGATTCCAAGTCCGGATGACGCGGGTTCTCTGGCGGCACAAGCCCGGCGAGACCTGAAACAATTCCCAGTAAAACCAAGGCCACTTGAAACAGCACGATGCTGATGGCCAAGCAGTTGCTGAGGTGGCGTATCAGGTTCATGCTTCCACGCTAAGCGCCAGCATCAAACGAGTTGTCAGACGCCTGTCAAAGTCCTGTGAAAAGGGTCCCTTGCCCTTCGGCATCGGGCTTCGGTTTGCGCGGCTTTTTTACAGACGTAGGCTTGCTTGGGATCACGCTCGGTTTCGGAGCCGTGGCAGGAATCGTTGCGATGGGTTTAGGCTCTGGCGCTTCGATTTCGGGTGTGCCAGCGGATCCGGAAAGGCCCTCCATTCCAGTGACTTCGGCGAAGGTTTTGAAGTGGAATTTTGAAACAGATTTTAAGTGCTCGGTTCCTTCCGGGATGAATTTGGTGAAGACCTCGCGCGCGGCCGCTTTTACCTGCGCGGAGGCTCCCTTCGGTAGATGCACGCCTACGGAATCGCCGAGCTTGCCCAGTCGCGTGAGGAATTCCGCACGGGCAAGAATCGAAGCAGCCGCCACGGCCACATCACTCTCGGCTTTGGTCCGTTGCTGGAGCACGATCTTTTTGCCCTTTTCTTTGAGCGACCGCTGAATGAGCGATTCATCTGCGAACTTATCCGAGAGAGCGCGTGGGCAATTGGGGAATCGCGTGCAGAGGTTCTCGATGATGGTGGCGTGACCCCAAGCCAGTAGCCGATTTAGGTTACGAAACTTCACGTAAAGCTCATTGTACTTTCGCGGCAAGAGCGTCAGCACATCCCAGCGAGCCCCGATGAGTTCCTTGATTTCTTCGGCCAAATCGATGGCCTTTTTATCACTGGAAATTTGCTTGCTGTCCTTAACGCCCAGATCAATGAGCTTGTACGGCAGTTTTCCATCTACATAAACGCCCGCAACGACTAGCGGCCCGAAGAAATCGCCCTTACCGCTCTCGTCCACACCGATGTGCGGCTGGTACATCTCCGGGTTCAGCACCTCCTCGTAACCGACCTTCGCCTCCCCAATGATTTCCGGCTCGATTAAGAACTCCACAAGCTCCGCTGCGCCCGAGCCCTGGACCAGCAACTTACCGGAGGTGTAAGCGTTCACAGTTACCTTCTTCTTTTGCGCACCGAAGATCGTGTACGGCACCTCCTTAAACGTGAAATCGCGCTCCTGCAGGGCAAGCCGCAATTTTTCGGCTTGGGCGGTATCGATTTTATAGGAGAAACTGGTCGCGGGGGCAGGAGGCATAAGAGATGCCGGATCATGATTTGTTTGCGCGGCGTGGGCAATGACTTTTGCCTCCAAGCCCGAAGCGCTGGCAATGTTCCCGCGTGACCCGCGTGACGATGGTCCCGATGAGTATCCGTCACTCGATCCGGCTTAACTTTGAAGTCTCGTTTGCCTGGCGACAAAGACTGAGACGCAAAAGTCAACCGGGTCCAGCGTCACGCTGGTTGTCGCTTCACGGACTTTTGAGTAGACTTATGTGCTATGGCGTCGTTGATGCGAATTGTTACCGTTGGTCGAAACACGCTGCTGGAGGCGATTCGGCAGCAGTTGTTAACGGTTATCTTGCTGGTGGCTTTGGCCATGGTCAGCGCCTCCGCGTTTTTTGGCGGTTATGTGGCTGCCGAGCAAATCAAGTTTATCAAAGATTTCTCCACGGGAATCATGAGCAATTTTGGGTTGGTCATCACGATTCTCTCCACCTCCATGCTGCTGCCCCAGGAACTACAGAATCGCACCATCTACACGATCTTAGCCAAGCCGGTACGGCGAGAGGAGTTTCTGCTGGGCAAGTTCTTCGGAGTGGTGCTGCTCATCTCGTTTGCGATGGCGCTGATGACGCTCGTTTTTGCCCTTTCGCTCTACGCCCAGGAGATGCGGAGTTTGGCGGATCTGGATGCCCAGTACGATAGGAGTGACACGCAGGTGGGCGATTGGCGTCGCGTGCCGGACATCGTGGGTGCCTACAACAAGGACCGTAGCGATATCGTTGTGCAGGCGCAAGACCCCATGCTGATCGGCGCCGTCGCGCTGATCTACGCCCGGCTTTTGGTCGTGGCAGCCATTGCCCTGTTCTTCTCGACTTTCGCGTCGTCATTCCTCTTTACCGCCGTCGTCACGGGAATGATCTACGTGATCGGCTGCTTGGAAAGTGTGGCTCGGAGCGTTTGGCTCAGTTCTTCTGGCCACAGCGAGATCGGTGCCTACTTTTTAGGAGTGGTTTCTCTCGTAATACCCGATTTTAACGCCTACACCATCATCGACGATATTTTGGCAGGAACCGTTGTTCCCGTCGGACACATCGAGAGCATTTTGGCCTATTCCGTTGTCTACGTGATTGTCTTGTTATGGGCGAGTGCCGTTATTTTTCGATACCGCGAAATTTAATAAGACAAAATCATTTTCCAGTTTTCGTTGTCGCAGAAGTAGCCTCCAACGACGGCTTTAGAGGAAATCGGTCTTTTTTAGTGGATTCGCATTCGCCTTTTCGGAATCTTTGACTATCCTGATCGAGTGATGGATGGCTCCGCCCGACAAAAGATTCTAATTATTGATGATGAGAAGGACGTGCACTACTCCTTCCGCAGGTTGCTCGAGAAGGAGCCGCTGGAGGTGGCGTGTGCCGAGTCAGGCGAAGAGGGCGTCAAGATTGCCCGGAAGCTCGCCCCCGATTTAATCGTGATGGACATCCGCATGGGCCAGCAGAGCGGATTAGACACGCTGAAGGAGCTGCGTCAATTGAACCCCAAGCAGGTCGTGATCATGATGACCGCTTACGGGACATCCCAAACGGCGATCGAAGCGATGAAACTGGGTGCGTACGACTACGTGCTCAAGCCCTTCGATATCCCGCAGCTGAAAGATCTGATTTTCGAAGCGTTGGCCGCAGCGCGCTCGATGGACCACACCATTTCGTTCGCAGCCAAGGCGCAGACGGAAGAGGCCCGGCAATTGATCGTGGGGAGTTCCCCATCCATGCAGCAGGTCTATAAATTGATTGGCCAGGTGGCCCCCACAAACACCACCGTTCTCATCACCGGAGAAAGCGGCACCGGCAAAGAGCTGGTCGCCCGGGCGATCTACACAAACAGCACGCGAGTCAACAAGCCCTTCATCGCGATCAATTGCGCGGCAATTCCTGAAAATCTTCTCGAGAGCGAGCTGTTCGGCCATGAAAAAGGTGCGTTCACGGGTGCCTTGGCCCAGCGGATCGGTAAGTTCGAGCAGTGCGACGGTGGCACTTTGTTTCTGGACGAAATCGGGGACATGCCGATGGCCACGCAGACGAAGATTTTGCGCGTGCTCCAGGAAAAGGAGATTTCGCGACTCGGCCATAATCAATCGATTAAAACCGATGTTCGAATCATCGCAGCGACGAACAAGGATCTTTGGCAGGCGGTTCAGCGTAAGGATTTCCGCGAAGATCTCTTTTTCCGGTTGAACGTGGTGCGTTTGCATCTGCCGCCGCTGCGCGAACGGGTGACCGATTTGCCCCCTTTAGTGGCCCATTTCGTTAATAAAATCCGGCTCAAGCAGCCGACTGGTCCTAGCCTGGTGGCCGAAGATGCGATGGCCGCAATCCAACGTTATCCCTGGCCCGGCAACGTTCGGGAGCTTGAGAACTGCATCCATCGCTCGATGGTCCTTGCGACAGGCAACACCATTACATTGGCGAGCTTGCCTCAAGAAGTGGTTCAGGTGGGCTCGAACGGTCGTGCCAACGGACATGCCCGCTTGGGTCGCCTCGAGCCGTCACATGGAGCCGCCGATGAAAACGGTGCGAAATTGCCGGAACCTGCAGCTGTAGGCACCGATCACGAGCCGACCAAGGATGAAATCGCTCGTGCCATGAACACCCTTTTCGAAGTCGCACGTCGGGACAAACAATTCCGTCTTCTGCCAGCCGCAGAGCGGGTCTTGATCGTGAATGCCTTGGCCGAGACAAATGGTAACCAAGTCCAGGCGGCCCGGCTTTTAGGAATCACGCGAGCCACGCTGCGCAGTCGCATTGAAGAGTTTGGAATTCAGAAGCGCTTGGCGATTAATTAAGTCGTCCTGGCAATGATCCGCCGAATCAGTTTCCTCTTTTGGCTTGTCGCGTCGGGAGCGCTTTTCGGTCAGGCGTTCGATATACGTTGTGGTCCGGTCGAGACACACCAGATCATGGTTCCCGAACGGGTCGAATGGAAGACGGCGCTGGGGATTTTAGGCACGCAATTCTCGGTTCTTGCGCCGGTCGACTACGCCATTCCTAGCGGCAAGAGATGTCGGCTCACGTTTATTCAGCAGATCAATTCCGATGCCACTCGGTTCGATTACGCGAATTCACTTTATCACTGGACCTTGCCGCGCTACCCTTACTGCGATTGCTCGCCGAGACTGGTGAAGAAAGGTCATTTCTGGATCTCAGAGGGCGTGCGATTAAAGGGCAGTGGCCATGTTGTCGTTCGGATGGAGGATAATCCCCAGGGCAGCTATTCCTGGGGCGATATTCCTCCGCCGAATTCCGGGGTGCCTCGAGGGAGTCTCGATCTTCAGGGTGTGAGCCGCAAACAGACCTTTACAGTATGGTTAGTAGCGATCGATGAACAAACGGGGACCGTTCAATTGATGAAGCGAATCGACTGGGGGTTTAGTTTCGTTTGCCGTGTCGATACACAAGCTGAGTTGGGAAAAAGATCGGCGTTGATTTCATCAGGTTACCCAGACGCGAAGATAAGCGATCCCGGTCCGGATGCCCTGGAGACGATGTTGCGAAACGGCGTGCTCAGTGGCCAGCAATGTGCAAATCGCGATCAACAACTGTGGTGGACCTCCAAGCAGACCGGTGCGGCGATGGTAGAGACGGTTCCTGTTCAGTAATCGCGTGGCGATTCAATTGAAGCTTAAAGGCTTGCAAGAATCGGTAGAATAAGAGTTTGACCGAGGCTGGAGATTTGCTTTATTGATTCACATAATGAAACAATTCGTTCTAGTAGCTGTTTTAGGTATTTTTGGGATGAGCCTGGCCCAAGCGCAAACAACCTACAAATGCCCGGAAGATAACCCCAACTTTAGTATCACTTTCCCGGAAGGTTGGAAGGAAAAGCAAAAGAGCGATGGCTTCGTGGAAATGGAGTCTCCAGATGGCAGCATCTGGTTGGATGTATGGACGATTAAGGATCGCGACCCGAATTCCAATAGCTTTGACGACATCAAAGACGACATGAAATCGTGGTTGACCGATGTCGATTTGGAGCGCAACGAAAAGGGCGATTTCAAGATCAATGGCATTAGTTTCATTGAATTGTTGGGAACGGCTAAGCTCAAAGATGGCGGCGATCCTCAAGAAATTGCGGCGCACCTCTGCAGCATCGATGGCAAGTCGACAATTGTGATCATGTACTACGGTGACAAAGGTGCGGGCGACAAAAACGCGGCCGATCTACGGTTTATCTCGAATTCGATTAAGCCCTTGTCTGAGTAAAGTTTTCGGCAGGTCAGTTGAACAGCCGTGTTCTTTGGTCGTGCGATCGGAACACGGTTTTTCGTGAGCGGACAGTCGAGATTTGTCACGAAAACGTCACGTTGTTTTCATGGTAAATTCAGTGGACGGTGTGCAGAGTTTTGGCGTGCACCCCGTACCCAATCGCCTTGCCAAAGAGACCTCGCCCTACCTGCTCCAGCACGCGAGCAATCCCGTCGATTGGTTTCCGTGGGGTACGGAAGCGTTCGAAAAAGCGAAGCGCGAAGATAAGCCGATTTTTCTTTCAGTGGGATACTCCACGTGCCACTGGTGCCATGTGATGGAGCACGAGTCGTTCGTAGATCCAAAGGTGGCGGCCTATTTGAACGAGCATTTTGTGAGCATCAAGGTCGATCGCGAGGAACGACCTGATGTCGATCACGTTTACATGACCTTTGTTCAAGCGACGTCCGGTCGTGGCGGTTGGCCGATGAGTGTGTGGCTGACTCCTGAGCTGAATCCCTTTTTGGGCGGCACCTATTTTGGGCCAATTGATCATCCCGGACGACCCGGTTTTTTAACGGTTCTTACGACGATTCAGGAGCAGTGGAAAACGCGTCGGGAGAAGATCGAGGAGCGGGGCCGTGTTCTCATTAAGGCTCTGGAAGAGGCGGGAGAGGAGGCGGATTCTGAGGTGACTTCGGCCAGTTCTGCCGAGATGCTCTTGGCGGATGGAATTAAGTTTTACAGTCGGACGTTTGACGCTGGGAATGGCGGATTCGGTGGCGCGCCGAAGTTTCCTCGTTGCGTGAACCAGGAGTTTCTCTTGTTCGCGGCAGTTAGCCCGTTGGTGAGTGAGGCAGATCGCCGGATGGTTCGCGGAATGGCCCTGCACACCTTGCAACGCATGGGGCGAGGGGGTATGTACGACCATATTGGGGGTGGTTTTCATCGGTATTCAGTGGACGAGCGGTGGCATGTGCCGCACTTCGAAAAGATGCTTTATGATCAAGCGCAGTTGGTTTCGAACTACGCTGCGGCCTGTTTGCTTGGAGCGGGTGCGGAATCAGCGCGATTAGTGAACGACACCCTGACCTACGTCTCCACCTTACTCAGTAAGGGCGAGGGCAAGGGCGGATTTTATTCTGCGGAAGATGCGGATAGCTATTCAGATGAAAAGGAGACGAAGAAAAAAGAGGGCGCTTTCTATGTCTGGGAATACAAGGAACTGGTGGAGACTCTCGGTGCCGATCGTGCGCGGTTTTATTGCGCACTCTACGATGTGAAGGAAGAGGGAAATGTGCCGGAGCACCTGGACCCGCATGAAGAGCTGGTGGGTAAGAACGTGCTGATGATGCAGGATTCCGTCGCCAGCGTGGGTCAGCGCTTCGGATTCACGGAGAACGAGGTGGAGAAGTATTGGGAGGAGTGCCGCGCGGTGTTGCTGGCGCGACGCGGGCTGCGTCCCCGTCCTCACCTGGACGACAAGGTTCTCACGAGTTGGAATGGGCTAATGATCGCCGCGTACGCGCAAGCCTATCGTGCTCTCGGCGATGAAGGTCATTTGCGAGTCGCACAAACAGCCATGGCGTTTTTGAAGAGTGAGTTGTTCGATTCCACGACGGGTGAGTTGTGGCGGAGCTATCGCCAGGGTAAGTGCGAGGTGCGGGGTTTCGCGACCGATTACGCAGGAATGATTCACGGCTTGATCGAGCTCTATGCGGCTGATTTTGATATTCAATGGCTGAGCTGGGCGCTGGACCTGCAAGCGAAAATGGACGCGCTGTTTTGGGACGATTTGCACTTCGGCTACTACTCCACAACGGACCGCGATCCCTCGATCTTGCTTCGAATGAAAGAAGACTACGACGGTGCCGAGCCAACCCCGAATTCACTAGCCGCACGGAATTTGTGGCACTTGGGCCATCTCCTGAACAAGAAAGAGCTCCTTGAGCGTGGTCGAAAGACCGTGGATGAGTTCCGGGCTCGATTACAAAAGCAAGTCTACGGAATGCCGCTGATGGTAGTGAACGCCGTGTTGTTTGAAACGCCCGCCGAACACGTGATTCTCCATGCGGATGGTGCGAACGGAATCGGTCTATCTGAAATGGTGAAAACCGTGCACGCCACTTACCGGCCGTGGCAGGTGGTTATGCGAATCGCCAGTCCCGTGGAACGAGAGTTTTTCGCGGCCAACGGCACCGTGGCTGGATTACCTGCCGAAGTGAAAGTGACCGCCTACGTTTGCAAAGATTACGCGTGCCAATTGCCCGTGACCGATTCCGCTGAGCTGGCGAAGTTGATGAAGTGAGCTAAGCTTTTGAGCAACAAATCAATCATGTTAAAATGGTTCGATATCAAACGGTTTGGCGCGTGCTTACAGTCCGCAAACGCTTCGGGATGAGACCCCGGATTGGACCGGACGCTTCAACCGTTTTGGCGTGGTGCAATATTCGCTTATTGATTCCTTGTACTGCGTTTAGAGAGCATTTACGGTGACGGTTCATGGACCCTGCTTTTGAAAAACTACATTCGGTGGCCATAGAGTCGATCGATCCGATCTGGTTTCGATTTGCAAAGGAGGGGCGAGAGAGTGCCGTTTTCGCGCCGATGTCGAAATATCCAGAGGCTTCTGCTTGGCTAGCCCGAAGCTTTGCGTTGACTAACGATTACATCGTTCGAAAGCTCGGTGCTATGTTGGCGGGTTGGATTCAGCACCCGAAAGGTCTGGATCTTCTTTCAGAAATGCTGAAGCGCGAGCGGATCGTGTTTCGTAATGACCCTCTGGTCGGTAACTCGGTCGGCGAGGACATCATGTTTGCGGCGACGCGGTGGACGGAGTCCCAAGATGCGCGAGTCAAAGAGGCGGGAATTTTTATCCTTTCCTCCATGATCAGCGATGCCCTGACTGGCACGCCTTGGAATACCGCAAATTGGGCAGCAGCAAACCTTTTTACGGCCACGAAGGGGAGCCATGAAATCCTTAAAGATTTAGCGAATGCAACCAGCTCGCAGATGGAAGGGCAGCCCGCACTCATGAAGGTGGCCGAGGCCATCCGGCAGAATGACCGGGAGAAGCTGGATCGCTACTTTACGCCTCCATCCGAACAGTCTGTACTGGCCGAAGACGATCCTGAATATCCAATGGCCGCCTCTCTCTGGGCGGCGACTAAGGCAGCAGAAGCCGTGATTTGACGACAGACCTATATCTCATCCGTCCCAGCCTCACCCTTCTTCGGCTTGGAATTGATTCGCACCTTCCCCCGTTTTCGCGGTCGGGATTTTTCCGAGCGAAATCGCGCCTGAAGTTCTCCGGCCCGTTTGCGATCCGCAGCAGCACCCGTTTCATCCCCGAGTTTCTTTTTCAGCTCCGCCCTGCAATAGAAAAGCACACCATCAGGAGGATCGATGTGGATCGCGAGGGTGTAATCCTCCAAAGCTGCTGTGTGGTTACCGAGCTGCTCATAGGCCTGGGCTCGCAGGTAGAGCGTACGCGGTTGCTCGGGTCGCAAGCGATAAGCGGCGGTGTAATCGTCAATCGCTCCAGCTATATCCTTTAAATAGATCTTCGTGCCTGCGCGGCGAATGAACGCCAAGCGATTCTGCGGATCGAGCGCGATCGCCTTGTCATAAAGCGCTAGGTTGCCCTCATCATTCCGAACACAACAATCTGCTAAAGCGAGGTAGAGATCGGCGCGAGTGGGGCTCAATTCGATGGCTCGCTGAAGGTCCAAAGCGGCTTCTTCCCTGCTGCGCATTTTCATTTTGATTTCCGCGCGGATGCGATAGGCGAGTACGTACTTGGGATCGAGTTCAACAGCGCGATTTAAATCAGCTAACGCCTGATCCAAATTCTTCTGGAGAAAGTGCAAGCGGCCGCGATCCAGATGCGCGACAGGAGACTCGGGGGCGAGGGTTACCGCCTTATCCAAATAGAGCAATGCCCCGACAAGATTGCCCTGACGTCGCTTGATTTCGCCAAGGCGATTATGCGCGAAACCATTTCCAGGCTCGAGCTCGGTCACTTTTTTGAAGTCCGCGTAGGCGTTCTCATAATCCTGTCGCCGATACAGAATACTGGCGCGGTGAAGGTAGACGTGCCACGGTGTTTTCGTTTTCCCAAGTTCGATAGCTCGATTGAAATCGGCGAGTGCTCCGTCAAAATCTTTGCAGTTATACTTGGCAATTCCCCTCAGCTGGTGGCTCAGCTCGTCTTCTTCGGAATCGGCGCAATATCGTCGGACCGCTTCGTCCAAATCAGCGATGGCTCCGGAATAATCTCGAAGTGCAAACTTCACTCGCCCTCTTCCGCGAAAGGCGAGCCCGGTCGGCGTAATTTCGATAGAAGCACTGTAATCAGCTAGGGCACCTTGAGGATCGTCATTTTGACGAAGTTTTGCACGAAGCGAGTAGGAGATGCCATGTTTCGGGTCCAGCTCCAGACCGCGATTCAGGTCCTCCAGAGCTCCTGAAATATTACCGGCGAGAGTCCGCAAAGCACCACGACTTTGCAGGGTCTT
>CAVURW010000235.1:0-8020 GCA_963743595.1 uncultured Verrucomicrobiae bacterium
CCACGCAATCAGTCTTATGCAAACGCATAAACGTATTGCGTCTGTTGCGAACTGATGTTGATACAAGTAGTGTTCTATATGAAGTCAGGTGACACCATAAGAAGAACCTGCGGTTCCGTCCGCAGTAGCCTAGCGGCATTGGCGCGGGGGGTAACTCCCGGGTCAAAAGCTGCCGTGACATCATCCCATCCTCATCATGAGGCGGGGCTCACTGTGAAGTGTGCCCTGAGCCTGATAGCGTTAATTGGGCATAGGGACAGGCTGATTGGCAAGTCTAATGTAAGTGAACTGAGTAAAAGTGTCGTTAATACGAAAGAGCCCAAAACGCTGGTAGGCTCTGACCAAAATGGTAAAGCGGTGAGTTGTCTTCTGTTAGACGGGAAGCACACGGATCACAGAACCGCCGGCATACTATCAGAGACTAAACCAATCGTGTACTTGTATCGAAACAGGATAAGCCCGATATCTTGCCTTCACTGGGCAGGCGTCTCCGTAAGGAGCACTGATGAGATAGCGGGTATGAGAGGTTGGAAAAAGCAAATGCTGTTCTGTAATGGAACGGATAGAAGACGATCTTCAACACGAAAGTGTGCCCACTTCCAACTGGTCGTGAATGACGAGAGAGTTCGTAGAACCTGCTTAGGAGGGAATGTCAAATGAACATGGTTAACCCCATGTGTGCGCCCTCCGATAAAGCGCTCAACTGGAACCAGATCAACTGGAAAAAGTGTGAGCAATTTGTGCGCAGGCTGCAAGCGCGTATCGTCAAGAGCATACGGGAAAAGCGTTGGGGCAAGGTGCAAGCCTTGCAGCGACTCTTGACCCATTCGTTTTCCGGTCGAGCCTTGGCCGTGAAACGAGTTACGGAAAATAAAGGCAAACGCACGGCGGGAGTCGACCGGGTTCTCTGGAAGACTCTGGCCAGCAAAGCAGTGGCGATTGAGTCGCTGGGCGGTCGGGGCTATCGGCCCCAGCCGTTACGGCGCATTTACATCCCCAAATCCAACGGTAAGCTTCGCCCGCTGGGCATCCCCACCATGAAGGATCGAGCGATGCAGGCACTTCACCTGCTCGGCCTGATCCCGATTGCGGAGACCCTGGCGGATCGAAACTCCTATGGATTTCGCCCCGAACGGTCCACCCACGATGCCTTGGAGCAATGCCACGGCATCTTGTCCAAGGAGTACTCGCCCCAGTGGATTTTGGAGGGTGATATTAAAGGATGTTTTGATCATATCAGTCACGATTGGATGCTGCGGAACATTCCCATGAACCGGGGCATCCTGAGTAAGTGGTTAAAGGCCGGTTTTGTCGAAAATCGAACCCTGTTCCCCACAGTCGCGGGAACTCCTCAGGGCGGGATCATTTCCCCAACCCTGGCCAACATGACCTTGGATGGGTTGGAAAGCCTTCTGAAAGAACGATTTCCCATCGTAATTAAGAAGAGCCTCCGCCATAACCCCAAAGTCCACTTGGTACGGTACGCCGATGACTTCATTATCACCGCAGCGGATAAAACCTTGCTTGAAAATGAAGTGCGTCCCTTGGTCGAGCAGTTTTTGTGCGACCGAGGGCTGGTCCTTTCACCCGAAAAGACCAAAATCACGCATATCGACAAAGGGTTTGATTTCCTCGGCCAAAACGTACGCAAGTACAACGGTACCCTGCTGATCCAACCCTCCAAGAAAAACACCCTCGCGTGCTTGGATAAAGTTCGGCAGGCCATCGACCGTTCGGGTGCCCTCGACCAAGTGGCCGTGATCAAACAACTCAATCCCATCCTGCGCGGCTGGTCCAATTACCATCGGCATGCGGTGTCCAAACGCCGCTTTTGCTGGATGGAAATCGCCGTGCAAAACTGTCTCTGGTTCTGGGCTAAACGCCGCCACCAGCACAAGCCATTTCCCTGGATCGTCCATAAGTACTGGCGATACTTTAATGGCAAGAAGGTGTTTGCTGCGGATACCGGAAAACGGACCGATAAGGGGCAAAGCATCTGGGCCAAGCTACTCTGCTTGAGTCAGGTACGCATCGTCCGTTTCCGCCGACTTCGAATCGATGCCAATCCTTTCGACCCGGCCTGGTATTCGTATTTTGAAGAGCGCCCCCTCTTTAAGAAGTTTGGCATTCGAATGAACCCGAAACAGCCTCCCGTAACATGACTCGGTTCTGCCTTCTACAGCAGGACTTCTCACGGCTCGAGCCGGATGAAGGGAAACTTTCAAGTCCGGTTCCAAGGGGAGGAGTTGGTAGTAATATCAACTCCTTACCCGGTCCAAATTTTATTCCCCCGGATAACGAGAAGGGTTCTGCCGAGGAGGCTGCGGTACCCAAACTTACTGAACATGTCCTTCGTTATAAGCCATGACATGCATATTTTTTATATCGAACAAAAACTTGAGGTGAGTTGCATGGAACTTAGGGGCGCCGTTCCAAAAATTAACGCCGTAGAGAGGACTTGGGGGCACAATACAGACAAAATCTTTTGTGTCATTGCCAGAAAAGAGGAGCGAGACATCCGCATCAAAATGATTTAACTGACATGGGCTGGATGAGCTAAGCGCCATTGGTATTCGCGGAAACTCGTCTGGAAAACCGGGATAGGGGCGATCATCGCTGAAATTTGAACCAGTCACTTCAATTAATTTCACCTCGTTTTCACCGGTAACCCGATACTCCACTCGACCAAATTCGAACTGAAAACAAAAAAACAGTGGCAGTCGAGTTAGACCATCAATTGTAAAACCCAATTTTGGATCTCTAACATCAAGATTCATTACTTGGTTCAAACGCTTTTGAGAAGGATTTGAGATCAATACATCATCGGAATGACCAAAAAAGTGTTCAAATTCACCGGTATGATTAATTTTAGCCTCGAATCGTCTTTGCTTATAATAGAAAAAAGGGACCAGTAGTTTTGGCTTGTTTGGAATAGGAATATCGTTAGGTATCGCATCTAATTGATCCTGAAAATTAGATACGACGATTTTGATTGGAGAAGGCCAACCTTCCCTTTTGTGGTAAAATCCACATAGCTTGCCGTCAAGAGTCTCGTAATAGAAGAAGAAGCGTCCACTTGGATCGATGCCAGGAAAGTGTCTCGTTACAGATGATTTTTTTTCTCGATCCTCTACCCAATCGTCCGAGCCTGAGTAAGCTTTTAGGAGAGCGATAATATCAGTGTCCTTTGTATAGTCCTTTGTATAGATACTCACGCGAATAACTATCTCATTGAGTGGTAAAACGATAACGCAATTGCTGTCGTCTGCTCCGAATTGATACTCCGAAGTCCTGCCCTGAACTGAATATGTTTTCACAATATCTGCACCTAATACTTCCTTGCACCTCTCCAGATTCAGTCCAATAAGTGAGACTCTCCGCATATACTAATTGCTAGGGTTTTTTGGAAGTGCGTCAAACTGTTTGTTTAGAGCGTCCATATTCGCTGGAAGATCATATTGCGCTGCTTGTTTATCTTCGGCTTCTTGCTCGTCTTTAGCGTATCCATTCGAAAATGGATTCGGATTTACTGCATCTAATATGCCAATTCCAACCGATTCCGGATCGGTATAACCGGCCTGGCGAGCACCAACGAAACTTTGTACGAAAGTTACTGCCATTCCAATGTCACGTAGACGCTTTAGGGGGGGCCACCGCCTTAGATAAAACCCCTAATGATATCTTTCCCTTTCTAGCCCAACCGGCAAGTGTCTCCCGTCCACGACTCAGCAACACAGTTTTACCTGTATCCCTTAATACATATTTTGTGTTTCGGGTGTAGCAAACCAATCTCTGACTTTCTCAGGCCCTCCAGCAACAGCTTCATTAAATCCTTTAATAAATGGGTTATTTCCATTTTTAATTTTCGATATAAATAACGTCGCATAATATCTCTGTTCCAAAGCACTCATTGATCATCTGATCGACATGTCCGGGGCCAACGGATTTGGGAACCTACAGAAACCTACAAATGATGGACCTCACTAACTCAGACGATGGGTTGCTTGAGTGAATAGGTTGGAGTGAGTTGAACGCAAAAATCCTGGATTATGGAAGATGATAGTCTATAATTGATTCGTAGATTTCCCCCAGTGAATGCATCATGAAAATTAAAAATCATAAAGTCATCGCCGTAGCCATACAAATGGTCAAAGTGCTGAAGGACATGAAAATTCTCTGGGGATATTATTTCCTGGGCAAAGTTTGGAGTAAAAGAGGCATGTTCGCTTAATTCAGGACAAAGTCCATAGGTGTTATGGATACGCTTAGACGGATAGTGCGATAAAAATGTTCGCAGTCTTTGCGAATCCCGATACCCTTCGAAGTATAGTATGGAACCGTATGGCAATATTTTGTTGAGAGCTAGGAAAAAGATTTGAGGGTTTGTTATGTAATACATTTCCCAATGAATTTCAGCTTCTATTTGAATCATTTGAATCATTTATATCCCCTATTTCGATCTCTTAATCCGCGAAAGGCGGATAGTTTGAACATCATGTAAAATTTGGCCGATATTCTCGTGCTGTATCTTCAAGGTCGTGATAAGTATCCTCATAGAGTTTTTGCAGTTTCTTTTGTTGCTCTGGGGAGTAAGTTCCATCTTTTTGATCGGGAGGTACTCGTGATTTTGCGAAGGCATAAGCCATCCCATTTCTATCTAAAGCCTGTTGATATTCAGGAGATGCGGCATTCACCAAATCCGTAAACATTATGAAAAACGACATTACTTCGTTTATGCGTCCTAATTTCCCCAAAACTCCTTCAGCGTCTGTTCCTCCTCCTGCAGCCCTTCCCCGGTCATAATCTGCCTGCTCCGTTGCAGCTTGTTTAGCTGCAGCGTCTGCTGCAGCCTGGGCCTTGAGCATGCTTGGTGGAATAACCTTAGGTGAACCCCTCGGTGCATCAGGGCGCTGTCCCTCGATCATATTATCATACTGACCTATCTTTGCGTCATATTTAGCATTACTATCGTCTAACTCAGAGCCTTTCTTTCCTATTTGATATTTTTCTTTGGCAGATTGATACATCGCTTTAGCGTCTTTTAGGAACTTTTGATTCCTAGTTAAGCCATCCCATTCCTTCTGAGCAAAGGCCTTAACATCATCACCCCAAAAGTGATTGCCTTTCGATTGAACACTCCAAGTGTTTGTCTTTGAATCATAAATAGGCGTATAAACGACGGCACCTCTGCCAGGTATGTATGTATGGACGTGTAAATCGGTACCATCTACTTCCGGTCGGGCAAGCCCCTCCGGATCAAACGCGGTCCACGGATTCTGACGGACGTAGCAATATTCGTTGGGGCCGTCGATCATGCCTGCGGGATCGCGGGTGATCCTGCAGGGTGAATCGAGGGAAAGACTTACGCCAGCAGGTGCAGAATCAACCGGGGAGTAATCTTAAGACGGGTCAAAGTCTTCAAGGATGTCAAAGAGCGGAAGCATCGAAGGTAGTCGTATCCTTCCGATGCCGTAGTTGTATAGGATGCCAGCGTTAGTCCTGTAAAGGCTAATCCGCACGCTGGGATCGCACGTGTAGTCGTGCCTGAAAATGGGCCGGGGAAGGAACTAGCTTTCAGTCTAAGATCGTAGGTAGGGGACTGGAGATTTCCGTGAATCGCTGGCACGTAAAGGCGGGGTATTTTCAGATAGAACACTTCACTGCGCACGGCACGAACTATCGGGTTGTCGTAGGTGGTTAGAGAGCGCCCTGAGAATACTTCTGGGGTTTCGACCGCTGTGATGGCTTGGTCAATCGTAGGTGTATCTTGGGTCAGTTGAGGCTTTTGGACCGCAACCGACCATAGGAACTGATTCAGCTGCATCGTAGGTGTGGTTGATGTCGTCGTAAATATAAATACATGAACTAGCGCCGTAAGTATAATCGATGCGATCATAGGTAATATAGTCATAGGTGTCGATCAATGATTCACGGAAAGACTATGTTATCGCGTTGTGGAGATCAAGCCCCTTTTGATAAGTAATAATTCTATACACTTAGTATTGGATCAGAGGTGACTAAAGTTATTCCTTTGACAATGGATTGCGCTACCAGGGTCCGGTCAAAAGGATCTTTGTGAATCGGGGGTAGAGAGCCGTCGATAATCTATCTGGCAGTGCAGCCCAAAGTAAAAGGTGGGTACCAAAAGCGGCTTCACACCGTTCTGGTAGAATTTAGGAACAACGGGAAGCTTTGTGGTTGAGCTGGCGACCCATGGCTGCGATGGTCTGCGCAACATCACTGACTATGCCTTGGGATCAGTTTAGCGCCGGAGGAGGTCCAGACCAGAGCAGGCCATGAGCGAAGCCTCCAAAAAAGCGAAGCGTGGTGGCCAGCCGACCACCCACCCATTCCAATCGTGGTTCCGTCTGCGGTACCACGCAAATATTTTCACCGGACATGAGACAAGTGCCACCGGTAGACGACCCGGTTTGCCGTGGATGTGGCTTAGTTATTTCCATGAATAGAAAATACTTTGACCATTCCGACTATACCGCCCAGAGGGGTAACCGACCGGACTCAACCTATGGCCTAAACAGCTCCAAAAAGTCCACGCCATGACCCACCCAGCGGAAAAGTCCCCAGCAAGTTAAGCAGGACATCAACCACGTTCTTGTTATCCCTAAGCGGCCCAAAGGATTGTTGGTTAGATGTTGAATTGCCCACTGAAAAACTAAAAGAGGGACTGAAAATCGTTAAGTTCGTTTTGCAAAAGCTAAAACTTCCAACCAGCACAAAACTTCACTTACCAGATGGGAAGCAGCAATGGCTTTACGGTAAACCACCAGATACTGGAGCTGAGCAGCCTCCCGCTACAAACTGAAGCAGCTCCCCCTCGTTGCAGCGCCGAAGGAAGTCAGCATGATTTTCGCGAGACGCAATACCGTTCCCTATGATCAACAGGGATGAAAACCCCGTTGTGCAACACCTCTTCTGAAGTCGGCCCGTTTCTGTTTGGTGTGAGCTTTCCGAGATCAGCACGAATTGTCGACCTGCTCGAAGCCCTCAAACCTTACGGTTCTCGGTCTCCCGACCCTGCCGACAATCAGACACTTGCTTAAGCCTTCGGCTTAAGCTTTGTCTGGGATAATGCTGGGACAATATTGGGGACAGTACGCGGATACAAGAGGCGGTACATTTGCGAATATACAAAGAATGTCCCAGCGTAGTTCCAATGACCGCCAAAAAATCGCGTTATTTGGGACAACCGTGGGACTCCACTGAGACCCTTCTTAGATACGGGACGACACAGGGATTATTCTTGGACTCCCGATCAAGACCACTTTAAAAAAACACCAATCCCGGGCCAAACAGCCCCGAAATAGCCGCTCCATCAAATTTCTTCCATCACGTTCGGATAAGATGCTTCCAGCTATCGGCTATCCGTCGTCGTTTCGGTCTGTATTGAATCGGACGTTTAAGGTTGAGGACGTCTGATTTCAATGGGTTTTGAGGCGTCGAAAGTGAACGTTCTCTTCTTTTCCTTTTCGCTAGCTGCTATTGCCTCGGCTTTCAAAAACGCTTCATTTGCGTCACGAGATTGATCCACCCGTTTCTTTTCCTCCCATTGAGCCCGACGAATGGCTTCCATGTCGGTCCCAGCAGCGATCTGAGGCCGCGATGGCTCTTTTGAAGAAGAATTTCGAGAGAGTTCTGTATAAGGCACTGACGAGTTCCTTGGATCGGACCTTGACATAGTTAAAGACGGTGTTTCGGGCGACTTTCACATTGTGTTTTTCCAACAGAAGCTTGCAAATCTTGGTATAACTTATCGGAGGGTTTTGGTTGCGAGCATCCCTGATAACTTTGTCAAAGGCGATCAGCGAACTTTCATTCCGTTTGCCAGTTTTAGTTGGGCGATATTTCGGACGAGGTGTTCCTTCGGTGGAATCTGCGACGACAGCGGAGGCAGGGTTAATACAAACTTTCGGATCGATAGGTGGTTCTGAATTCATAAGTCCAAGCGAATCACACATCTCTGAAATCTCATGGACCACCAGCCGCCGCTGTCTGAATATTT
>CAVURW010000236.1:0-8817 GCA_963743595.1 uncultured Verrucomicrobiae bacterium
GTCGCGTGGGCGAAATCCATAGGTCAACCGCGTGAGCAGGTGCGTGGACAGGTCGATACTCGCGGAGCTCGGCACTGCAAACGGCCCCGTGCCCGGCGGCAACAGCGGCTTGCGATAGCCCGGCCAACCTTCCAGAACGGTCGAGGGATTATAACTGCAACCCGCTAACGCCAAGCAAACGGTGCCGCACGTGGCGTGGAGGAATTGTCGGCGGGTGAGGTGCATGTAGTCAGCCTGGAGAAAAGACTACTGAACTGGGACTCGAAAATCGTAGCCAGGAAGAGAGTGGGAAGCGAGAGGGAAATGGGGTGATTAGCGGCAAGCCTAGTCTACGGTGCTCGCCGGTTTCGGAATTATTTGTGTGAACGGAACTAGGGTGAACCCGAACATGTGGGAGGCGTTCTTCACGGAAATCGCCATGAAGTGATCCTTTCTCCAGACGATGAAATTCATTTGAGCACCATCCAATTCATCGCGGATGAGGCAATACTGGATATTCGATTCCACGCGAACGCCACTGAGCGCCACGATCACGTCGTCGTTTTTAAACGGATTCTCTTTCCCAGGATCGCTTCCCTGCACCTGCGCACCTGTGGCGGGAGGACCGGAGAACGAGGCGAGAGTCACTTTTATCACGCCATCCGGGAACGCTTTCTTCAGGAGCTCGTCGTACTTGCCTGGAAATACGGTTGGGTTCTGGTGATAGAGCAGATGAAGCGGGCGCTCATCACCGTAGTTGTCCTTCAGCGCTTGCGCATCGCGCTCGGCGGTCGTGAAGTCCTTTTGCTTCACGGCCATCTGGAACTCGGTGTTTAAACCAGTCTCGGAATCGGTGCTGCCCGCTTGACCTGAGAGCGCCTGCGCTTCGGCCTGGAGTCCGTGGTCTGTGTCGTATTTGATCAACCAATCCAGATGATTGGAAACACCCACTTGGTCGATAGCGCTGGCCGCTCCGTGACGAGCCGCTTCGGCTGCCTCTTTATCGCGACCCAGTTTATGAAGGAAGTCTGAGAGATTGAAGTAGTAATCAGGAACGAGTTTCGTCTCTTTGTTAAGCACGATCTCCATCTGAGCGGCTGAAACGCGAGGACAAACACTGGCCCAAGAGAGCGCGTGGAGATTGTAATCACCGAAGGGCAGAAGCGCATTAAAGCGATCCGACGCATCTGGGTAATCAGGGTGCAAATCCATGAGCAAATTGATATTGGAAGGGTTGATCGCGAGCATGTCCGCCAACTCACCATTCTTAGCTTTAGGCGCGGGCATGATTTGGCCGTTTTATGCGCGGGTGGGATGCAGAAATTCCGTTAGACGCGAGTGAGCTTGAAAGGCGGTTCCGAACGGCGCCCCGTTACCGTAGAAGTGATCGAGAATCGCCCGAGCGTCGTCATCGGATGAAAGCAGGTTCGCGAGATGCATAACGGGCATTTCCGACAATCGAAAGGCTTTGTGCTCTTGTCGAAGCTTTTGTGGCATGTGCTCGATATCGGGATCAAAAACCGTTTCAGAATCGGGAAGATTACCGAAGGAGCGTTGCGCGTTATCGAAGAAAGCCTGGTAATTCGTCCGGTCGCCGAGTGTATTGAGCATCCAGTAATCGTTCGCTTTGAGAATATTGAGCACGTGACGGCGTGCGGAGCTGGCGAACGAATAGATTCCCAGAACTTGGAGTTGCGGCTTGCCCTCTTTATTCGTCACGGAACCGGTGAGAGGCGTGGCGAGAATGTTGGCCATGGTTTCGGGCGCAAGGCCGGTGCCGGTCTCAATTTTCAGTGCTTTATCGAGCTCTGAAAGCTCGAGATTCGCCTGACCATTTCCGTCAAAAAGGCGATGTCCGTTCTCCACACTGACGCGCTCAGCATCGCTGCTGATGGCGCGGCCCCAATCGCTAATCGGCTCCACTTTTTTAAACGACTCCAATTTGTGGGCGGCCAAGGTGCCGTTGATATCTGAATCGAGAACCTGGAACCACGCAATTTTCAGCAGCAGCGGTGAAGTCTCGTCGATTGTAAGAACGCGCCAGTCACCGGACGCCTTAATCTGTAAGGCCTGAAGCCACGTCTTGGCGCTCGGCGGACAATCGGACATCGCCAGATCCTTTTTAATATCGCTCAACGCATCGGTTTCCCGGCATGCAAAGACTTTCAACGCGGTCTCCGCAATGCGATTGTTCCAGGAGGTGCTTTGCGACAGTGCATCTGCTAGAGCGAGATGCGCCGTGGCTCGACACAGAAGCGGGCGAATTTCCGAAAAGCTCCCAGCATTTTCCCTCCAGGCCATCGCTAAATCGAGCAGAGCTGCTTCTTCGTTCACTTGCGGATTCAGCGGTTCAGCAGAGAGGAGCGTAGAGAGCCGGGTGTCTTGATTTGCCAGCGTTTCGCTTCGGAGATCGAGGAGATCCGCAAGGAATTTTTCGGCCTCCGGGTCCTGGGAGAATGCGGTTGGTGCCGTTGGGTTCAGCTTTTTAACAAAAGCCGAATAGCCACGGGCATCCCAAATGTAGGTGAGGGGGTAATCGCCCGCTTCACCGTGGTAATCGGGAGTGTTTAAGGTCGTCGCACTCAAGTGGAATGTCGGTGCATCCTTGGAATCCGCTATGATCTTGAAACCGTCGTCGGGAAGTGGTTTGCCGGGATTCGCCTGAAGAAAAACTTGATCGCAGATTTGCGTAAGAACGGAGTCGGCGAGCCAATCATCCTCGGTATTTCCGGGGCAATCTTGAATCAATACAGGAGCGTCATGGGGAATTGGTGCGGCAACAGGATTAACGGCGACATTTGAGCCGCTGCTCAGTCGTTGCACTTGAAATTGTGAGGCATAATACTCTTCGGATTCTAACTGTTTGGCATCAACACATTTTTGGAAGTGGTCCTTAGCGCCTGCAAAATCGCTGTCGATCAGATGTTTTGTAGCTATCCAGTAATCGGCCTCCGCCATCGTTCCTTTTTGTTCTTTGATGCTCGGATTTGAGGCGAACTTCAGTAGGTCCGATTCAGAAAGCGAACCGAGCAGGTATCTGGCGATTTGAGGAGTCCAGTTATCGTTGTCCTTAAAATAGGGGATGTTACCTTGCAAGTTTTGGGTGGCTACGGCCTTGTTTCCTTGCTGGGTGGTGTACTGCCATTTGTAGAGCTCCACATAAGCGAAACTGCTGTCTTGCATGGAGGGGTTGATAGCCTCGAGTTCCTCCAGCGCTTCTTTGAGATGCCCTTTTTGAGCGTAAATGAACGAGCGTTCACGCCGAACGGCGTAGGAGCCTTGCGAGGAATCGGTTCCCAGGATGACCAGTGCTTGCGATAAGTCCGCGAGCGCGCCGTCCAGATCGCCGAGCCGTCGCTTAACCAGCCCTCGGTCGAAATAGCTGTTGGCGTCCGGCGTCTGTTGAATCACCTTATCCATGGCCAGCAGCGCACCGGCCAGATCGCCCTTTTTCGCCTTCATTGTGGCAGCATCTCGCTGCCCGCCGGGGTTTGTCGGGGCGTATCGGTTTTCGCCATCCAGGTCATTGGACGCTTCGTCAGTGTTGTTTAGTTTTGTATCTACTGCGTACCGTTGCGTGTAGGCAAACGCTAATAGGTCGATGTACTCAAAAGCCTCGGCATACGCTGCAACTGCTACAGCGAGCTGATTTTTCGCAAGTGCCGCATCGCCCTCGTCGACCTTCGCTTGAGCCCGCTTGGGCCCGAACTCGATCGCATGACCCAATTCTTTAGACGCCTCCGGCAATTGCTGAGTACGAAGGTAGAACGTGGCACGTGATACGTAGGCCTCGGCGTTTGTTGGATCAAGCTCGATCGCCTTTGAATAGCCGTCCAAAGCAGGCTGCATGTCAGGACCCTGGAGAACGCTGGCATGCTCCAGATATGTGATTGAATCGTGCGGGACGATGCTCTTCGCTTTTTGCAAGTCCTCCAGGCCGGGATCAGGGTCAGGTGCCACCGGATTGTTTGGATCCATGGCGAGAATCCGTTTTGCGTTTGCGCGCTGGGCGTAGACATAGGGCGACTCCGGCTTCACCTGAATGGCCTGATCGAAATCGGAGATCGCTTCTTCAATTGTCAACTTCCGCACCGCTGGGGTCATCGTGGAGTCAGGGTTTTGCATCGTCATCATGGCCAAGGTCAGGCGAACTTCCGCTCTGCCCATGCAGGCATCGAAATTGTTCGGATCGATTTGGAGCGCCTTGGTGTAGTCTTTAACGGAGGCCTCCAAGTCGTTGAGCTTGCGCTTCAACCGGCCGCGCACGTTGTAAATCGCTGCGCAGGTCGGAGCGAGATCGAGAGCGGAATCGAGATCATTCAGGGCGAGCTGGTCCTTCCCGATTCGCGACTCAATCATGGCGCGATTTACCAGCGCAACGGCCAGCTTGGGATCGGCCTGAAGCGCCTTCGTGAAGTCGGCCACCGCTTCATCGAGATTCCCCTGAACGCTCGCGGTGTTTCCTTTACTGAAATCCGGATTGATCGCCACCTGTTGAGCGACGAGCATTGATGTACCAACCAACGACAGGAAAAGGGGGGTGATCAGCCGCATCCTGCGACTTTTCCTTAATGCGGCTCGATTGCAAGACGCATTCGATAAATTAGAATGGCGATTGGTCGGGACCGAAGTAGCGACCACCCTTTGGTCACTATTTACTACTTCACTGATTCGTACTGGTGAACTCCAAAAATCTTGCTCAGCTAATCAGAAACCGTGGAAAGCCAGCTTCCCTCAGAAACTTATCCGATTCATCGTTTTGACCGGAGACTCTCTCTGAGAAATCACCCATGTCTTTTACAATATCAAGGACTCGTAAGAGGTCGTTTCCTGATTCTGCATGGATCCAAAAATGCGTGAACCCATAGTCGAACCGTTCTAATCGCAAGTGAAATCCCTCGTCTTCAAAGCGGTGGCAGATGGGGTGAGGCTCACTATACCAACCCAGAGTTGTGGGAATTAATTTGGGTAGGACCGATTTTAAGTGGGATAAATGTTCCTTAGTGATATCGCTCGCGTCGGCATAGGCACCGAAAGGAAGATTGTTTGGCCAATCCCAAGGCTGGACGAAAATAAGGTCGGAAAACAATTCACAGACTTTTTCCCAACCCCGATCATCACGGTTGTTTACATAAACAGGTGGGTCATCACTCCCATTTAAAAGAACTCCCCATTCGCAGCACCCTTGGTTTTCCAGCATGATGGTAAGGAACTTACCATTAATTGCCTCGGCGATTCGGAAGTCATCGAGACGTAAAAAATTGTCTTGGCTGGATGCAATTTTAACGGCGTCTGCACGTGCTACCCATTCTTTAACGGATGCAGGGAACGAGACGCCCAGTCTTTGTTCAGTACTTGTCGCCTGTCCAGACAAACTCACATCAGGAAATGGTAATCTTAGTTCAAGATAAAGACGTTCATGAAACATGGTTTACACATTAGAGGCAATCAAGAGCAGCGCTGCAATCGCTGCCTGATGAAAGTTAGGAATCGGGCGAAAAGATTGCAGCTTTCACTCAAACGCCGGGCATTTTCCAAAGAGGCGGCCGTACTTTTTCGCTGAACGCTAGATAGCCAGTAAACAAATCAGCATGAAAATGAGCGGAGGTGTATTGAGGATTCTGGGCAATAAAGTGTTTCAGAAGTAATGAAGCAGGAAGGCTCGCTCTCTCCACCCCTATTGAATAAAGCAGATGGTCGCAGAGCACCTCCAGGTGATTATTCATTTGCGCAGTTTTTCGAGCATGCAATAATATGCCTCTGAGACGGGGGGTAAGAGGCAAGTAGGAAGGAATAGGTCGATCGATTTTCACTCGAGATTGAGAATCAAGATCCTCATAAAAGGCGCTAAGGTTGACTTTGAGTGCCCCCAAGGTTTGAGATACGACATGGTCCGGTGCCAGTGTCCGGAACGATAGAAAGACATGTTCTACGCCGACGTAATCAACCGGGAACGAAAAGGCAAGTCTCTCTGCTTCAATTAAGAGTGTTTTTAGTTCAGAAGAATCTCGGGCTCTACGAAAACGAAGCCATTGAAGCATAATCGCCATGATCACACGGTGCTCAAATATAACCGAATTATTTCCCGCACCTTATTTGCCCTCGGCGCTTCTTTTTTCCATGACCGATCCATCGCGGTTTGCGATGATCGCCGCTATCGCCGCTCAACATTTCGATTAATATATGCAAGTTCGTAAACAATTTCCGTTCGGTGAGTTTGAACCGCGTTGGCAGCGCTACTGGTTAGAGAACGCCACATTTAAGGCGGCTAATCCCGGTGAAGCGGGTAGCGAGAAACCGAAGTTCTATGCGCTGGACATGTTTCCGTATCCCAGCGGGGCCGGGCTGCACGTGGGCCATCCGGAGGGGTACACGGCTACAGACATCATCTCGCGGTACAAGCGGATGCGGGGCTACAACGTGTTGCATCCCATCGGTTGGGACGCGTTCGGTCTGCCCGCGGAGCAGTACGCTATTAATACGGGCACGCATCCCCGGATCACTACCGAGAAGAATATCGCGACGTTTCGCCGTCAGATTCAGAGCCTGGGCTTTTCGTACGACTGGAGCCGCGAGGTCGATACCACCGACCCCGCGTATTATAAGTGGACGCAGTGGCTGTTCATCCAGCTCTATAAGAAGGGCTTGGCGTATGTTTCGAACGCGCCGGTCTGGTATTGTCCCGATTTAGGGACGGTGCTGGCGAATGAAGAGGTCTTGCCGACGCCCGAGGGTCCACGCAGCGAGCGCGGGAATTTTCCGGTGGAGAAGCGGCCATTGCGCCAATGGATGTTGCGGATTACCGCCTACGCAGAGAGGTTGCTGACCGATCTGGAAGCGCTGGATTGGCCGGAATCGTTAAAGGAAATGCAGCGGAACTGGATCGGGCGGAGTGAAGGTGCCGAGGTGACGTTCCGCATTCATGGCCACGACGAAGCGAAAAAGATCACCGTGTTTACTACGCGGCCGGATACATTGTTCGGCGTGACTTACCTGGTCTTGGCACCGGAGCATGCGCTGGTGGATGAGATTACCACCGCCTATCAGCGTGGCGCGGTGGATGAGTATAAGAAACAGATCTTGAGCAAGAGCGATCTGGATCGCACCGATTTGGCTAAGGAAAAGACGGGTGTGTTTACCGGCGCATTTGGCGTGCATCCGGTCTCCGGTAAGCAGGTGCCCATCTGGATCGCTGACTACGTTCTGATCAGTTACGGCACCGGCGCAATTATGGCTGTGCCGGGTCACGATGAGCGCGACTTTGAGTTTGCGAAGCAATTTGCTTTACCGATTCTGGAAGTGGTCTCGCCGACTGAGCCAACGGGTGAGCGTGTCGACCAAGCAATGGAGAAGCCGTTCTGCAATGCGGGTTACAACATGAATTCGGTATTTCTGGATGGTTTGCCGACGGAATCCGCCAAGAGCCGAATGATCGAATGGCTGGAGGGGAATCAGGCTGGGACGCGCCGCATTCAATATCGGTTGCGTGATTGGTTGTTTTCACGTCAGCGCTATTGGGGGGAGCCGTTCCCGATCGTGTGGAAGACCGGGCCCGACGGCGTGCCGCAACATGAGCCGATTTCTGAAAACGAGCTACCGCTGAGATTGCCCGAAATGGAAGATTTCAAGCCAAGTCCCGAGGGCAAAGCGCCCTTGGCCAAAGCCACCGATTGGCTGAACGTGGCTGAGGGCGTGACGCGCGAGACCAATACGATGCCGCAATGGGCCGGCTCGTGCTGGTACTACCTGCGCTATTGCGATCCTAAGAACTCGCAGGCGTTTGTGAGCCCGGAGGCGGAGCGCTATTGGTTGGGCGAAAAAGGTGTCGATCTTTATGTCGGCGGTGCTGAGCAAGCGGTCTTACACCTCTTATACGCTCGCTTTTGGCACAAAGTCTTTTTTGATATGGGCTTGGTTTCCGGCCATGAGCCTTTCAAGAAATTGGTGAACCAAGGAATCATCTTAGGCGAGGACGGGGAAAAGATGTCCAAGCAAAAAGGGAACGTGATTAATCCCGACTCCGTCGTGGAAGAATATGGGGCGGATGCGCTGAGGTTGTTTGAGATGTTTATGGGGCCGTTAGAACAAGTGAAACCATGGTCGACCAAGGGTGTGGATGGGGTTTACGGGTTCTTGGGGCGGGTGTGGCGCTTGGTGATGGAAGAGCAGCAAGACGGCTCGTGGAAGCTGGCTCCGGCGAAATTGACGGATGAGCCGGGGAGCCAAGTGCTGTTGCGTCGATTGCACCAGACGATTCAAAAGGTCACAAACGATATCGAGAAGCTGCGGTTTAACACGGCCATTGCGGCGTTAATGGTCTTGGTGAACGATTTGACGAAGGAATCGGCGCGGCCGCGCGGGGTAGTGCAACCGTTATTGCTGTTACTGGCACCATTCGCGCCACATATTGCGGAGGAATTGTGGTCGCAACTGGGTAACGCGAAGACGCTGGCCTACGAGCCGTGGCCGGAGGTCGATCCGGCAATGCTGATTGAAGAGACAATGGAGATCCCCGTTCAGGTGAACGGGAAGGTTCGCGGCGTGGTCACAGTCCCTGCGGATGCTGACCAAGCCGTCATCGAAGAAGCGGCACGGGGCTTGGAAACGGTGACGCGCTGGCTGGAAGGCGAAACGGTAAAAGAGGTGCGTTACGTGCCCAAGCGGCTGTTGAACTTTACGTTGGTGAAAAAGTAATAGATGGGGGCGTCGGGCTTTGCAGATGGGTGTTGTTTGGCAAACTTGATAATACGGGAAATCTCCGTTGACAAATCTAGTTCAGCTTCACTACCTTCTTCGCAACCCTAACCAATCCCAGGAGATATAGAGAATGAAGAAATT
>CAVURW010000237.1:0-4376 GCA_963743595.1 uncultured Verrucomicrobiae bacterium
TAGTTTCTTCATTCTCTTTTCTCCTGGGGGTTGTATTAATTCGACTTCCGAATGTTTCGCGAACGCTAGACGAATTTCCGGTGCGGCGTCAATAACCATTAAAAAAGATGAACTTATTTTGAACGTTTTTTTCAAAAGGCCGTAATTTCTCGCACAGCCTGCCTCTCTATTCCGCTCGACTCCCGTTCCGCCTCACCTATTCTCGGGGGTTACAACCCTATGATCCAAGAAATTGCTTATGCTGGCTGGTCCCGCAACCTTCAAATCCGCGGAAACGAACTGAACCTGATTATTACCCTGGAAGTGGGGCCGCGCATCCTGCACGCCAGCCTGGGCGAGCGCACGAATGTGATGGGCCATATCCAACCGCAACTCGGCGGAGCGGCGGAGACCGAGTGGTCGATCCGCGGGGGCCACCGGTTCTGGACCGCGCCGGAAGCAGACCACTCTTACGAGCTGGATAACGTGCCCGTAACGCACGAAATCACCGGCGAAAGCTCAGTTGAGATCACCCAACCGGCTGGCCCGTTCGGCTTCCAAAAACGGATGCGCGTGGAAGTCCTTGAAGGCGATCTCGTCAAAATTACCCATTTTCTGACGAATGTCTGCGATAAACCGCTCGATATCACTCCGTGGACGCTGACAGTGCTCGCGCCGGGCGGCAGTGCTCTCATTCCTCAACCAAAACTAGACGTTCACCCCAGCGAGTTCCCTAAGGATCGTAAGGTGCAGCCAAGCGATTTCTGGCCGAACCGCGAGATGGTGCTATGGCCGTTCACGAATCTCACCGACGGGCGTTACTCGTTTAGCACTGATTTCCTCAGATTGAAGTATCAGAACGGCCTGCCTGCCACGAAGATCGGGCTGAAGCTGCCCACCGGCTGGGTCGCCTACGAAAACAATGGCACCATCTTCGCCAAACATTTCGCCCGCGATAACGCCCTCCCCTACCCCGATATGGGTGTGAACTGCGAGATCTTCACGAACCCCGACATCTTCGAAGTCGAGTCGCTCGCCCCGGCACTGCCGCTCTTGCCCGGCGCAACACGCGAGCACGTGGAGCACTGGTTTTTAAAGGCGCAAGACGCCGCCTATACGGACGAGCAAGGGCTGGCGTTCTTTGCAGGCCTACCGACGATCGGTTCGTAGGCCGCCTATATAGTAAGAGGCGTGCGTTTAGTCTTCGACTCGCTCGAAGGCTTCGTACGCCTCCATCAATGTCTTCGCGAGGTCATCGAATCCGCGCTCAAACGCGACCATCGCTGCGGAGCGATCGAGTTCGTCCCGCAACCGGGGATTCGCGCCAAGCCGAAGCAATTCCTCTGCGCCCTCTGTGTTTCCATACCACGCGGCCTGCATGAGCGGTGTGCTGCCGTAATCGGTCTGGTCATTGAGCTGAGCGCCCCGGCGAACGAGCAACCGGATGCACTCGATCTGGCGATCTGGCACCAGGAGATCGGGCTGAAACGGGCAGGCCAGCGCGAACATGCCGCCCTCGCCACGCAAATTCCATCGCGCCCCTTTCGAGAGCAGAAACTCTGCAAGCCGGGGTTGCAAGCAGCGGGTCGCCCACATGAGCGGTGTGCCGCCATCGCTGATTTCGTCGATATCGGCCCCACGATTCAGTAAAAATCCGCAGATCTCCAGGTGCCCGCCTGCTGCGGAGTAATGAAGCGCGGGAACGCCAGCGGAATCGCGTTCACTCACGCGCGCGCCGCGTTTAATCGCCCGTTTGACGCCGGCCAGGTCGCCCAATCGCACGGCTTCCAGTAACATGACTTACTGCAATTGCCGGATCAAGGTCTCGGACGCGCCGCTTTTACGAAGCATCTCGGCCTTGTCGGGCGTGAGCTTGAAGTTGGTGTCGTGAACGGCCATGTAGCGGATGATCACCTGGTCCTCCACGTGGCTTTGGACCAGGGTCAGTACATCATCGACCGTCAGCGGTTGCTTTCCCGCCATTTTCTCGGAGACGTTCGGTGCGAGAGTTTGGACCGTCATCGCGTCGGCCTTTTGCAACGGAGAGAGTTCCGTGGTATCGGCACAGGCGGTGATCCAGCAGAAGGCAGGTAAAATGAGAAGCAAGCGCGAGTTCATGAGGAGTCCTTATGAAGCTAAGGCGTTTACAAGTAATGAGTCAAGGCGCGCGGCTTACATCGCCAGCAACGCTCGCCGAATCATGTTCAGTCCCAGTTGGCTCGCCATGTATTTAAAGGTCTCACGGTTTCCGAACAATTTCCGCTCCAGCACTTCGCTCGGCTTCCCGGTCTGCGCCAGTCCGAGAAATACCAACCCGACCGGCTTCTCCGGTGTGCCGCCGCCTGGCCCTGCGATACCCGTTACCGAAAGCGCCAAATCGGCTTCACTCCGCGCGAGTGCGCCCTCGGCCATTGCTTGAGCCACGGCAGCGCTGACGGCTCCGTGCGCTTCGATTGTCGCGGGAGGCACGCCCAGCTCGGTGATTTTCGCCTCATTCGCGTAGGTCACCCATCCATAGCGAAACATCTCCGAGCTGCACGGCACGTTGGTGATGCGATTGGCAATGTACCCACCGGTGCACGATTCCACCACCGCTACGGTCTTCTTTTTTGCGCGTGCTAACTCGTTCACCAACTCCTCCATGTTCACTTGGCCCTCGGTATAAATCTGCTCGCGAAATTTCTCCCGCGCGAGATTCGCCGCCGCATGAACGGCCGCTTCTGGCCCGATCAAGCGCAGATCGACTTCGCCTGGTCGCGCGCAATACCCCACCTCTGTAACGCCGAGCTTTCGCACCGCCTCTTCAATCTCCATTTCCACTGTCGATTCTCCGATGCCGACCATGCGGAGTTGCACTTCATGCAGGGGAAGTAGGTGCGCTTGAAATCGCTCTTGTAACAGAGGCAAGGCCGCTTTTTCCCAGACGACTTGCAGCTCGCGGGGCGGTCCGGGCAGAAGAATCACCACGCCGGGCAAATAATCGGGGCCCTCGAAAGGGATGAAGAGTCCGGGGGCGGTTCCTGCGGGATTGGGCAGAACGATGCCGCCCTTCGGCACCATCGCTTGCTTCTTCTGCATGTCGGTCATCTTCCGTCCGCGCCCAGCGAAATAGGCTTCCAATCCGGCCCAGATCGCTGGGTCGAATTCGAGTGGTTTGTCCATGACGGCGGAGACGACGTCGCGCGTGATGTCGTCGGAGGTGGGGCCCAGACCGCCCGTCAAAATGATGATGTGCGCGCGGGTGATCGCCGTCTGAAACGCCAGCTTGATCTCCTCGCCATCCGGCACTGTTACCTGGCGGGTGACCCGCATGCCCAGCCCAAAGAGGCTCTGAGCGAGATAGACCAAATGACTATTCGTTACATGCCCGAGCGTGAGCTCGGTCCCGGTATTGATCACTTCTACTGAAATCACCCGGCCATATTACGCCACACCGGAATAAACGCCAACGGAGGCCGTACAAACTTTTTACAAATTTCGCGCATCGTCTTGGCAAACCGACCCCGGCCTCCAGGCAATCTTGCAAGCATGGACGCACCTGATCATCTGCTGGCACCGATCTTCACTCACCCGCCCACGCTGACGCCTCCGATACGCTGCCGCGACATTAACCTGCTTGATTACGTTTTGACGTTCGCCTTTGTCGCTGTGGCGACCGTATCGCTCTACATCCAGCTGCGCCAACAGGAGAGCTTAATGTTCACATCTTTTTTACAAACCTTTCATCCCTCCATGGCAACTGCCCACGTGGCTTCTGCCAATCTGCTCGTATGAATCAAACGCCGAGAGCTCAAAAAACGAGCAGGTTGTTTCCGCCCACAGAAGTTCAAATCGAAAACCTCGTTAAGATCCGGCGTGTCGTCAATCGCGAGCTGGCGAAGACTCACCCCGCTCCGGCCCCGTCACCGCAGTTTTCCCTACCTGGAACGCCTGTCAAATATCTGCTCACGCTCTGCGTCGTTTCGGCTATCGGGATCATCGTGCTGGTTCAGCCCGGTCATCAAGTGCAAACCGTTTTCAGCGCGATCAATAGTCAACTCCTTCCCCTTCAGAGCCATTAAAAACCGATCTACCTATTATGAACCAAACGCTAATTAACAAGACGAGCGGGTCGTTACCGCACAAAATACCCGTACCCGTTGATCCCATCCACACGGAGGAGATCGAAAATCTCGTCAAGATCCCACACAGTGTCAATCGTGAGCTGACGGACGCTCGACCCGTTACTACCCCATTCCGGCTCTTTTCCGGAACGCTTGTCGAATATCTCCTGATTCTCACGTTCATTTCGGTTTTGGGAATCGCCGTGCTGGTTCAGCTCGGACGTAACGTCTCCTCCGTTTTCACCGCTATAAACACCCAGCTGGTTACGGCTCAGATGTGCCACTAAAGGTCAA
>CAVURW010000238.1:0-36691 GCA_963743595.1 uncultured Verrucomicrobiae bacterium
CAACGAGGTTCAGGTTCAAGTTACCCGTGGGGCCTGATGCCTTCAGAGCAAATGGCGAACCAGAGATCAGCTGCGCCCGGCCAGTGATGCTTACCGTACCGGTGTTAATCAAGGCTGCATTGCTCGTCACACCCGTCAAACTACCGCCCGTTAGATTAATGTTTGTTGTACCGCTCTTAGAGTAGATCGCCGAAGTTGTACCATAGATGGTTCCCGAGTTCGAAATAGTTGCCGATGTTCCTGCTTTGATTTCCACACCGTAACCGGTACCGCCGGGGAAAATAGCGCTACCGGAAATCGCTCCGGTATTGATAACGTTTATGGTACTCGGATTCTCAAATAACAAACCTACACCGTAGTGACCGCTGCCTGAAATCGTTCCCGTATTGAGTACGTATGCGGAACCGGAGGAATTATCAGCTAGAACACCTACAACATTTTGTGTGTTGGTTTGACTGTACGAGTAGGCACTGATTGTCCCGTTGTTGTAGACAGCGGCGTTACCATGATTGTAGAAGGAAACCGAATCCGCATTTGTTGATACACCGCCTGTGAGAGCGATAACCCCTCCGGCTTGATTGACTACGCTAGCGCTTCCTGTGTTGAAATACGTTACTGTGGCGTCGTACCCACCATTCCACACGCTCTGCGTCACCAGACTTCCGCTATTAACCAAGGTAGCGGTGCCCGTGTTGCCGAAATAAACAGTGTAGGAATATGAACCCGTGTTGGTACCTACGTTCTTTATCGACCCATAGTTGGTTACCAAAGCGTTACCCGAACCCGAAATTTTAACATCTCCCCATCCTGTAATAGCGTTTCCGGAAGTCGTGTAGATGCTTCCCGAGTTTGTAACCGTGCCGCCTGCTCCTGTTGCGACGACATAAAACCCAGTAGTAGGTGTGTTGTTCGAGAGGTTAGCCCCCGCATTAATCGTGATATTATAGTAACCACTGCCCGAAAATTGAGCACCACCGTAAGTGCCTGAGCCGGTCACCGTGGTGCCGTTCACATTCCATGCACCACTCGGTGTGGTCGTGGGTGCGGCTATCGCACTACCAGCAATACACGTTAAAGCCAGCGCAACAAAAGCGGCACGCACCGCTTTCATGATCTGCTTGGCACTAAAAATCATTTTCTTCATTCTTTTTTCTCCTGGGGTTTAGTTCGTTATCTTCGAAATCTAATGTGTGCGAACTAATAGAAATTCCCTCGATTTGTCAATCGTTAACATCAGGTGGACGAAAATTTGGCAAGCCCTCTATTATAGGACTGATATTTTATGGCTGACTCCCCAGACCTTCTCATCCGCGTAAAAGACTATGTTCAGCAACGGTTGCCTGTAGATTCGACCGGCCACGATTGGTTGCATTGTCAGCGGGTTGCCCGACTGGCTCTGGAAATCGCCCAGGAGGAGCCAGCGGCGGATCTGCTTCACGTTGAACTGGCGGCATGGCTGCACGACGTCCACGACTGGAAGTTCGCGGCCGAGCAGCCGGCAGAGCGCCGAGGACAGGAGAAATTGATCGTGTGGTTGCTGCAGAATGGTGCGTCGCAAACAGAGGCCGAAGCGCTCGTCACGACGATTGAAGAGATTTCGTTCAAAGGGGCCGGAGTGGCGACTGTGCCCAGCACGATCGAAGGGAAAATCGTTCAAGATGCGGACCGCCTGGAAGCGCTAGGAGCGATCGGAATCGCCCGGTGCTTCGCCTACGGCGGTTACAAACGACAAGCGCTGTGGGATCCATCCGTACCCGTGCAAAGCCACAATAGCTTTGGCGAATACAAGACGAAGACAAGCACCAGCGTTAACCACTTCTTTGAAAAGCTTTTGCTTTTGAAAGAGAGGATGAACACACGCGCGGGAAGGGCACTCGCCGAAAGTCGGCACGAACACCTGTTAAGCTTTCTTAAGGCTCTAGGCGAAGACTTGGGAGTTCGCCTTCTGTAAAACGCCCGCGTTAAGCCTTGGCAGCAATCGCTTCACCGTGCGATTCCGCAGGCAATGCATGCGACTCGCCCTGTGCGTTTTTCACGATTTGCGAGAGTTTCGTATCGAGCGCCTTGGATTCGCCGTCAATGGACTTAGCGACGCCCAAGCGGGAAACTGTTTCCAGGCTGGAACTCGTCAATTCCGCTTCCGGCCCCTTGACATGTTGGTCTTTTACCAGTTGCCCAACTTCTTCCCATTGCTTTTCGAGTTCGTGGAACTTCGGGGAGAGGGGAACGATCAGTTCACTGCCGTCCATGTCGTATGACGTGGTCTTTTTGCTCCAGGCCTCACGAAATTCAGGAACTGCTTGGTCGACGATCTCTTTAACGCGCGCATCGACGTGTTCGCGAACGGCGTCTTTCTCAGTGTCACCGACAGTCAACGATTCAACAAAACCGACGGCCTTGTGCTTCCAGTCGGCTAGCACATCACCGCCCCGCACTAGGCCGGCACGTTCTTGATGAAGCTCGAGTTTTTTGGAAGCTATTTCGTTGATGCGAGGGTCGGAGGTTTCCATGGAATGAATTTATTTAGCAGGTTTAGGACTTTTGTGGCTGGGGATCAAGCGCAGATGGCTGATACTCGAAAAGATTTAGCATGCCGCTTGTTGATGTGCAAGTGTTTTGTTCGGTTTATTGTCTCTTGCGCGATCTCTTCCAGAATTCGCGACTAACACACCTGCGTAAATGCGATCTTTAACAGGTGCGCGAGTTTTTCCAGCGTGCTGGCGACATGGCCGAATCCGATGGCACAGTGATGCGCAGGGCCAGCAGTGGCCCATTCATTTGTGAATTGCTTAGCGGAGATGGGGAAGCGGTAACGGCTATTTGTGTTGCCGATCTGGAGCACGGGGCCAGCCACCGATTCGCCTTCAGCAACGAGTAGTGAGAGCCTTCCTTCGCGATTCTGAACGACGGAGAGGAGCGTCACGGGACCGTGCCGAACGCTCATTTGGATGGAGAGGCCTTTGCCTGGTTTGCCATGGTAGACGGGCTGGGGAACCAAGCCCACACGGCCTTGCGCCATGGCGAAGTGAGCGGGGCCATCGTGACCCAGGTAGACGACATCGTCTTTAAAATCGATCAGGTAAAATTCAGAGAACGATCCGCCAGCACCCAGCAGATCCAAGATCTTCATCGCCTGGACGTTCTTGACTTCGCACTCGCCTGCCACGGGGATGTGTCGACCGGTAAGTAAGGTGTTACCGGCGATAATGGAAGTCGCGAGGTCGCGCTGTGGGGTGCCGTCCTGGCCTTCATAATAATAGGCGAGTGCTCCGAGCGAATGCTTTCGGACCAGGGCGTCCAGTGCACAGGAGGTTCGGGCGGCACGTTCGAGTTCAGCGGATTCGCATTCACGAGAGACGTCGAACTCGGCGTTGAATTCCTTGTGTTTAGCGGAGATATCCGCCGGTTGGATTTCATTTCGCAGCGCGAGCAGTTCACACACTTCCACCAGCTGAAAATGGTTGCCGAACGTGGCCGAGTGCTGGGTCAGGTCGCTGTAGACATCGAGCATGCCGCCATAATATTGGCCAAGCACGCCGACGCGATTCTGGCGCAGACCCACGGCGACCCGCGCTGCGTTCACCCATTCGTGGATCTCGCACCAAGCCTCTTCATCAGCCAAGTAGCCGGTGACGAGGTGAAAGGGAATGCCCGCGCGGTTGAAGACGCACGCCAGCTCTGGCGCGGAGCAGCTTTGACAATGCTCAAGCCAAAGACCCGTCATGAGGCCGCGGTCGCCTAGCTTATTGAAGGCGTCGTAGTCGAGTTGCGCGACGGGCTGTAAGCTGAGGACGATAACGGGCACCCCGAGGCGCTGCACCACGGGCAGTACCGTGGAGGAGAGCGCGTACGTGGAGAGGTAGATAAAGACGAGATCGACCTGGGCGCGGGCCAGTGCGTCAGCCGCTTCGTGCGCTTTGGCGGGGGTATCGACGAGGCCGACATCGGTGAGAGCGACAGCAGGCCCGCGTTTGAGCCGCTCGCCGATTTGGTTTTGATACCCAGTCAGGCGCTCTTTTAAGCCGGAAAACTGTGGCCAATAGGTATCGAGACCCACTCCGAAAAAGCCGATGCGCACGGTAGGGGTTTCCACGGACGCAGCTTTTTCGATCTTCACGTGGCGAGCCTAATCGGGAATTACGTGCGACTCAATGACGGTGTAGCTTAGAGGACAATTCGAGCGGAGATCGCTTCGATTCAAAAATATCGAAATGTATTATCTATACGACTTAAATAGTACGAGTATTAATAAATAAAGTGTATTTTGGAAATAAGATTGATGCGATTAACAATCAAAATCGGATTGCTTGCGGCTGTTGTCTCTGTTTCAGTTGAACTATGAAGCAATTCATTTTTATCGTCCTATTGACCTTGGCTTTTTTGAGTCCTGCCTCTGCGGATAATCGGGGCTTCTGCGCCATCGCCTTTTCCCAAAGCACGGGGTGCTGCGGATACGCCATGTATCAACCTTGCGCTGAAGTCGTGCAAGGGAGCGGATCGTCGTGTGATTTGTTGGGCGCGAAACGGGTACATTGCCCTGGCAGTCGGTAAGGGTGGAGCCTTTGGTTCTGCCTACGGAACGAACAAAACGGCGGTGATGAAATTAGCGCTAAAGACGTGTCCGGGAGATCAGAAGAAGGTGGCCTGTGTCATTTCATCGTTTGCGCCTCGGCCAGTGACTGCGGCTCCCTCTAATAACGCGATGCTCGGCTTCATGCTCCAGGGTATGGCCAGCGGAATGGGTGGCGGGGCTCCTACGACATCGTACACGCCGAATTACGAGTCCGCTCCCTCTACTGGCGGCTACCGCAGCGATGGCCAGGAAGGGATTTTGAACCCGAACAATCAGTCGGGTGGTTCCCGGAGCGATGGTCAGGAAGGTGCTCAGTACGCAAATCCGTAGGCATTTCGACGCTCGACGGCTTGGTTTTGCAAAGAGGGCGTCTTGCTTTCGCTGGGTGCTTAATCCACTATTCACATGTGGCTATCGACGACACCGGGATCATGGATAGCGACCTGGCGCATGACGTTCGCAATGGCTTTTTCCAACTCTACGATAAGGGCGTTCCGGTTCCCGAGATTCGGAAAGAACTTGCCGGATTAGAAACTGAATTGGACGATGACCTGGAGCGCGAAATCTTCAATTCCGTTTTGTGCCAGGTTTTGTGGGAAGTCAGTGCGTTGGAAATGGATGACATTCAGAGACTTAATGTGATCTATCAGAATGAGTCGGGGCTTCGGTCTTGGAAAAAGGTAGGTGCGGAAGCTTACGAGGCACGGAAAAAGGTATTGAAAAAGCAGTTGGCGAAGCTCGCCCAGCCAAAGTCGACCGTTCGTGCACCGATACCACCGCCGGACCCGATTTTTCGAGTCGGAGATGTGGTTCGATATCGAGGTTCAAATCAGGAGGAGTGCCATTTGCTTGTGGTTAATACCGCGCACAAAGGGAAGACCTTTTTATATGCCTTGGCCCCCCTTCGGACGAAGGAATCTGTCGAACTGACTCTTGAGTCAGTGGCATCGGCAGAATTTGTCGGCCATCGGGTCGCTACCTCTACGCCTCAATTTATTTATGGTTTCGCTGTAGCTCTGCTCAATCATAAGATTCTTTCTAAGGTTCGTGAGAGATTTAGTCGCCAGTTTACAGTTGTCATCGACCTTGAGAGAGCGCGGGTCGGTTCATTCGGAGGAATTTTGACTATCCAGGATTTTGAGAACGAAATCTTGAGAATCTCCACTCATCTCAAGTCGATGGAGTTGTTCAAATTGGGCTCGGTGTTGAAATCGTGATAACGGAATCCGAGTTAACGAAGCACGTGACTTAAACCCTGGATAAAAAACCTGACGTTTCGGTAATAGACGTAATTTAATTTCTGTGGACTAAGTTATAACGCATGAAAATCGAACCGCTTTTGGAGAAGTTAGTGGAAATGGGCGGAACCGATCTTCACTTCCAGGAGGGGCAATGTGTTGAAGTTCGCAAACACGGGCAAATCATTCAAATAAGCGAGGGTGAGATCCCGGCTCAGTTGATGGGGCAGATGTTTGAGGAATTCCTTGGGCCCGTGCGATGGAAAAAGTATTTAGAGAAGGGTGATGCCGATTTTGCCTTTACGCCGAAAAGTGGTCAGCGATTTCGCTGCAATTTCATATCTGGAAAGGTTGGAATGGCTGCCGTTATCCGTGCCATCGCATTGAAGATTCCGACTTTGGAACAGCTTGGTGCAGGCCCCGTGGTGCAGCAATTGGCCGAATCACAAAACGGATTAGTGGTCATATCCGGTCACTCAGGAACGGGGAAGACAACCACGGCTGCTGCGATGCTGGAGCATATCAATTCGACGATGACCAAACGGATCTTCACGATTGAGGAGCCGATTGAGTATCTTCATAAAAATAGACTCAGCACGGTCCAACAGCTGGGGGTCGGGAAAGATATTGAGGCTTTCGAAAATGGATTAGCGCAGGCCCGGACTGAGCGAGCGGATGTCATTTTTGTGGGGCAATTTCGCGACATGCGGACCGTCTACCAGTCGCTGCAGGCTGCTAAAAATGCATTGGTTTTTGGCATGCTGATGTGCACGTGCTAAACAGGTGATTCGGCGACTTATTGACGTTTTCCCAAGCGAGCAACAGCTCGAGGTGCAACAAATGGTCGCCGACGAGCTGCGCGGAGTTGTGGCTCAGAGAGTTTTAACTCGTGCCGACGGGGCAGGCCAGATTCGCGCGTTTGAGGTGATGATGTCGAACAGCGGGATCCGCGAGGCCATTGGCCTTGGCAATTTCGAGACGATTCCTGAATTGATTCGTGCAGGTGCTCACGAAGGAATGCATGAAATCGATGACGAGGTCATGAAACTTCGCGAGCGAAACGCGATTTCTCGAAAAGAAGCGTATATGAAGGCGCTCGATAAGAATCGATTTTTACCCTTAGATATTCCCTAGAGGTGCGGTGAAACCTGCCGACATCCTCGCCGAACTGTCTGGGGCAACCCTACTAAACTTTAGTAACCAATAAAGGCTGCCAATGCAGATGCCTAAACTTTCAAGTTTTCTGCCAACCGCATCCGACGCACTTGGTGGCTTGCGGCGTTCGGAATGGTTTATGGCAGGTTGGACATTGTGGTCCATACATCGAAATACGATGATGCACCACCATGTTGGGGTTGGTTTCAGTGGAGCCAGTGATCTCGTTATAAATCTGACAGGTCAGCTTTAGCCGTTCCATAAGGTTTGGGCCGGTCATTCTCTTCGGGTAAACCTCTTCAATTTTAGCGAATTCCTGTTCGTCTAACATCGGAACGTCCATGTTGCACCGCCAGCAATAGAGAATCTTCATTCCCAAAACCTAACTTAATGGCACTGGAAAAAGTACCAACATTTTTCGAAAGCTCGGAGTGTTAAATCTTCTCGTTTCATCCAAAAGAAAAGCTTGCCGTTATCACCCCACAACCATTCGGCTCGATCGTCAAAACTAGAATCGAGTTGAAATAAAAGCGTCCAATCATGCGCTCCGGGCATCAATTCTTCAGCACGTGGGTGCTCGTAATAGCTATGAATACCGTCAGGCAAGTAAGCGGCGTTGGTGATGAATTGCGCTGTCCGCTGCATGCAGCCTTGAATCGCGTCTGGGTGACCAAACATTCGGTGTACCGATCCTTTTGAATAAGTAGCTAACTGTTGCTTTAGCTCTTCAAATGGTTCGAACTCATCGTCATCGAGTTCAAGCGGTAAAAGCTCAATCGAACGAAACGCTGGAACCGTTAATTCCAACTGAAATCTAAGAGGGCAGCAAGGAAGCGTTAGTTTAGGCAGTTGCGCAGGGCCCATTTCTTCCAACCAAGCAGGGCCTCTTGATCGCTTGGTTTTAGCCAGCCTGTCCCACATCTGCTTAATATTCTCCAATTCTGCTTCTTCCACAGAACTCGGAACGGGAATAATGGAGTGCGGAGTTGCTTCAGCCAACTGTTCGGGTGACGTATAGATAACGCGCCAAGCTTGAGTATCGTCATGACGTCTACCGTCACTCATTTTCAGCATATCGATGAAGAAATTCAGCTGCCCAGTTGCAGGTAATAGCTCGGGCAGGAAACCGTTATCTGGCGATAAGAGTGAAACCAAATCACTCATTTGAATCTGTGCTATGGGCGAAAGTGGCGTTCCGTTATGCAAAGTCGGCCACTTGAATCCTGTCGGCAAACACGGCGAACCTCCTATGTAACTACACCCAGGAATCGCCGTTGATTCTGAAGGAGGGTGCTGAACGAGAAGGATTGAAGGGGTAGCGGATTTCTGAATTAGATCTCGCTTGTCGGCTAAGCCGTTTTTAGTGATCAGTTTATCTAACCACGCTTTCCAGTCAGCTAGATTTCGCATCGATTCTGGACGCTTTAGTTCAGACATGGAGTCGCTGTTCCCAGCGGCCGAAGAACCAATCGGACGGAGGCGTGCCGTTACATAGGAATTCATGGCGAACATGTCGACCTCGTCGAGGCCGTTAAACAAAAGCTTTAGGTTAGCATCTGCAATAATCATTTTCTTTGACTGCAGTTTGTTATCCTTAATGTATTTCCATAATCGTTTCACGATCTCAGTACGCTGTTGGGGTCCTTCTCCAACAATCCGTGCCAAGATCTCATCCGGTACAAAGTCAGGGTCTATGCTCATCGACATAAACCTGACGCACCATCCGGAAATACGCTACTTTTTTGACTTCAAATCGGTGAGCAAATCGTAGGGGTAGGGTCCTGTCGCCCGCTTTGGCGATACCAATTGGGTGAGCCCACCCTCACTTCTTTTTACGAGAGACTTTGCAATTTCCGTAAAATTGCTACGCTGTAATGAAATGGCGACACACATCTCCTATAATTTTCAGTGCCCGCGCTGTGGTGCGGATTACATTCCCTACGATACGGCCGTCCCGTGCCCGAACTGCTTTAAGGTGGAAGAGCAGCGCTTTGACTTCGTGACTCGCGCGGTGAATGCGGCTTTGACGAACCAAGCTCGCCGAGGAGCCTACACGCCCGTTACGTTTGTGCCGAAAAGCTTTGCAGATCAGGTGTTGAAGGTGTGTCTGGAACTCTTGCAGACGCATAGCAGCACAGGCGGCAAGACCTTTGATGAAGTGGTGGTGGAGTGGACTTATCTCCCGGTGGATTGGGGCGATCAAATTTACGTAAGAGATTTCATCGCGGGGGCTGCGCGGCGGGTTTACGAAGAGTTGCAAAAACAGCAAGCGGTGTGACTTTGCTCAAGTGATGGAAGTGAGCAAAAGTAGCGGCGAGGGAACGAAGCACGACCCTTACGCGGCGTTTCGTTACCCAGCCTATAGCTATTTCGTGTTTGGGCGCAGTTTTACGCTCGTGGCAGTGCAGATGCAGGTGGTGGCGGTGAGCTACGATTTATACCAAAAACTTCACCTGCGGATGGGGCAATCTGAGGGGCAATCGGCCATGGGTCTGGGGATGGTCGGATTAACGCAGGTGATCCCAGTGCTGCTCTTCGCGCTGCCGGCCGGGACGGTGGCCGATTGGTTTAGCCGCCGCACCGTAACGATGGTCACGCAGCTCGTGATGGCGTTTTGCGTGATGGCGATGTTGGCCCTGAGCGTGTTTAACGGCCCCGTTTACGGCTTCTACGCGATCCTCTTTTTAAACGCCACGGCGCGGATCTTTGCGATTCCGGCGGTATCATCGCTCTTCTCCATTTTAGTGCCATTGGAGGTGTTGCCAAATGCCAGCACATGGAACACCAGCCTGTTTCAACTGTGTGGGATGGTGGGGCCAGCGCTGGGCGGCGTGCTGATTTGGGATGTGGGCGTGCAGTGGACTTACATCGCGAATCTCGCGCTCATGTCGATCGGGTTTGCGCTGATCACGAAGACCGTTCCAATCGGACAAATTGCGGCGAAGAAGACCAGTTTTACCATGGAATCGTTGGTGGAGGGCGTGCGTTTTGTCTTTCGACAGAGAATCATCCTGGCGACGTTCACCCTCGACCTATTCGCCGTGCTGTTGGGTGGAGCGACGGCCCTGCTGCCCATCTTAGCCGATCTGGTTCATGCGACGCCCCGTGGCTTCGGCCTCATGCGCGCGGCTCCTGCGGCGGGGGCGGTGGTGATGGCGCTGCTCACGGCGCATTTACCGCCATGGAAAAAGCCGGGCTGGGTGATGTTGCGAGCGTTCATCGTCTTTGGTATCGCCACGGGAGTGCTAGGGCTCTCGGGCAATTTTTGGCTCTCGATGGCGGCGCTATTTGTCATCGGCGCGGCCGATAATGTGAGCGTCGTTGTGCGGCAGACATTGATTCAAATTTTGACACCGAATGAGATGCGTGGCCGGGTCGCTTCGGTCGGATTTATCTTCATTTCGTGTTCTAATGACCTGGGCGAATACGAGTCCGGCGTCACGGCTTCGTGGTGGGGCACGGAAGGCTCTGTGGTTTTTGGGGGGCTGGGAACGATTCTGGTGGCAGCTCTGTGCGCTCTGGGTTTTCCGGAACTGCGGCGGGTGGGGAAGCTGAATGATCTAAAGCCACTAGAGAAGTAGAGTTGACAACACGCCGTCTCATGGTTCTTTCTGCGGTATGAGCGAACTTAAAGTAGGCGATAAGGCACCCGCATTTAGTGCGGCAGATCAGAGCGGTAAAACGATTTCATTATCCGATTTCACCGGAAAAACGGTGGTTCTCTATTTTTACCCGAAGGACGATACACCCGGATGCACGAAGGAAGCATGCTCCTTTCGTGACGAGTTTTCCAAGTTTCAGGACAAGAATGTCGTCGTACTCGGCGTAAGCCCGGACGATGTGAAATCCCACGGGGAATTCGCCACGAAATTCAACCTGCCGTTTTCGCTCTTGGCTGATACGGAGAAGAAAATGGCGAACGATTACGGCGTTTGGGTCGAGAAAAACATGTATGGCAAGAAGAGCATGGGTGTCGAGCGGAGCACGTTTGTCATTGACGGCGCTGGGAAGCTCCAGGCGATTCATCGCAAGGTGAAAGCGGAGACTCATCCCGTCGAACTGCTGGCGTCATTGAGCTAGCGTCGACTGGGCCTCTCGCTAATTTTGCAAAAAACACCTTGGCAAGAGGGCCGGGTGATCGCCAACATACGCGTAATGTCATTAAACGATCTTTTCGCCAACGCGTCGCTGTTCACCCCGACAGAGCCGGAGTCCCGGGAGAAAATGGGGATCGACGAACAAGTCATTGAGGGCTTGATCCTGCGCATGCTCTACTTGCGCACGACCGTTGTAGCGTACGAGATGGTGCAGGAACTCTGCGTGCCGTTTTACGGTGTGCTCGAGCCCATTTTGACGAAGCTGCGCGATAGCCGATTGATCGAAATCGTTCGAGGCGATATCTCAGCAAATTACTACGTCTACGGCATGACTGAAGCCGGGCGTACACGCGCCCAGCAGAGTATGGAGCAGACCACGTACATCGGGCCAGCGCCGGTTTCGGTGGATGACTACGTGAAAAACGTGGCTCAGCAGAGTCTGCGCAACGTAACGGTTAACGCCGACCGGCTGCGCCAATCGTTTCGCGGGATGGTCTATGACGACCTGATTCTGGAGTCTCTCGGACCTGCCGTAAACTCTGGTCGTTCCATCTTTTTGTACGGTCCTCCTGGCAATGGGAAAACCTCCATCTGCGAGCGGATGGTGGAATCGTTCGGAGGTGCCATCTTCATTCCCTACGCGATCGAAGTTAAAGGCTCCATCATCAAGGTGTTCGATGAGTACAATCACAGCCAAGTTTTCCCGGAGTCCGATATGCGACTGCAGGGCAAGTACGATCGCCGTTACCGCCTAATTAAACGCCCGGTCATCATCGTTGGGGGTGAATTGACCATGGAATCGCTCGATTTGATTTGGAACAAGGAAGCGCGGTTCTACGAAGCGCCGTTCCAGCTGAAAGCAAACGGTGGCGCTTTCATGATCGATGACTTTGGTCGTCAACGTATCGAGCCTAAGACGCTGCTGAACCGGTGGATCGTTCCGCTGGAAAAGCGCCGCGACTTCTTGACGCTTCACACAGGCACGAAGATCGAAATTCCGTTCGATGAACTGATCATCTTCTCCACCAACCTGAACCCGAAAGACCTGGTCGACGAAGCGTTCCTGCGTCGTATTCGGTACAAGATCGCGATTAACGATCCGACCTACGAAAATTTCCGCACGATCTGGCGGATTGTCAGTGAGAAAAATGGGTTGCCGTACATGGACGAAATCGTCGATTACTTCGTGCAAAACCACTTGGTCTCACACAAGCGACCGTTCCGCGGCTGTATCCCTCGCGATATCATCGATAACATCATCGATATGTGCCGGTACCGGCAGATTGAACCGACGATCACCGCACAGATGTTGGACGATGCCGCAAATGCGTACTTCGCTCGATTCGAAGATAAGAACTACAGCGCGGTGATTTAACGTGAAAGCGAGTTGGATTTTTGGGGCATTGTTTGGCCTTCTCATAGGGATTGGCGTCTTGGTTTCGTGCCTGCTTTATCTCCATGAGGAAGGCCTTACCGTGCGGGTGAAAGGCATGGTGGTGGAGGTTCGTCCATTTCAAAAAGTGAGATACATGGCGGCGGATGACAGCAAAACCGCGCATTTCGTGGTCTCGAAACACCCTACAGCGCCGGTGGGTGCGGAAGTTCCCATCTACTACGAGCTGGGGGATTCGGCAAATGGAAGTCTTGCCAGCCCGGCAGATGAAGTCGCCGCGCGAATCGGTTCGATATGGGTGACGGTCATGTTTCTAAGCTGCCTCGGTTGGGTGCTCTGGCTACAGACCGGTCCGGAGTGATTCATGCCCCATGGGGCAATTGCCGGTTACAAGCTGGAGAGGATCTCACTGGTGGTGAAGCGGAAGAACGGTTCACGGGTAACCAAGGTCAATCCGCAATCGCGCCGATTTCCTTCACCGGGGCAAAATAAATGTCCAGATTTTTGTAACCTTGGCCAAAGCGTGCCAGTCTGCTCAGATATGAAACAAATCTCTTTAGCAACAATTGCCTCCGTTATCGTGGCGGTATCGCTTACGTCCGCTTCCGCCTTTCCTCATCGCGCCGGTGGCGATGGTGGCTTTGATCGTAATGCCGTTCACCCTGGTGATGCCACCAGCCAAGGTTCTTGGTCGAACAGCAATGGTGGTTCTGGAACCCGTCACGATACCAATACTTGGAGCAACGGGACCGGCACCAACACGGGAACTGGCACATGGACCAACAAAAACGGCGGCACCGGTTCCCATACATGGGACAACACGTACACACCCGGCTCTAACGGCACCGGCTCGGGAACCCATCAATCCAGCACAACCTTCGCTGATGGCAAGACCGCTTCCAGCCAAGGCACGCTCACGAAGACAGCTCCCGGTGACTACAGCTACTCCGGAACGCACACCACGCAGAATGGCCAGACACTAGATGTGTCTCGCACGTCGGACAAGACCTCAACCGGACGCCAAGTCGATACCAGTGTCTACAATCCTACGACTGGTAAGACCTCGACCTCGGATCAAACCTACACGAAGACGAGCGATGGTTACGATAAGACGGGCACGGTAACAGGACCGAACGGCAAGACCGCCACGGATAGCCAAACGGTCTCATGGCAGGCGCAATCGAACGGCTCGGTAACGCGCACCTCTGACAGCTCCGTAACGGGGCCGAACGGCAAGACCGCCACGGACGTGAACACCCAGAACTACTCGAAGTCTGGGAACACGGTGGACCGCTCCGGTTCTAACACCTACACCGGACCTAACGGCAACTCGACGACAACAAGCAGCAGCGGAACGACGACCTTCACGCCGGCTGCACCGTCGCCTGTTCCTCCGACCACTCCGTCGACCACTCCTCAAAACTAAAGCAGAAATCGGTTAGTAACTAAACGGGCGGATTCTCAATAATGAGGGTCCGCCTGTTTTTTTGATTCTGGTGGGTCTTCGAAAATGTTGTACTCGGCGACTGATGAACGTCCCGTTAGTTACGCTGCTATCCCAGCCGATCTCCGTGACCATTTCAGCGTTGGGGAATCCCGGCGAGATCAAGATGGGTCCGAAGGGAAAGGGCGAACAGTGGAGCTATAATTACGGGGTTGAGTGGATTGTCCTAATGCCAATTAACGAGATCGTTTCAAGATTTTGATTAGCATCGACTGTTATGAATAGGAAATTCAGAAGTTTTTTGGGCAACTTTTTAGCACTGGGAAAGTACATCATCATTCCATGTATTTCTGCCTCGATAATATTATGGATAATTGTGTCGTTCATTCACGAGATTGCTCACCCTGGTCCAGATTTTAGAAAACTTAGCCAAGCGCGTGAGGATATCATTATCATTTCCTTTTGGTTTCGATTATATAAATCCGAAAATGGTTCGTTTCCATCCTCTGAGCAAGGTCTACAAGCTCTCGTAACAAGGCCAGCGATTCCACTGCTAGCTATACACTGGCGTCAATATATAGAAGTATTGCCATTGGATCCCTGGAACCATCCTTACAAATACAGGTGTCCCGGAATTTATGGAAGTTTCGATATTTATTCGATGGGACCAGATGGAATAGATGCGACAGTTGACGACATACGAAGTAAGAGTACGTCTTAGGTAATGTTATGAAGATCGGCTAAGATAATGAAGTATGATCGCTTTTTAGCAGCATGCAATGGATTTACATATTCGTCTATATTGGGATTGTGGATGGCGCTTTTGCTGCCTATATTTCCTGGTATTATTATTTCGTGGTCATTTGTTCTGATCTCTTCCAGTGTGGGGCTGCTCTTAGGTGTTGTCTGTCGGTCGAATATGTTTATGCTTATACTCTCAATATCTTATGTTTTGAGTAATTTTTTGATCTGGTACTCAATCCGTCATTACTTATTTCAGATCTAGCCCCGTTGACTGGACTATTAGTGAGTATTTATTCGATGAGTATAGCTGATGGATCCCATTTCTCGCCTGGAATATAGCCTCTTAATTCCACTGCTATATCTTTTAAGTCGGGGCTGGCATCCCTCAATCTTTGCAAATCCCTTTGCATGTGAGATATCTCAGCTTGAAAATTAGAGTCTGAAAACAGACGGTCCTCAAAGAGAATCCTCTCAGGACCAATAACATCCGAACATCTATACCAACGTAAACAAGCGGCACCTCTGAACGGAAGTAGAGAGTAGAACAATATGTGTGAAGGTGTGTCAGGCTCAGGCTGTTCTTCAACAAGCCATCGAAGCGCGGTATCCAAAACGATGCATACCCCACAAGGGCAAGGTCAGCGTAATTGCCGTGGTCATCCATGTGAGGAGTGGCGTGCTCTATGCCCAACAACCATTCTTTATATTATTCATCATCAGAGTTTCTTGTGAAATATGGGTAATTATAGTGTCAATTACGCTTTTAATAAGATCGTAATTGCCCCAACGCTCCTTCTCAAAAAAGTATCCGTAAAACCGCTCCAGCCTTGCCGCATTTAGAGCACAAAACAAGGAGACCGCCTATTAGAGAGTTCATTGAGATCCCATTCAAGCTCCCGAAAAGTCCCAGAATCCATTTTCGTATACTATGTCCAACGATAGATCAGATATCACCTACCACCTTCAAGCAATAGGCAAAATCGCACGGCTTTTGGGTCGGTAGGGTGACTTCCAAGCCAGCGGCGGTTTGTTGGAAAGAGACGGGATTTGGGTCGCCCAGCAGAGTCACGGATCGGACGGTCCCGGCTGTTGTGGCCAGGGAATGGATCACTACTTTGTTATCGGCCGGCCATGCCATCAGGTAGGCGTAGACGGCACCATCCTTGGTAGTGAAGCGTATATCGGCACTGGAATAAGGTGTTTTGGCCTGGCTGGGGCTCAGATTTCCATGGTTCATGATGACCGTTCCTTCGTGCCAAACTTTCCAAGCACTGGAATCATAAATGCCTTCGCTGTTCACATCCATCCACTTGCCCATGTCCTCCAAAGTCTGTATGCCGCCCGGATCCAGCTCGCCGTGTGGGTTTAAGGGAATGTTGATGGCGTAATTTCCATCGTGGGAGACGGCCTCCAGCATCTGGTGGATCACCATGCCGCTGTCGTAAAAGGTGCCTGCTTTGTAAAACCACTCGCCGAGGCCATTTTCCGTTTGCCAGGGCTGATCGAGCTTTATCTCATTGGGTACGCTGGATTCCACGTTGACCGCCACCGCTCGTGGGTCTTCATTTCCCTTGGTAAATGCCATGGCATCCAATGTTCCGCCATTCTTCTTCATATTGGTGTTATAGAGGTGCGCGATGACTCGGGGCGTAGCGTCGGCCCGCAAGCCCTTGCCCGTACCGTGTCCACAGAATGGGTAACTCCCTCCGCCATCGAAGTAGATAAAATCGGGCGAGAACTGATCAATTGCATCAATCACCCGATGGGTCCATTTTGTAGCGAACCACGTGGCAAAATCGTGGTGATATTTTAGATTGCCGTTCGGGATGCCGTGGGAGAGCGGATCCTTCATGCGGTAGGCGGTCAATCCGTCCTTCCAAGTAGGCGGGACGGTTACTTCATCCTTGAGATCAATGCCGTAAAGATCTTTCAAATCGAGCCCCATCTTTTTCCACCAAGTATCCTTGCCTGTATAATCCTGGGCTCCGTCATAGGGAACATCTTTCTTAGGGCCATCCAAGTCACTCAAGAAAGCGGGCTGATACCACCAGATAGAATAATCGCCATGGAACGCGATCCCGAACCGCATGCCCTCTTTATCGGCCGCCTTTTTCCAGTCGCCTACAATGCTGCGATGCGGTCCTATTTTCACTGAGTTCCAGGGCTGATACTTTGAATCCCAGAGATCAAAATTATCGTGATGCATCCCCTGGGCAATGACATAGCGAGCCCCAGCCTTTTTGTAGAGCGCCATCAGCTTTTCGGGATCCCACTTGTCCGCCGTCCAAAGAGGCAGCATGTCCTTATAGCCGAATTCACTTGGATGCCCGTATTTCAGTAGGTGATCCTGATAAACCCCGCCATACCGGCCCCACGCATACTTGGGCATGTAGAGCCACTTGGCATACCAATCCCCGTCTTCACCCTCCGATTGAGGACCCCAGTGCAACCACATCCCGATCTTGGCGTGCCGCCACCACTTTGGCTGCTTAAAGTTGTCTCCCAGTGATTTCCAATCGGGTTTGCACGGGCCGTCTGCTATGGGCACATTGATGACTTCCATACCGTTCGGAAGGACCTGTGGGGGTGCGCTTTCTTCAGCTTCCAAATTCAGAACCGACCCAATGAGCAAAGCGAGCGTGGCTCGGGTGATACGATGCAATTCCAACATTCGACTACATTGCCACCAGCCTCACTAAAGTAACATACAAAATACGCGCATATCCTATGTGATATTACGCAAATTCGACCAATTCACGGGCCGAAAAATTCCGAAACCTCCCGTGCATAGGAGCCGGACGACAAAAAGGACTTACCAGACCCTGATAAGCCCTTATCAAAACCAAAGTTGTATGCGGTTTAAAAACCGCCAGGAGCAGCCTTAGTAGCCGCCGCGACGACCACCACGGTCACGGTCACGATCCCGGTCGCGATCACGGTCTCCACCGCGTCCACCACCGCCGCCGCCGCCACCGCCACCACCGCCACGACGATCTCCGCCACCACCACCGCCACCGCCACCGCCGCGATAACCGCCACCGCCGCCGCCACCACCACCGCCTTCACGCGGTTCCATGGGACGTGCTTCGTTAACGGTCAATTGCCGACCCTGGAATTCGCAATTATGGAACTTGGCAATGGCCGCTTGAGCCATTTCTGAAGTACCCATCTCGACGAATCCGAAGCCGCGAGGACGACCCGTAACTTTATCGTTGATTAATTGAACCCGAGCCACGTCGCCCACTTGGGCAAAAAGATCTGTCAGTTCACCTTCTGTCATGCTAAAGGGCAGGTTGCCCACATAGAGTTTAACGCTCATCTTTATTCTTCTGAATGGCTTGCTGATGTCTCCGAGGTCGGATCTACGCTGCCACTGAGCTTCAACTCACCTAGCACCGAACAATCAACTTACCGTACTGCCCCCAACAATAATCTGCCTCCTGAGCCGAACAAGAAAAATCGGGTTAAAGCCCACAAGTAAATGGTAAATTTCTTGTGACAACTTCATGCATGTTGATGGAAAAGTCAGCTAATTGTTTAGAGGCTATAACCCCTCTTGATAGCCCATTCGCTCCAATAACCGTTCCAGGTCGCCCTGCGAAAAATAGTGAATTTCCAGGCGGCCCTCCATCATCGTTCCGCTTAAACGTACTCGCGTTCCCAGGTGCCGTTGCAGCTGTTTTTCCAGGTCTACGGCTGCGTTGTCGTCTCGGCTTTTCGCGTTTTTTCCAGTCGATTTACCCCCTTTGAGAGCAGCCGGATTTACTGGATGGCTCCGCATGACATTGACGAGCCGCTCCGTGGCCCGCACGGTGAGGTTATCCCGGCGGACTTTCTCGGCAGCCAGCATCTGTTCCTCCTCTCGTTCCAGGCCCAGAATGACCTTGGCATGGCCCACGGAAATATCTCCGGAATCGAGCCAGCTGCGCACCGCCTCCGGTAAGGCGAGCAATCTTACGGAATGGGTGATCGCCACACGACTTTTCCCGACGCGCTGTGCGATCGCCTCCTGGGTGAGCGAGAATTGCTCGATGAGCCGCATGTAGGCGCGCGACTCTTCCAGCGGGCTCAAGTCGGCTCGCTGTAGGTTTTCCACTAGCGCGAGCTCCAGTACTTCCTGGTCTGTCGCCTCACGAACAATTGCGGGGACCTTCTCCAGCTTCAGCTCAGTGGCCGCCCGCCACCGTCGTTCTCCGGCGATGAGCTCGTATTGCTGCCCTACGCGCCGGACGATGAGCGGTTGAATGACCCCGCGCTCACGTATCGATTCCACCAGCTCCGCCAATTGTTCGGGGCGAAAAATCTTCCGCGGCTGTTGCGGGCTGGGCACTACCTGAGTCGTTAAAATCCCCACGACGGCCTCATTTTTTTCCAGATCGGGCTCCGGTCGCCCGAGTGACATGGGGTTCCCAATCAACGCTCCCAGACCCTTCCCCAAGGCTAATTTCGACATCCCGCCAGCCTACTGAAAGTAGACGGCTCAAACAATCTCTGACTTCAGTTTTGGGACGGTCGGGGTAAGGTGTTCCCATGATCGCAGTCGTTTCGCAAGTTCAACGGATGGATAACCGATCTGCTGTCGGTGCTGTCGTGATTCAGCGAGTTGCTGACACGGAACCGCTATTAACAAAGGCGATTACGATTACCGATTCCAAACTGGACGAAAATCGCGCTGTTCCCGCTCTGGTGGAAATCGCGAAATTATTACCGGAACGATGCACCCTTGTTCTTTGGCGAATCCCGGGTCTGGCTCATGTCGATAAACCGAAACTTATGGAGCAACTCTACCTTGCTTTGGATGGGAAGAACGCGATTCTTTTCGTCTCCGATACAACCTCGCCGCATGGGGGAACGCCAGTTTTTCGAACCGCTAGCCAACGGGCTCTTCGGTTACTCGCTCAAGGTATTTCCGAAAGCGCAGCGACAAAGCTCTTAAAAACGTCTCCGGATAAACGTATTCACTCACTCTTTTCTTTGGCGGAAAAGGCGGCGAGGGAGGCGGCCTTCACTCGCGAGTACGCGCTCTGGTTGCTGAAGGTTCTGGAGGCGCATCTGTGGGAGCTTGCTGCGCCGTTTTTGGACGAGTCAAAAAGCACAGTTCGCGATGACGAACCCTACCGTCGGCCGGCGAAAGCCGTTTCCATCAGCCTCACTAATTTAGAAATTGATGCCGAAAGATTCTCTGACGAATACAGCGTAGGGCCAGAATCGTCCCTGCTCAATGTCTGGAACCAATTTATTATGCAGTATCGGTGGTGCGATTTAAAATCGACTTCGATTGATCTTCTCACAGCCATCTGCTGCTCGATTATTCGCAATCACCTCATGAACGCTGAACTTCCTAAGTATGCGTGGGATCACGTGCCGATTTTCTGCGAAGAAGTCATGACGTTCGGAAACGATCTCACGCCACCGCTTTCTCGTTCTAAGGCATTGGCTCACGAGCTGGAACAACTCGAGAAAACTAATCCGCCGCTGCAGGTCGTCGCACCCAAATCCCCAGTGGCACCTGGCCGATAGGCAGGTCGGGCCGGCCAAAATCGCGCCACTCGTAGGTGCTGCTCACGGCGGCGTTGATCTTCTGCCAACGGTCGAACCCCTTCCTGTCGTCGCGCTCGTTATCGTCGCTTCCCCAGATCGCATAGGTCACCCGGTGCGATGTGAGCCATCCCAGGGGGTCGGCCAGTTCGCCCTTGTAGAACGCGTTTCTATCATCGCGCAGACGCTGCAAATCGGGGCGTGCATTACCCCGCCAGACCATCTCGCGCTCCAGCCAGCCGCCGAGGCTGTAGTCATCAGTAAATGGGGCATAACGGGGGTAGTTATCAGAACCAATTTCGCTGCCGGACTCAAGAATCGTCCCTTGCGGCGAGTTATTCAGGAAATTGAGTATTGCGTTCTGCTCCACGCGAATACGAAGGGGAAGAGATCCATCCAACTGGCTGAGGAGCGGGCCATGAAAGCCTTGCAGCGCGCAGAGGTAGAGATAAGGCACAATTGTTAACGCCATCACACCGATGCTCCCAAACCGCACCACGCGGGACATGGGCCAAAGCATCCCGAAACCGAGTATCAAAACGAACGCGTATGCCCAGGGCCACCAACGCATGGAGGTATTCACGTACGGCCCCCAGTAGTCGTCTAGGTGAACAAAGTAGGTGAACAGGAGCAGCGCGATGCTCATCGGGATAAAGAAACGGGCGAGTCCTTCACTCCAGAGTGCGCGAATTCCCAGAGCACCTATCGCCAGGAGCATCAGTAAATCGACCAGAAAAAAACCCATCGTGCCGGCAGTTTGTGCGCCGGAAAGGCGGAGAATCGAGTAGAGAGAAATCAGAGCCACTATTCCGCCGCGAACCCACCAACCGTAGAGGCTCCCGATTACCAAGCCGAGAAAGATCAGCGCGGGGTACATCATCAGCATCCAATTGGTTAACGGCACGGGAATTTCGGTTACTTGGAAATCGACGTGATAATTTCGGCTGCCGGGAAGAAACGAGCACAGGAAAGGGATGGCCAGTATCGCCCCCACCACTGCCCAGGCACCGATCTCCCGCCAAGAGGCGTTCTTGCTAGAGAAGTAGCGGTTTAGCATCCAACCGATCCACACCATTCCCACTAGCGGGACCACCCAGCCGTCCCAGACAATGGCCGCTGCCGGGATCAACGTCGCCACGCCGACGCAGGCGCGATCTGTGAGGCTCGATTTTGTCTCGCGCTCGGCCATGCAAATGCAGAGCAGCAGCAAGCTGAGCAGGTACTGCGCGCCCAGAAGCGGGTTGAGATCGCCCTGCACGATCGAGTGGGCGTAATATTCCATAGGGCAACGATTCGAGGCCGTACCCAGTGAATTGACCAGCGAGCGGGCCAGCCCGTTTAAATCGGGATTACCCGGTTCGAAAGTACCCCCGACGAACTGAAAGGGCGACCAGTGGTCGTAATTCTTAAACAAGATCGGAACGAGAAGGACTGAGCCAGCCGCACCGCACGTGATCTGGAGGGTCGCGATCACCCCCGCCGTTACGGAATTCGTGAGCCGCAGAATCGCCGAGCCAATCGCTGCACTCGCGAAGCCGACGAGCAGGCAGGCCCCCAGATTACAACTCACGCCGGGCGGTGCCGAGAGCACTCGGCTCAACCACGCCCACATGTAGAATTGGAAGTAGCAGCAGTTATCGACGTGCTCGCCTTGAAGCCAGTGATCTTCCGGCGGTAGCGGTGCGCCATCGCAACAGTCGACGACAAACTGCAGGTTCGCGAGCTTGTCTTCGGTGGCGATATCGGGCACCTGACATCGCCAAAAAAAGACGACCACGTATCCGAGTAAAAAGAACCAGAGGCACGATTCCCGCAGCAGGGACCAGCCTCGTCTGTAGATGAAAAATGCAGAGCTCAGGGTGAGGGGTGCCACCAGCCAGCCTGGCCGACTTAAGCCGACCGAATGCTCGATGAAGAACGGGATCAGAAACACGAGCGGTAACGCGCAGAACAACAGGCAGTACCCGATCTTAGGAAAGACTCGTTCCAGCGCTAATGCCATCCCCACGAAGAAGACGATCGGCAAAACCACCTGCAACCCATAAAAAAGCAAAACGAACATAGTTCCGTATGCCCTTTTATGCGCCGAGGCGTGCTCCGTCCAGCAGCATTAATCGAGGCTCGGTGTGGGTGCAGGTGTTCCTTCGGACCCTGTAGCGGCAAGCGGGGTCAGCGTTTTGATCGCGGCTGGGGCAATTAAATCGAGCTTTTCTGCCGATGCGGAGAAGAACGCCACGAGTACAAATTGACCATGTTCCTCTGGGATAAAATAGACGCGAATGAAGGACTCGCCGGAATCGAGCCCTTTGCTGATCGCGGCAAATCCTTCCACCATGTAGCTCGTTCTGCCCGCCACCTCTTCCAGATCGTTCTTGGTGGTAAAGAACGTGGAGCCATAGGCAAACGAGGCTTTGATGAAGCCCTCTTGCATCAATTTCTCTTGGTAGGGATCCCGGATATTCGTGACTTCGTTGCTTAATGGCCCGTAGACGATTCCCACCGACATGTGATCGTCTTTAGAGACCGCCTGAAAAATCTCCCTACGACCGTCCGACGAGATCTTGTCCTTCTGCGTAAACGTGTCGGGCAATTGAATCTTCACGCCCGCTTGTTTAACGATGAATTCGCCCGCATGCGCCGGGCAGAGGTGCAGCACTACGAAAAGTCCTAAGACGCAATAGAGGTTTTGAAGAGGTTTAGGGAGCATTGGTGGATGTGGTAGTTGGTGGTGAATTGGCAGCGGGCGCCGTGGGTTCAAGTGTTTGGACAGCGCCGGGGGCCACTTCTTTGACTTGATCTTCTTGAGACCCGGAAAACGTAATGACAAGGCAGTGAGCTTTCTCGAGAGGAATGAAGTAGACGCGGATGTACAAACTTCGCCCGTTTTGGGTCGCTACCCCGGCGAACGCGTAGGACATTTTACCAGCAATCAGTTTAGTAACATCCTTAGAGACGACAATATTTTGTCCACAGCTCGCGGCCTCTTTGACGTAGATATCCTGTATTTTCCTTTGAATCGCAGGATCTTTAACGGCTGCGGCAGCATCGGTGACGGAACTATCGATGTCGGTCAATCCAATCATGCTCGCAAGCATTGCCAAGTTTTCGGATTTGGAAGCAAGAATGAGGAGTTGCGCTGGCGTTACGGGCTTATCCACCCGCTCGAAATCGGCTGGTACTTGAATCGTCAGGCCAACTGTCGGAATATCGAACTCGTGTGCCTGAGCCATGCACAAGCCGGTGACCAGCCCCAGAACCGCCAAAAGAGCCCGTTTCATGGCTCAAACACAAGCCGACTTGATCCATCCAAGCAAGGGCTAAACCCAGTTCACCAAGTTCGCTCAATTCAACTTTTCTTCTGAACGTGCAACCCGCACTCGCGCTTCAACCCAAAAAACCGTGTCTCTTCTTCTTTCATGCCATCCAAAAGGGGGCGCGTGGTGTGCATGTCGCCAATCGAGACGTAGCCCTTCTCGAAAAGAGGGTGCCACGGTAGATTGTGCGTCTTTAGGTATTTACCGACATCCCGATTCGTCCAATCGAAGATCGGATGCACCTTCACCAGTCCATTTTGAAGTCCCACCACTTCCAGCCCTTCTCGGCTCTCCGATTGATCCCGACGTAAGCCCGCGAGCCACGCTTCCGCTCCTAGCTCGCGAATCGCCCGATCCATCGGTTCCACCTTGTTCATCTGATTGTAAAGCTCAATTCCCTCGACTCCCTGTTCCCACAGCTTGCCAAATTTCGCTTCTTGCGCAGCAGGACTCAGTTCCGCCCGGAACACCCGTAAATTCAAATTGAGTCGACCCCGCAGCTCCTCCACGAACGCGTAGGTCTCAGGAAACAAATAGCCGGTATCGATCAAGACCACCGGAATTTCCGGCCAGACGCGCGTGGCCATGTGGAGGAGAACAGCGGCTTGAACACCGAAACTGCTGGAGAGAAAAATTTTATCGGCGAACCGGTCGATAGCCCATTGGACGCGCAGATCTGCCTGCTTGGAAGCGAGATCGGCGTTAATCTGCTCAATGTCCATCGATTTAGTCGTCATTCCCCGAGTATACACGAAAAGTTACTTGGGCGCAATAAGCGCGATCGACGCCGAGTGGCCGTGTGTGAAGGTGTGATCTCCCACCGGCCCTATTTCCACATTTGTGAAAAGCCCCACTAGAGGCAGACCTGGAAACGAGCTCTCGATCATCCCAGCATCATGATGTTTCTTCCGGAAGAGGTTTCGGCCACGTCCAATGCAGGTGCAGAGAATCCCCGCAAACGGCGGTTTTCCAGAGCCGGCGACCAGCTCTAAAAGGCGCTTGAGTTCGGTGCTGGCGACTTCCGGGTCACGGAGTTGATACTGAACGGTCTGGCCTACGCGCGCATCGGCACTGATCACCACGGCACCGCTGTTAGGATCTGCGCCAATGATGCTGCGAACCAGGAAATCACCGCGTTTGTACTCCTCCAGATATTCGTTTACGGCTAAGCCGGCAAAGAGCAGACCGCGAGCCTGTTCCCGCTCTAGATCGGTAAGGCCCTTGTAGACGTCACTGAGCACTTGGTAAGCCGGACGCGATCCTAGAGTGAGCAAAATATTGCGCTGGGCTTGGGTAATGGTCAGCGGTTCGCCAATGGGTTTGCAACCTTGAGAAACAACGGCTTGTACGACGATATCGCCCTGAAGCGCTACGGCAATGCCTCCTGAAATCAGTCGGTCATTGTAAAACAGTCCGGTGTCAGAGTCTTGTTTGGGACCGGCGGCAGCCAACCCGCCGAACGTGGGGATTCCGGGGTAAGCCTGATTCCACTGCTTGATCCAACGTTCCACATTCAGCGATGAGGGATCCCCCAGCACCAGCCACCCTTTGACCTGATCCGCCTCAATGCCTGTAAATTCGTTCCAGTAGTGCGAATTATCGTGCGCGAGCTCCACTTCCGCTTCGGTAAACCGAAATGCGGAGGCTGTGCCCGGCGACGACATCACCATTAGCGAAAAGCCGGACCCGCCCTCCATCTCCTCCCCACTACCGACCAAGCCGGCGCCGGTGCTGCCAACGAGAACGGGCACATGTCCATAGAGGCGGATAATCTCCAGAAAATCGGCGACGTGCGGAGCGTAATCCGGCGTGGCAAAAACCAGACCCAATGCGGGACGTGAACCTAAGCGCTGCCTGAGCTCCACGGCAGTCTCACGAACCACCCCTTCATCAAAGCCACGTTTCACTAACTTGGAAACGGCTCCATGAACTCCCATAAATAGAGTTTCCTCCTCGCGACCCAGAATGTCAAACCGTGCCTCATAAATTTATACGATCAACCTCGAGCATTTATGAGCGATAAAACGCATAATTCTTTAACACGTCCGAGCGTCAGACTTGACTTTTCCGTTCATGAAGAAACTAATGCAGGGATGAGGAGCTCCCTTTGCGTTGCGTTTGCCCTCTTTTTCATAACCATCGCATCCGTTCGAGCTGACGACGCCTTAATCTGGGTGGAAGGCGAACATCCGTTTAGTACTAATATCAAGCCCCATCCGTGGTACTCCGGTGCGATCAATAAGGCCGAGCTCTCCGGTGGCGATTTCCTAGCCAATTTCTCCCCGGTGGAGGGACGTGCCGATTACAAGTTCACCAGTGCCCAAGCTGGCACCTACACGTTCTGGATTCGCTCCAACCCCATTGGCGATCCCAAGCTCGATTTCCAGCTCAACGGTGGCGGCTGGACTCCGATCGATTTCAAAGACCAGACCGATCTGGTGAATCTGGCGAATGATGGCAAGCCCGATCTCCGGTTCATCGCGTGGATCAAAGTGGGGCAAGTGACACTAAACGCCGGTGAAAACACGATCTCCTTCAAGTTTCACAGTGCCAATAATAACCATGGCAGCCTCGATTGCTTTGTCTTCAGTCAGTCTCTTTTTATGCCCAGTGGAAAGGCCAAGCCAGGCGAAAAACTCGGGACGGACGAGCCCGGTTGGTGGTCCTTTGAACCGAAACCCGACCCGTTTACCTCTGACGCCGTGCTGGATCTGCGTGACCTCAATGAACCCATCGCGGGCCAATCCGGTTTTCTTCAGGCTGACGGCGATTCCTTTAAGCTCGGAAATGGCCAACCCGTCCGGTTCTGGGCGGTCAATACGAGTCTACCCGAAAATGTCTCGCACGATCAGCTCGATTTCATGGCAGCGCGCTTCGCTAAATTGGGGATCAATATGGTGCGAATTCACGGCAGCCTGGTTGATCGCAGCAGCAATGATCCGACGAAGATCAATTCGGCGCGGTTGGATAATTATTTCTATTTCATCAATGCATTAAAAAAGAAGGGAATTTACGCTCACCTCTCCACATACTTCGTCCTTTGGTTTAACGTCAAACCAAGTGATGGAATCCCCGGCACCGAGGAAATCGTAGGGAAAAATCCGTTTGGCCTTCTCTTTTTCGAGCCGCATTTGCAGGCCATTTATAAATCATGGATCAAACAAATCCTAACGACGAAAAGTCCCTATTCCGGCAAGTCACTGGCGGAAGAAACTTCCGTGGGCGATTTCGAAATCCAAAACGAAGACAGCCTCTTTTTCTGGACGTTTAATCCCAATAACCTCGGCCACGGTCCGCGAGAATTGCTCGAGAGGAAATTCGGCGGGTGGCTCACGGCAAAGTATGGATCTATGGATCAAGCGCTCGCCGCATGGCACGGCGATAAACACCCGGACGACAATTCCGCCGATGGGCGCGCCGGGTTCTACGGTGCATTTGAAATGAGCAGCGCCGGATTGCCGAAGCAATCGCCCGACCGCCAAAAACGGCTGCTCGATCAAATCCGTTTTCTGGCTGATGTGCAACGGCAGTTCTACGTCGATATGCACACTTACTTGCGCAACGATCTCGGTGCAAAGTGGCCGATTTCCGCGAGCAATTGGGTGACTGTGCCAGGGCTGGAATCGATTGAGCGCTACACCTATTCCGGGGTGGAGGTGATGGATCGGCACGGTTACTTCGGCGGGAAACACACCGGTGAGGGGGCATCGTTCTCGGTGCGAAAGGGCCATTTCTACGAAGACAAAACCGCCCTCACGGACCCGGAATCGGTGCCGTTTCAGTACATCCGGCTGCCGGGCCACCCGCACATCCAGACGGAGATTGCTTGGAATAAGCCGAACCGCTATATCGCCGAGGGCGAGCCGCTGATCAGCGTTTATGAATCGCTCCAGGGAGTCGATGGCATCTTCTTGTTCGCGGCGAGCAGTGGTAGTTGGCTGAACAACGGTTCCGGCGTCTGGCCCTACATGATGCCGGGCGAAATCGGTCAATCTCCCGCCGAGGCGCTTCAGTACCGTCGCGGCGACCTAAAATTGGGCGATATTGTGGTGCGCCAAGTGACGCCAATCGACGATCTGTTTACTCTGAAGCAATCGGGCGCATTTATCGAAGGACGCAATGCCGATTTTCGAATCACCGAAGCGCCCAAGTACGATCCCGATAACGCCACCAAGAGCTTCGATCCGCTCTCGTTTTTCGTGGGGCGTGTCGAGCGGACGTTCGATCCGACGGCAACCCCAATTTCCGCAGATCTCACCAAATACATCGATCGCGAAAAGAAGGTCATTACCAGCACCACGGGCGAGGTGACGTGGGATTACGGGAATGGCCTCGTCACCGTGAATTCGCCGAAGAGCCAGGCGGCGATCGGTTTTCTGGCGAAGCCCGGGCCGATTAAACTGGGCGATGTGACCATTCAATCCAAGAACGAGTATGGCACGATCCACGTGATCAGCCTCGATAACCAGCCGCTTGCCACCTCGAGGAAGATGCTGGTCCAGGCCTTTACGGAAGAGAAGATGTACGGGTTTAAATCGGCAAATGGCGTGATCGAAGATATCGGGCGTCCGCCGATCACCGTCCGGAATATCGATGCGAGCGTGACGATTCAGAACGCCGCAAATCTCAGAGTCACTGTTCTCGATGAACAGGGTTATCCGCGAGAGGGCGGCGATTTCCTCCAGCAAAACGGCACGTCAGCGACGGTTATTCTGCCGAAGGACTCGCTCTATACCGTGCTCACCCGGTAGCCAAGTGGATCGGCTCGTTCCAAACCCGCGCGCCATGGCAGCCTCCAGCTCCCGCGCTTCCGCCAGCGTCTTTTCTTCCTTTACCCAAGGCAGTGCTGAGCCGTATTTGTCGTTAAGAAGGTTTAGAAGGACCTTGTTTTTCGCATACATCTGCTTGGCCCACCGCGATTGAAGCCAAAAAACGCCAAGATATCCGATAATGTAAAGCATGGCCCAGATCAGCCCGAGCGAGTCGAAATTCAGATGCACGATTTCCAAAGTGAGTACGAAAACCGCGAAAGAAGCGCCGCTCACTAACGGCTTCTTAGCAAGGTATTTTTCGTAAAAGCGCACCTGGTGGTACGCCTGCTCACCGAGCTGAAGTTCTTCATTTGTCGGTGTGGCCATGGAGGTAGTCTATGGTCGTTGCGGACTGGGGTCAATCGAGAGGACGACAAGGCATATTAACTGACTGCCGAATTTTACCCTGCGTATGCCAACATGCCACTTTGTCGGTGTCTTATCTGAAGCCCCGTTAGGGGCGACCGGACCATAGACCCGGGTAAAACCCGGGGTGATGTAGGGAAAAGCTTGCTCGTGCCTTTATGGTACGAGCACCTCACCTACGAGGCCGATCAGCCGTTCTAAGGTCGGATTCGCCACTGGGAAAGTTCAACCGCCGCTACCGCCGTTGTAGACTAAATTCGTACTGATTTTGCTCGTACCATAAAGGCACGAGCGATCTTGTTCGATTACCACCCTGGGTTTCACCCAGGGCTATGGTCCTGTTGCCCCCTGACGGGGGCTCACTTGGCGATCATCGACTACCGTGAGAACAGGTTGACCAGAATTGGAGACGACCTGGAAACCGTTTCCCTCGTCGAGCAGCAGGATTTTGACCGGCCTTGACCCGAGCGTGTATTTCACAGCATTGGGTTTTGTCGCCTTACAAACCACGATCGTTGTAGTGATCGGTCCTGTTTTACAAAAACATGTTCTGAATCGTAGGGAGAGGTGTCACTTTTTGTCCTAAATAGAGGAACATCCAGCGGTTCTGAAAAACCTTCTGCCAGCAAATTCGAGTGTACTTTGGAGTATTCCAGATAGGCTTTTATCTTTTCATCACCCGCTTGCTTCACGTCGACCAAGGGCACAGTAAGCGGCTGGGAAATGCCGTCGTTCTCTCTTCCAAAATAGTAATATAAAGTTGCTGGAATCGTTAAAAACAAGATGGGAACGGTGATTTTCACCCACAACGGCCTGCTTGCTGGCGTATCCACGAATCACGCCCCCTTACCGCCACGATGCGCCAACATCGTCACCACATCTTTCGCCTCCAGCCGGTAATTTCCTTCGGGATGTTGCACCACGGTGCCGTTCGCTTTTTTGACCGCCAACACCATGGTGGTCGATTCTACGCCCCGCAAAAACCCATGTAGCGTCTTTCGATCATCCAGCCCATCTTCCAACACCACGTGCTCCACGATCTCCACGCCCATTGTTCCCAAATCGCGGCGCAATTGCCCGCCTTCGTCCTTAAGAATTGTATCGAGCGACGGATGCGTGATGCTGTTGGCGATCTGCATACCGCCCACAAACGCCGGCAAGATAATCTCATTCGCGCCCGCCTGCTTCAGTTTCTTCTCCGTAGCCGGGTCTTCTGCGCGCGAGATAATACGCAGATCGGTGCGCATGTTCCGTGCGGTTAGCGTGATGAAAACATTGGCCATATCATTCGGTAAGACCGCCGTTAAGACCTCTGCCCGCTCGATTCCTGCCTCCGTAAGAGTCGCCTCTTCCCCGCCATCGCCGATTAAGGCCAGATGCCCGTGATCCTGTGCTAAAGTCACCCGATCTGCATTGCTATCCACCACCACGAGCGGAAATTTCTTAGCCGCCAGCTCCCGTGCCAGCGTCTGCCCGATTCGCCCATAACCACAGATGATCGCGTGTTTATTGATCTTCCCCACATCCCGAGATTTACGATGTTCTTCCATAGCTTTTCCGATCTCCCCTTCCGTGATGAATTGAATCAGCGACCCCACAAAATAGACCTTACTCGCATCGCCAGCCACAATAATACACATGGTAATGGCCCGCAGCGCGGCCGTATTCACCGGCTCCACCTCCTCATAACCGACTGAAAAGACCGTGATGACCACCATGTAAACGGCATCCGAAAATGGCCAGCCTTCGATTGAATAAGCGATGATCCCCACCACGATCACGGTCAAAAACATCCCTGCGGCCAAGTATAGCCCCAGGAGAGATTTTCGAAGTAATATTGTCCGCAAATCAATCATTCCGGACCCATCCAAGCAGCTCACATGCCTCGATGCAAAGTGAAGGTGAATAGTAATTGCGGTTCATTGGGCGTAAGCGACTATTTTCCAAATGTTTCACACGACTCTGACATGTTCCCCACGAATCTGTGGCAATTCAGGGTGCATGAAGATTCTTGCTCTCCTGACCTTGGCGATCTCAGCACTGCCTGCAACCGCTCGGCCATTCGATTTCTCCGCGCCAATCACGCCGCTCGATGATGTCGATAGCTCTGGTCACCTGGAATTTTGGCAAGACGTGCGATCGATCGATTTCGGCGATAAACTGACCCTGCCGATGCGCTTTCAGTTCAAATCCGTTCCGCAGGATTCGATTATAGGTCCGGGTTTCTGGCTTCCGTTGCTGGATGCGCGACTGACCCATTTAGATGATCACACGCTACTTGCCGATCTCCCGTCCGGCGAGCAGATCTCGCTGACAAGAACCGCCGCCGATCCGTTTCTCTTTCGCTCTTCCGATGGTCAGTGGACGGGGCAACTTCAGGGCGATTTTACCCTCTCGCGCGATGATGGCTGGCGGTTCATTTACCACGCCGATCATCTCATCGAAATGATTACGGACACAAAGCGCGATCTCCTCTGGCAATACAACGAGGGCCGCTTCGTGAGCTTGTCCGAACGCGGTCACGATCCTGCACTCCAACTCGATCTTTCTGACCCGCATCAGATCAACATTCAGACAGCAAAGGGGACCTCATCAATCACGATTTCGCCGGGAACACCACGCGTCATCGAATGGACGTGGCCGCAAGGAAGCTCGTTCAATTTCGCGTTTGGAACCACGCCGGAGGGATTGGCCACTTTGAGGTTCGTGAATGTGAGCAAACAGACGACAAATCAGATGTTCACGTGGAATCCGGTCAGTCAACTCGTTACCCAAGTGGATGGGTGGACCTACACCTTTATCCCCAGCACAGAGGGAAAGCCGCCGAAGTTGAGTCGTGTTGAGGTGGATCGGCGGAACTGGGAACGAGTCACGGAGAACTACAACTTTGATGGGACCTTGACCGCCCTCCATGCAGACCTGGATAACAGTTACGGGGAAACGGAAGTGAGTTACCGAGTCCGAGGCCCCCTCTTTAACCAGATCAAATCGACTACTATGACGTGCCCTGGTAGGCCCGATCGTATCAAGCAGTTCTTTTATAACAGCGAGGGGAATTGGACGAAAATCATCGATGAATTTGGGTTCGTCACTTCATACACATACGACTCGCAGGGCAACCCTACAGAGCACTATGCGCCTAGCACCGATCCGAAGTTTATCGCGATTCACAAGGCGAAAGAACAGCAGCTTTTAGCCAAGTACCAAGCGGCGACGACGCCGAATTCAGATGAGCACGACTCCCCAGTGTTTGATCTCGCTCTTTTTTACATCCAAGAATCGGGCGAGTACGAGAAAGCGATTCCGCTCTTTCCGCAGGTGACTGATCCATATAATCGAGACATGGTCGTGGGCAAGCTGTTGGAGTACGACGACGCTCTAAGCAAGGCTCAAAAGATCGAGTTGCTCGAGGCGGCTTTACCTGTCGTGAAGGGGGTGCCAGAACTCTCCTCAAACTTGCAGGAGCAACTCAATGTCTTAAAGAAATAGGTCGATTTCAGGTGTTCACGATAAGGCGGTTGGCCAAATCGAGAACACCTTTTGCCGCGCGAACCGCCCTATCGAATACTAGGAATGGCTGGGAGGAGCAGGGGCGTAGACCGGCGCGGGAAACCAGCGGCGAACATCCACTTCCAGATGACCAAAGCCGAGATAGGCTTGATCGATACGTCCGCCGATCACGATCCGTTGACCTATGGGCAAATCAAACCGCTCGGAATCGAGGCGGATGGTTCCTGTGCCATCGGTAAACCAGTAGGATTCGTCACCCGTGGGACGCACAACGGTACCCACCAGGTTTACATAGCGATCGTCGGCATCCAGATCATTCCGATGACGGATCACCCAGGCGACCGTGTAGTACTTTGTCGGTCCGTAGCCGGGCGCGGGAGGTGTCTGCGCCGGAGACGTGGAGAGGGTGAGGAGGAGGGTAAGGGCAATGAGGCCCGATAAGATGATTGTTCTCATGTAGGGGTTTAGACGTTTCCGAAGACGATAGGTTTCAATCTTTAATTTGCAAGCTAAGCGATGTCGCCCACACCGACAGGGCGGTTCCAACCGAGACGCGATAGGACCGCAAAGTGATTAGAAGCCGAAAGCTGTATGTCGTCTGATTCTCACGAATCACATCGAGTCGCAATCTTAAGCTTGGTAAGATTTCAGCTTTGTCGTCTTCGCGTGCGTCGTTTCGGCTTTACTGGACATCGGCAGCTCAGGGATAGGAACCTGAGGGACGACTGGCTTCATATGCATGGGACCAGTGGCACGAGTTGTACGTAAGCTTTTGGGAGGAGGTGTGGGGAGATTATTCTTGTGCATGTCAGCGTTGGAGAGGGCGTAAGCATGGATCATGCCGAAAGGAAAATCCCTAAACCCCTCTACTGCTTGTTAAGGTATCCGAAATTTTCGTTAAGTCAACACGTTTTAAATAGGACTAATAAGGAAGGTTTCCACTTTTGGGGGTGAAATATTCAAAACACGCTGTTCAAAAAATGTCAATTACTGTCTTGTAATCCTACAGCCATTAGATAATTTTCTATTCATGGGAAACGAAAACAAGGTGCAACAATCCATCGAGCGATGGAGGCGTATTCGGAGAGGATTACCGCCCACATTCGGCCTGCCAAATGGTGCGCCACGTGAGCCTGTGACTGAAGATGAGGCGCCGGTTCGTTCCGACAAGTGGACCACACGCCTCCTGAAGTTCTTGCGGCTTGCAGAGTAAGTGAGCCCGTCAGAGGTCTTCCAGCCGCTTTCGTCGCGGCAGCCAAACGGCGATTAAAATGAGGCTCGCCGCCAGCATGAAGAACGAGAGAATTTGCCCCTCCGTTACACCGTACAAGTAACCAATGCCGAGATCGGGTTCGCGAAATTGTTCGCCGATTATTCGCAAGACCGAATAGCCGAGCATAAAGGTGAGAGAAACCGTCCCTTCGATCCGCGTGTTAAAGCGGACGATCAGCAAAAGAATTTCGAGCAGAAATCCTTCGAGTCCGGCTTCGTAGAGTTGGCTGGGATGTCGTGGGACGTTTATGCCGTTCACGGGCGTGGCATCCGTGAAAATAATTCCCCACGGCACGTCGGTCGGACGACCCCACAACTCGCCGTTCATGAAATTGGCGATTCGGCCCAGGGCCAGATCGAGCGGAACGAAGAGCACCGCCGCATCTGAGACATGGTAGAAGCGCATCTTGTGGTATCGTGAGAAAAAAATCAGCACGAGGATCACACCGAGAATCCCGCCGTGGCTGGCCATCCCACCGCGCCACAGATAAAATACTTCGAGCGGATGATGCAGGTAATGGACGAGCCCGTAAAACAGACAATAGCCCAGCCGCCCGCCCGCAATTACGCCGAAGAATGCGACAAAGAACACGAGATCATCGATCAGAGGACCCGTGATCCGACTCCAGCCCCGTTTCGCCTGCCACCACAGCCCGTAGTACGAGATGAAAAACCCGGTGATGTAGGCGAGGGGATAGAACCGGATGCCCCAGGTCCCGTAGAACACAACGAGAAACGGATGGGGAGCGAACGTGATATAGCCAAGAAGCGACATTTACGCCCGAGTTTAGTACAGTGTCGGGCGGAGAGAAGGATTTTAATTTCTAGAAACTTCCCGGAAAACCGAAGGGGTGCTGATGAGTTGTCACGGCACGGGATTACTCACCTGGAGTTCGGAAAGTAGTTCGTTCACTTGAGGTTGGGTGAAGCCTAATAATTTCTTTTCAAAGCAATAGACACTTTCCCGTTCAAATCCCCTCGGTATAAAGTATTGATCTCCGAGCAGCTTAATTTGCGCTTTTAGAGTCATCGTCCGTTATAAATACTGCCCGGCCGCCAGATACCGGGTAAGGTTGAAATGTTTCTCTAGTTTTTCTTGGTAAAGCGCGACGTTATCGGAATTCGGCGTGGCGGTTTCGTCGGGGTTTACGAGAACGAGTTTCTCGGCCCAGGCTTCGACGGTGTGTTGCGTTTCGACGACCGAGAGCGCCTGGATGGCGGCCCCGAGAGCGGCTCCTTCGGCACTGGCGAGCGTCACGATTTCGCAACCGAACACATCGGCGCAGAGTTGACGCCACGTTTTGCTTTGGCTGCCGCCGCCGGTGAGGCGAACTTGTGTGGGCGTGAGGCCCAAGTCCTTGAGGCGTTTGATTCCGAAACCGAGGCCGAGCGTAACGCCTTCCATCACGGCGCGACTCAGATGGCCCGGCGTGAAATTGCGGGTGGTTAGCCCGTGGAAGAGCGCCGTGCCCTTCGGCAAATTCGGCGTGCGCTCGCCTTGAAGATAGGGCAGGAAGGTGAGGCCATCCGCACCGGCAGGCACGCCGAGAATCGCTTTTTCCAATTGCGTGTGGCTGTACGAAAAGAGTTGCCGGACCGCCTCCGTGGCAAGCGTGACGTTCATCACGCAAAGGAGCGGAAGGTAGTGGTCTGTGGAATCGCAGAAACCGGCGATTTCGCCCGCCGGATCGAGCAGCGGTTGCTCGGTGAACGCATAAACAGTGCCGGAGGTTCCCAGGCTCGCCGAGACTCGACCCGGAGCGGTGTTCGCCGTGCCGATCGCGCTCATCATATTATCGCCGCCGCCTGCGCTGACGGCCACTGTGCCGGTAAGTCCCCATTTCTCCGCCAGCGCGGGAAGCAGGGTACCGACTGCCGTGCGCGACGATTGCAAGGGCGGGAGTTTTTCGATGAGTGCCGGGTCAATGTACGATGCAATTTCATGCGACCATGTCCGTGTGCGGATATTCAGCAGTGCTGTGCCGGATGCGTCGCCATATTCCATCGCCAGCTTGCCGGTCAGGTAAAAATTCAGGTAATCGTGCGGAAGCAGTACGGTGTGGAGCTTGGCGAAATTATCGGGTTCATGGCGCTTGAGCCAAAAGATTTTCGGCGCCGTAAAGCCGGGGAGCATATCCATACCGACCAGGTCGACGAGCTTGGACGTGGCACCGAAGTGTTGGCGGATCAGCTCGCATTCAGCGGCGGTTGAGGTGTCGCACCAGAGCTTGGCGGCGCGGATCACGTTGTTTTGGGAATCGTCGATATCGGCCGTGATGAGAACGGGACGGTCAGGAAGCGCAAGCCTGACCCGCGTGGTATCGAGGGCGCGGGCATTGCGTGCCAAGAATCTCGGGCAGCATGTGTTCGATGGCCACCGGGCGCAAGTCCAGCCTGAGCTGGCCCGAGCGAACGCGCGACGAGTCGACCAGTTCCTCAATCATCGCATCCAAACGTCGCGCCGCCGCGATCACCACCGAGGCGAGGCGTTGTTCTTTCTCCAAGCCCCGCTCGGTCAGAGCCTTTTGCAGAAGTTGCGCGTTCAGGTGAACCGATGTCAGCGGGTTGCGAATGTCGTGCGACACCAACCGGATCATCTGTTCGTGGTGCCTTTCCAGGGTGCGCAACACGGTGACGTCTGACAAGGTCACCGCCGCTCCGCCACAGGCGCCCCCGGCGAGCACGATAGGCACGGCCGTGGTCGACAACCAGGTCGTGCGGCCGTCGCGGTGAATGCCCACGTCCAGGCTGCGCACCGTCTCTCCGCGCAGGGCGCGAAGTCCGGGCCACGAGTCGGCCGGCAAAGGCACGCCGTCGCCTCCGGCGAACAAGGCACGCGCCAGCACATCGCGCACCGAGTTTCCGACATCCCCGTCGGCCAAGCCCAGCATCAATCGGGCCCTGTGGTTGGCGCTGACTACCACTCCGTCGGCAGCCAGCACAATCGTGCCCTCTGACGTGGCGGTGCGCAGGGCTTCCCGTTCGAGGTCTGAGAGCGGCGTGGGCTCGGGCTCACGTCTGTTCCCGGACACGTGGCGAGCCCGCACCGCGGACGAAAGTTGTGTCGCGCGGATGCTCCGCCGGCTGCCTCGGTCCTGCGCCATTGGCCGAGATTATCCAGTGCGCGGCGGGCCCTTGCCAGCGCGATTGTCACCTTTCGAGAGGTCGCGCGCCCAGGCAGTCGTCAACGGTGAAATCCGCGGCCGACCCTCATGCCGCCGCCGAATCCTCGGGCT
>CAVURW010000239.1:0-29785 GCA_963743595.1 uncultured Verrucomicrobiae bacterium
CCAGAACCACGCCGGGGTTATCTGCCAGTGCTATGGTGACAGTCCCGTTACTTTTTGACGTTGCCGAGACATTAACCAAGCTCGACAATTGCTCGATATAGGATTCGCGACTGCTCACCATATCATTGGGTGCCTGGCCCGATGCCGATTGACTTAACAGGATTTGCTTGTTCAGCCCGGCTATGTTCGTGGAAAGCTGGTTGATTTGATCGGTAATATTAGAGGCATCCGTTCCGATATTGGCTTGAGTCTGTTGTAAACGCGAATAAGCCCCGTTTAGCGAGTCAGCTAATTCTGTAGCGCTCTGCACGGTCAACTGCCGGGCCGTGCTATCGTTAGGGGTACTCGCCAATGTCTGAAAAGCACCAAAAAAATTCGTTAGCGCCGTTTGAATCGGACCGGGACTGGTCGTGTTATTTGCGTTCCCTGTGGCGGACGATCCGCTACTGGAGCTGAGTTGCTCACCCAATGCGCTCTGGACGCTGCTGGACATGTTTGCGTTTTGATCGGCGTAACCTTGCTCGCCTAAAGCACCCTGCACCATGCTGTCCAAAATCGGACTACGAATAGCCTGAATATCGACAACTGATACGCCGGTTCCAACAGAATTCCCACCCGATTGAATAGTCCAGCTCTCCGTCAAATTCGCGCGCTCATCCGCGTAGCCTGGCGTGTTTACATTGGCCAAATTATTGCCAATCGTGGTGATGACGGTTTGATTGGCTTGAAGGGCCTGACTCCCCATTATTAACGCGCTGCTTAATCCGATGCCGTTCATGATCTAGTTTTCTTTTGGGGTTACACTTGAGTCTCGAAGATTCTTCCAGGGAATTCAGCCCCGGAAGCATGGCCGCTGGGATCGTACGTTTGCAGCGGAGCTTCCTGACCGGACATCTGTTGAAAAAGCTGTCTAAGAAATTTCAAAGAGTATTCGATCAATGTTCGATTTTGGAGTGCCAGGCGCCGAATGGTGGCCAGCTTTACTTTAATCGCTTCCGCTTCAATATTACCAACCTCCTCTTTTAATCTCGGCTCCATTGCCTGTAGCTTTAGGCCTAAATGCTCAATACTTTGGCTAGCGCTGGGAAGGTCCGACGTTCGCCTCTCCATGATGCATTGTCTCTCTCGATATTGCAGATCAATGACCTGATCGAGAAGACTCTCAAATTCCTTAAGCGTGATCGTGCGTTTCATAAGTACTCTTTGTTGCTGCCGCCTCTTGAGGCAAGCGGTGTAGATAATCCTCAACAAATTTTGCCAATCCGATTCCGGCTCCGGAAGTCACTTGCTGAGTAACCGCTTGCTGGACAACGTCCTGAAATCCTCCACCGCCGCCCCCACTATCAGTTCCAAGACCCGCCGTCATTTCCTGAACCAGTTGCTGAACGAATATTCCTTCCACAGCTCTGGAGACTTGTTGAATTTGACGTTCCTTGCTGCCTTGAAGCAATTGCGATGTGCTGCCGCTTCCAAGGATGGGCATTATGCCGCCAGATATTGAGAGTCCTGTGCTCATTTCAGCTCCAGATCGGCGTTTAAGGCTCCGGCATCTTTGATCGACTGGAGGATCGACATCAACTCGCGCGGGGTTGCGCCCATGGAATTAAGTGCAAACGCCACATCCTCCACTGTTGGTGAGTCGGGTAAAACTACCAGGTGCTTCACTTCCTCTTTGACGGTCGTATTTGTACGATCGACGACAACGGTGCTCGCCCCTCCGCCACCGCCTCCCGCTTGGTTCCCGTTTCCTGTAAAGGAGTTGGGCTGGGAGACCTCTGGTGCACTCGAAATCGCAACGGTCAAGTTACCGTGAGCAACAGCTACTTTGGCGATTTGAATATTCGCGTTTGCCACGATAGTCCCCGTTCGCTCATTAATGACAATCCTCGCGGCTACGTCCGGAACGAAGAGAGCGTTTTCAATGCGGGCAACAAATTCAACTCTGCGATTGGGTTCCTGCATTTCTGCAGGCACGTACACGCGGATCGTCGACGCACTCTCTGCTTCGGCAAGCGGAGCAATCTGAGTATTGATGGCATTAGCCACGCGAACAGCAGAAGTAAAATCGGGTTGACGTAAAACCACCTCAAGAACACCCTTAGAAAAGAGCGAAGTCGGAATTTCGTTTTCTATCAACCCACCTCCGATAACCACTCCAGTAGTCAGATGGTTTTTCTGAACGCTCGAGCCACCAGATCCACCGGTTCCCGCCGAAAAGCCGCCGAGGAAGATATTCCCTTGCGCAACCGCGTACACCTGACCATCTCCACCGACCATAGGGGTTTGCAAGAGGACACCGCCTTGAAGAGACTTAGCGTCGGCGACGCTGGAGACCGTAACGTCCAGCTTGGTGCCCGACCGCGCAAAGGCCGGAATATTGGCCGTCACCATCACAACCGCCGCGTTCTTATTGGTCAGGTTAGACGCCGTTGTTTGTAATCCGAAACGCTGGAGCAGGTTGGCTATCGTTTGCTGTGTAAGAGCCTTATCGGAATCACCAAGTCCATCCAGTCCGGTTACAATGCCGTAGCCTATCAACTGATTGTCGCGAGCACCTTCCACGTCCGCGACATCTTTAAGGCGCGTTGCACCAAATGAAGCTGAGCAGAGGAATAGACTTAGAAGCCCGTAAACGAGCATCTGATTAAAACGGAGTGAGAAATTCATAAAGTTTTGTTAGCCATCCTTTCCGTTGGTTATCGGTAATCGTTCCCTTGCCGCGCTGGATGATTTCAAGATTTGCGAGGCGGCTCGAACTTACTGAGTTGGAAGAACTGATGTCATCTGGGCGAACGTACCCGACCAATACCATTGAAGTGTCTTCGCTGCCCGCTTTGGAATGTCGGAATGCCTGAAGCTTGAATACTCCATTCGCTTCCACTTCCACGATTTGAGCTTGAATTGTCGTCGAGGCCGTTTCCGCATTGGAGATTGCTCCCCCGCCGTTAAAGGATTGCGCGCTGTTCCAACTGGTGGCGGGTGCAACTCCTTGATTGTTCAGGAAAAAATAGCCTTTGGACGCCCCGTTGTTGGGATAGATGAGCGAGTTAATCGAGGTGTTGACTGCGGTAGTTTTCGCCGTCGTTGTGTTCTGGTTCTTGTTAATCGTGTTTTGTAGATCCACGACGATGGTGACTAGGTCCCCAAGCGCATGCGCCACCGGGTCCGAGTAAAGGGACACCACACGACTCTGAGAGACTGTCGGAGCGCCATGCGTGTGTCCCCAGATCGACCCCACGGCCGGCACGGGCGTCGGTTGGAGTTCCTGTGGAGGCAGAGGGAAGGGTGGAGCCACTGGCTCTTTCTTTGGATCGCCGTACGTATTGACGACAACCGTCAGCAGGATCAAAAAAACGATAGCTCTTTCAATTTTCATAAACGAGACTCCTTTCATCCACTACGCGTGCGTTAAAGACTTTTTTCGAATCGGTATTCTGGACTTGAATCACTTGATCTTTCACTCCGCTGGTTAGGGCCCGCGCCTGCAGCGTAATCCGAAGGCCTCCGTGCTCGTAGGTTACCGTGACCGTGTCATTTCGATTTACGAGATATGGTTCGCGCAGATCTATAGTCATCAAGATAGCCCCGCGCTGAATGGCATGAGCTGCCGTTTTGTTGTCAGGAAAATCCACGATTGGGGAAGCCTCTCCAGGTATGCTTAGGATATCGGTATTGATCTGCTCAAATTTCGTACTATCGAGCACATCCCCCGCTTTTGTTGGCTCCATTGCCCGCCATACTGTAGCGACGCAGGTCCAATGGAATCGAAAGCTCTTGGCAACACTCACTTGACCGTCGGTAATAAAATCGATTGTCGCCTCACCCCATGAATTTCGGAATGTACCGGGTGAGATTTTGATTCGAGCCGAATTAGGACCCTCAGCGATTAGAAATGGCATGCTGCCCTCGATCTCCAGCAGCTTAATCTCGCTTCCCTTCGGTGCCATATCCATCAGTTGTGTGGTCAACAAACTCCGTACATCACTCCCTTTACAAGTGGCCGCTGGTCGAGAGATGACACATTCTCCGGCCCCGGCCCAAACGATATGCTTGGCCCGGATTTCAGTCGGAAGCGTCGCTTCGATTTCATCTCGTTTCCAGACCTGAAGCCGCCCCAGACTGGGACTGTCCGCGATGACGGCGGCGAGGTCCTCGGCTGTTAAACCCTGACTCGAGGCGACGATATCCGCAACAGTAACGTGTTCGCCTCTAACGATCGTCTTGGCCTTCAACTCGATCACGTCCCCGAAGCCAAACTCCATTCGGAGAAAGATCAACACCATCACGGAGATGAGTCGGCGGTTATTCATGTTAATGACGCAGATTATCGGCCATATTTAACATCTCGTCTGAAGCCTGGATCGCCTTTGAATTGATTTCGTATGCGCGCTGAGCCTGGATCATGTTCACCATTTCTTGGACAACTTGGACATTTGAGGTCTCGATATATCCCTGCTGAAGAGTTCCGACTGCATTTTGACCAGGGGTCAATCCGTCCACTGCCGATCCGGAAGCCTCAGTCTCTTTGTAGAGATTATTACCCATACTCATGAGCCCATTCGGATTGGCAAAAGTGCTCAAGGTGAACGGACTGATTTTTGCGGCAGCGCCATTAATTTGAGCCGATACAATCCCGTCTGCACCCACACTAATATTGGTGGCTTTCGGATCGATTTGACCTACGCCTGCGACGGCAAAACCCTCCTGGGTGACAACCTGACCCTCTGCGTTTACGAGAAACGAACCGTCACGGGTGTACGAATAGCTTCCGTCGGGAAGGTTGATCTTGAAGAAACCTGGACCTTGAATCGCAACATCCCAGGTATTCCCGGTGCTCTGCAGGTTGCCTTGCGAAAAGTCCTTGGTCGTGGCCAGCACCTTTGAACCATAACCCACCTGAATACCGGATGGTGCGGTGGTTGAATCGGTTGTGCTCGATCCTGGCGCTCGCTGGGTATCGTACATCATTTCCTGGAATTGGAGAGATGCACGCTTGTAGCCAGACGTGTTTACGTTCGCTAGGTTGTTTGCGATCACATCCAGATTCATCTGTTGTGCCGCCATTCCGCTCGCTGCTGTCCATAGTGCTCGCATCATAACTAACCTCGTATTCTATTGTTAACTAGCTCGACCGAGATCCTAACGTATTCAGAAGTTGCCCCTGATTATCATCGCTGGCCTGAACTGCTTTCTGATTAGCTTCATAAAGACGCATCGCCTGAATCATGTTCGCCATCAGTTCCACAGGGTTTGCGTTGCTCTGTTCCAACTTACCCTGAAAAACCTCGTCACCGGGTGCGGGTCCTTGAATCACTGCGCCCGGTGTATTCGACGTAAATCTGCCAAAGGGTCCCGGTTCCAGTTCCGTAGAGGGCGTCTGAAAATGGACCAGCCCGACTTTGCCAACTTCGGCCCCGCCCGCCTTTATCGAACCATCCTGTGCTATCGAGACAGAGGCCGCCGCTGCAGCACTAATGCTGATGGTGCCTCCAGACTTGCCCAAGACTTCTGCACCGTCGCTGGTTTGTACCGTTCCGGACGGCGAGAGATGAAAATCTCCATTTCGAGTAAAACTCGTCGTCCCGTTCTTCTCTTTAACCAGGAAGAAACTCTCACCTTTAATCCCAAGGTTAAGGGGATTTCCTGACTCGGTCAGTGGCCCCTGAGAGAAGTCAAACACCCGATTCATCGTCACCCGACTCGACTCTGTAAGTATTCCTGCACCTTTTTCATTGTCCTTAACTGGCTCGGTGGAGAAAACCGGTACCGAGCGCTTGTTTCCGGGGACGGTCTGTAAGGCTAAATTTTCGGCGATCAAGTCTTGGTAAGCTTGATTCATCCGCATCCCGGCCACTCCTTCGTATAATCCTACATTCATTTTATGATCCTTGCTCCAGGCTCGTTTGACTATCCGCGTGCCAGCACCGAACGATCGTCCGCTGTCCGCATGCACATGAAATTTCTAAGTCGGTGTACGCTGATGTGCTTTCCATCATGCGAACCTGAGCCGGGCCCAGGCGGGGAGTCGGCTGCAGCTGCTTTACTTCCTTCGGCGGTGCCGTCTGGAAAAATTTCTCAGCATCTGTCGCCTTAACGACGTGGATGACGTGCGAATCGGCAGCTTCCGACGCGAACGAGGGTTGCCTAATTTTTCGCTCGATCATGGCAGGGCCTCCGTATTGGAATATTTTACTAAATCTTGAGCGGCTTGAACGGTCATATCTTGCTTCAGCCGAGCCACAATTGTGATTCGCCGATTCTTTTCTGAGGTAGGATCTTCTCCTTCTAAGGGAATGCGATCCGAGTAGCCGATCACCCTCCAAAATCGTTCTTCATCCAGACCCGAGGTCTCAAGAAGGTTTCGAGCGGCAATGGCACGCGCGGTTGATAGATCCCAACTTTCTGAGGCTGTACCCTCCGTCGTCGCTCCCGTTTTTTGAGTGTGTCCTTCCACTTCGAGCATAAATGGAAATCGATCCAGAAACCATGCGGTGGTCTTTAAGACCCAAACACCATAATCCGTTAACTTGGCGGTGCCGGGCTTGAAAAAGGGCTTGGACGAGCTATCTATTACCGTGATCCTCACACCGTCGGCGATGAAGTCATACCGAATGAGATCTTGCCCGTCCTCACTGCTATTGTTCAATTGCTCCCGTAGATGTTCCAGTGCCTTTTTCATATCTTCGTCCGTAAGGTTCTTGCTGACCTTGTCTTTTAGCTTCGATTGGAACGGGTCCATACGAGAGTACTCCTTTGTCCCGGCTTTTCCTTGCTGGGTGATCTCACCTCGAAAGTAACGCTGAACTGCTAACTTGGTCGCCTCATCGGAACCGACGAGCCAGAGAACCAGGAACAGCGCCATCATGGATGTCACGAAGTCAGCGTAAGCCACCTTCCAGGCTCCCCCATGATGTGGGTGTCCACGTCCACGTCGGCTCATTGTTTGCTTCCTTTCTAGGCTCCACTCTTTTTCAGAGTCTCTTCCATGTGCTCACTCGTAGGCTGATGCTCTACCGGTATCGTTAAGCGTCCCGCTTCGGCTGCCACGAGAGGCGGCGAGCCAGAGGCATAACTGACAACCATGCGCCCTATTACGGCGAGATAGCTGAGTTCCTCCTCGTGAATGCTCTCGATGCGGTTTACCAGCGGTTGCGCGAAGCCATAACTCAAGAGCAACCCCAGAAATGTACCCACTAGGGCGTGAGCCACTTTCTCACCGATCTCGTTCTTGTCTCCCGCAATGCTGGCCATCGTAATGACGATGCCCAAGACGGCCGCGACGATCCCAATTCCCGGGAGTGCATCGGAAGCTTTCGTTAGGATGTTCGTCGGCTGCGACATTTTAGAAAAGTAGTTATCCAGCCGAGCTTCTACCGAGCGATTCAGATCATCGGCCCGCACCTTGCCGTCCAGCAGTGGTCGAAATGTATCCTGCAAAAATCGAACCGCCTGTTTGTCGTGGAGAAAGCTGGGGTACTTCGCGAAGATCGTACTCTTATCTGGCTCCAGAATATGTTCTTCCAGCCCAATGACCCCTTTTTCCCGAGCAAGCACGAGAATCTGATAAATGGACTCGATTAACTCGATGTACCGCTTTTCTGTAAAGGGTGATCCCTTAACCGCCACGATAATCGCGTGGAGCATCTCCTTTAAAATCGTCGGACTCGAGGAAGCCACGACGTAACCCGCTGTGATTCCAATGATGATGATGTACTCGCCGGCAACGAACAAGGTTCCCACTTTTCCGCCGGAGAACGTAAATCCGCCGAGGAGCGCCACAGTCACCATTATCCATCCAATGACAAGTAACATATTTTTTACCGGTTTCTGACTTTTCGAATGCCTGCGGACAAATGCTTCAGCGCTTCTGAGTGAATTTGAGAGACTCGGGACTCGGTGACTCGAAGAACCTCCGCGATTTCCTTCAAGCGAAGGTCTTCCATGTAGTAAAGGCACAGAACGATCTTCTCGTTCTTTGGAAGGCGCTCGATTTGCTCCCGGACCATTTGAAAATCTTCTTGGTCCAGCAATTCCTCGACAGCTGTTTTTGCGTTCGGATTAGCAATACACTCGCTTCGATCTGTCGAGTTTCCTTCTTCGTCGCACCATGCTTCGTTTAACGATATATTCGAGTAGGGATGCGCCCGTTCGCAGAGTTGTTGAAACGATTCCGGGTCCATTTTGAGTTCGGCTCGAACCTCCTCGTCAGTGGCTTCCCGACCCTCACGCTGGCTGACTCGATCACAAGCCTCGTTATAGGTCCGCTCGTCCCGATGAACGCTCCGGGGAACCCAATCCAGACTCCGAAGTTCATCCATGATCGCCCCCTTGATTCTCATGCTGCTGTAAGTCTTAAGACTGCATCCCTTACTCTTATCAAAGCGATCCACCGCATCGATCAGACCGATGACGCCGGCGCTGATCAGGTCGTCCTTAGTTATATGCGAGGGTAACCGGGAGATAACACGTCCAGCAATGTGTTGAACCAAGTACAAAAGACTCTGGATGGTCTCCTCGCGGGAGGAACCGTCCCGTTCTTCCCCCAAGACTCTATCTTCATCTATCGAATAATAGGCGCTTATGCTCATAGGTTTTTAGTTCTGTGCTAGACGCGGTTAGCCCCACGTAACTCTGCGGGTTTTGTTTTTTCCTGGATCGATTCCAAACGAGTCTCCAGCCAAGCAACAGCAAGGCTTTGCAGCCACCAACGGCTTGCCGTACTAAAGGCTACGATCAAGATCGAGCCCCTTAACAAAGACCATCCCAGTTCATCCCCGTTGTTTAAGCTAATGGCCACTCCCAGCAGCCCGCCTACTAATCCAGAGATGCACGAGATCCGTGATATAAATGCCGGTGTATTCGCGATCATGCCAACCAATCAGCAACGGCAATACCATCCATTTCCCGGCATTCTTTTATTAGACGCATCTCATTGCACCAAAGAGACTTGCGCTGCTTCTAATTATTTTTGAAGCACCCAATTGGCCTCGTCCAAGCGACTATTTTTCCGATACCCATACCGGCGTCGGCAAAATTCTCTTTCGGGGTTGCTCGATTACAAAAGTTGTCTGGGAAGGATCGACTCTAGAATTGGAGAATCCTCGTTTTGGCGAGGCGTCGCCGCTAAATAATCGACTAGCTCCGATGACATTCCAGCGCTGCGCAGACGGTTCACGTCCTGGGCACATAGGTAGTATATAGTATGGTGCCGTCGCACGTAATGGAGGATTACGGTTTCCCGAACTCCGGCAGATTCCAGCGCAACGAGGTCGTTCAGACTGAGATCTTCATTGTGGACCATCTTATCGTAGACGATAGGGGAAATTACGCTGTTACGAATTACGGCGTTGTCGCTTTTGACTGATGACGACGAGCACCCGGCTAGAAAAAGCACACCAATGATGAGTGTTCCATGAGTGCGAAGCATAAATTTCTCCAACCACCCCATCAGCTCTCCAAGTCTGAAAGATAGCTACGCATTCTATCGGCATATTTTAGTTCGCTAATAGCCCGAATTGCTGATTCAAATGCGTTTCTGCGTAAAGCGGCCCAAAGTTGCGTTTCCGTCGCGATTCGATGGATCTGTTTAGCCACTAACTCGGGTTGGCCAATCGGCGCCATGAGGCAGTTGGTTTCGTCTTGAAGCGAGTCCACACCGCTCGCGGTTTTTGTTACCACCGGCACCAAACCCCTTGCCATGGCTTCCATTAAACTAACGCTTGCTCCTTCAAATTCTGAGACTTGAAGAAAGACGTCTTGCTCCTTCATAAGGTTATCCATTTCCCAAGGAGGGACCTGTCCGAGATAGGTGAAGTTAAAATTACGGATCTCTTTCATTCGGTCCAACAACGCGTTTTTATCTGGTCCATCGCCCACGACCGTCAACTCCACTTCGGTTCCCAGTCGAACGAGCTCCCTTCCAATTTGCGGTAGTTCTAAGACCCGCTTCTGCAGATGAATCAGGCGTCCGTTAAAGAACAACTTGAGGGGCTTTGAAGGTTTCAAAACTCGTTCTGGAACATCGGGAATCGGCATCTCCCAATCTGGGAAAATGGGAATCGTACCGGCTCTATGGGGCAATCGGCCCTCCAGGATGCTTCGGCAGTGCTCACTCACCGCGATAATCCCTTTTAAGTGAGCGTCCAAGCGGCAGAGATTGGCGTAATAAAATTCTTGATCCGTATGACAGATTCCCAAAAGGCGCGTTCGTTTCAGCAGACCAGGGTTAAGCTCATGCAGTAAATCCACATACTCATAGGCGTGGTTAATGAGATGCCAAGCGGAATTGTACTTTTTGAGCTGAACCAAGAACTCTTGTGGCGTTCGGACGATAACATCGTAAAACTCATCGCTTCCACAGACTTGAGGAAATTGAGGTGGGCGAATCTCCAGGCTGACTAAAACCAGGCGTATTCCAGCTAGTGGAAGGCTTTTCTTGAGGCGCCACATCCATGAGAGCAGCCCGCTGATTGCTGTCCCCTCAGTATGCCAAATTAAGAGGGTAATCTCCGCTAGACGATCCATGGCCACAAATTATGAACCGGTGGCTTCAATCATCCTTTTCAAGAACGGCCCCAAAGCGCCCGGAAGGAGAAAGCTATCTGAGGGATGCTTGTTCTCCTCTTCATCTATGGCATCCCGAACAGCGTCATTTGCTAGCCGAAATCCGGCGGTCTTATGCCAAATCCAAAACTCCACGTCTTCTCCTTCATTATCGAGCGGTTTCCCATCCATAAAAAATCGTGCGCCATTCTTTCGCACCATTTCTACGACGATGATCCCGTGGTCTTTACCCAAGATGCCATTTTTTAATAATTGAGATGCCAATGCAGGCGTATCCGCAAAGTCGCCGGAAAGATAAGGGCTCCCAGCGTCTGCTGTGCAGCCGCATAATCCAAACGCCAAAATAAGCAGCCATCTTTTCACTGCCTGCTCCTTGTTAAATTTCCATCCAACGAATTGAAGTTTAAGCTTAATTTTGCTTGTAATCTTTAGTTACTGGAAGAGGCGTGTTGTAGTTGGGCATCCCGCTAGGGCCGACAGGTAAGGACGTAGACTCAGTAGCAATCGGCGCGACGGGTATTTCGTCGATAACGGGTAAAGCCCGTAAAGGCCGGTGAGGCTCAGGAACAGGATTAACCGAAGAGGGAAGTTGAGAATCATCCGCTATGGTCAAGCGTTCCATCTTTATCGGGGTAATCGTTGTGGTGCTCAACTGCGGGTCCGTGTTGATAATGGTCGAAGTGTTATTGAGTGCCGCTTCATCCTGCGCCATCCGGGACATCTGGAGCATATAGTTGGTCTGTATGCCCGAGATTTGTCGTTTAATATCTGCTAGAGACCCTTCATGTTCTTGGGATGCCCGGGTCAGAGGTTCAATAGACCGTCTTAGCTCATCGAGTTGACGGCACGTCTTCGAATAGTCCTCACTTCTTGAAACGGCACTCTCTTCTTGAACGGTTTGTAGGGCATTAAGCGTTTGCGTGGTTTGTTCGCTCTTTTGCTCCATCTGCTGGAGTCGTGAGTCAAGCGTGAGATGGTAGGAGATACCGGCTCCTGAAAAGGCGCACAGCATTAGACCTAGAGCTAAAGTACTACTAGGAATCGGTAAAGCGGGAATCGGTAGAGAGTGAAATGGGAAGGGAATTAAGTTCATAGATTTAGCCGTAGCAAACATGTTGGTAAGCTTGGAGGCATGACATCCATTCAAAATGACGCCGCTTGAGATTGTGGATCTGCGCTTCCTTAATCTTCATTTGTACCCGAAGCTTTTTCCAGCACTGGTACTCCAAATCTATAACCTGACAGCTCAAAAGAATAATCTCCGGTTCCGTCTCATCTTCCGGGCCAGGCACCCACTCGTACGAAGCCATCCGGGAGGCCAGATCTTTTTTCTGCTCGCGAAATTTAAGCAAGTCTCCCCAGGTTTGAGAACAAATGGCGTCATGCTCTCTCATGACGAGCTCAACGGCTTCACGAAGAAGTAAAACCTTCTCCTTAATGGGATTGCTCACCAGCTCCATACTGTCTTAATCGGATGCGCAGGGCTCGTGATTAGAACTAAATTGGAAAAAAATTTCTAAAACATTTGTCCTTAACCTTTCGAAGTCGCACCCGATAGCCGGAGTATGGACGACATGGATGTCGCCAACAGGACGGTCGGAGTCCTGATTAAAAACCCGGCAGCCAGCCAAAAGCTGGAGGGTCACATGATGTAACCCTTAATTAGGAAAGGAAATCCATATGGCAGTCATCGGATATAATAGTGCAGCAGTCGGAGCAGCGTATTACCTCAACCAGAACCAGATGGCGTTGAATTCGTCCATCACTCAGTTGTCTTCTGGTAGTCGCTTAGCGGATCCCAGTCAAGATGCCGCAGGCGTAGCGGTCAGCGGTAACCTCACCGCAGCCGTTGCTCGTTTGGGAGCAGCAAGTCAGGCAACAGCGGACGTTGTGTCCTTTGCCCAGACTGCAGACGGCTTCCTCAGCACGATTCAACAACAGTTGACTCGGATGAGTGAGCTCGCCCAACAAGCGACAAACGGTGCGTTCGGAACGGCTGATTTGTCAGATTACAACACGGAGTTCACCACGCTCCAGTCTCAGATTAACACCATCGCTACCAACGCCCAGTTCGACGGGCAAAGCCTGTTCCCAGCAGGTGGCGGTACGATCAGTGTCGGCATTGATGACCACGGTACCACAGACACGTTGGCGCTTTCGGCTCTAACTACAACGAGCTTGGGCGTAAACGCTCTAACCGTCGGCACCACCACTGCCGCCGATTCTGCGGTAACTACCCTGTCTACGGCAATTCAGACATTGACGACGCAACGGGCAACGGTAAATGCCAATGTGGCGAAGTTCAACTTCTACACACAAAACATCCAGACCGAATCGACGAATCTGCAAGCCGCAAACTCGCAGATCCAGAACGTCGACGTGGCAACGGAAAGCACGAAACTGGCTCAGAATAACATTCTGCTCCAGGCAAGCACTTCGATGTTGGCTCAAGCCAATCAATCGCAGCAATCGATCCTCTCGTTGCTCCACTAATCCCGGATATCGTTAACTCAAATAGGGACAGGCTCTTCGGGGTCTGTCCCTTTTTGGTTCCTCTCTTGACACCGCCAGATCCAGCTACTAATCCTCAACTCCAATAATGCGCGTACTCGTCGTAGATGATGTTCCAGCGAATCGACGATTTCTTACGAATTTATTAGAGAAAGCGCTTCATAGCGTTCAAGAGGCGGAGGACGGGCAATCGGCCTTTGACTTATTGAAAAGTCGCAAGTTCGATTGCGTGATCTCAGACGTGCTCATGCCAAAATTGGACGGATATCGGCTCTGCTATAAAATTCGAACGAATAAGAGTCTAAGGAGCATCAGGGTCTTTCTTCTGAGTTCCGTATTTACATCTGAAAATGACAAAGATCTTGCGAAGCAAATGGGTGCTGATGGATTTTTTGTGCGCCCCACCTCACCCGAAATTATTCTAGCAGCCATTGAGTCGCCGCTAGAACATAATCGGTTCGATAACCCAGCGCAGCCTCTCCGCAAGCCTGATCAAGTCCGAGAGTATAACGACCTTTTTGTTAGGACGCTGGAAAATAAAAACGATGAGCTCCAAGCGCAAAACCAGCTCCTGGAAGAATCGAGATCTGAGCTTCTCCTTTACAAGACCGCTCTAGAAGTAACATCCGTTGCTGCCGTCATTACGGATCACGCAGGAAAAATTACTTGGGCAAATCCAGCGTATGCTCAACTGTCTGGCCTGAGTCCTGAAGAGCGTAAAGGCCGCCTTCTAAGCGTTCTTCACGATGATCCTAAGCTGAAAGCCGAGATCTGGAATCAGCTCCGTGCGGGACAAGGTTGGCAAGGCCGCCATGCCAGCAGGCGGAAAGATGGAACCCACTACACCGAGGAAGACACGATTACTCCCGTACTCAAGGACGGGGTGATCACTCAAATCATTGCGATCATCAGCAATATCACCAACCAGGAGGAGATGACCCACCAGCTCCGATTGAAAACGGCGCTGATGGAAGCGCAGATTCATTCTGTTCCTGAGCCGGTAATCATCATCGACGAGAACGGACGGCCTCTCATTTACAATCGAAATTTCCTTGAGATGTGGAAGATCCCGCTCAATGTTATCGAGGATTCGAGCTGGCGCCCTCTGGATTGGTGTACCCGGCAGTGCGCCAAGCCGGCAGAGTTTGCGCGGCAAATCGAATACCTCTGGAGCCATGCCCACGAGACCAGCGAAACAACGATTCGCCTTATTGATGGTCGTACCGTCATGGTTTTTGCGGCTCCCGTTATTGGATCGGAAGGAAAACTCTATGGTCGACTCTGGATGTTCACGGACATAACGGAACAGTCCAGGCGGGAGCACCTTCTTATGGTGTTGAACGCCTGTATGTCTAGCCTTAGCGATGAAGTCGTTGTCTGTGAATCCAACTTCAATATTCCGGACGGACCGCATATTCTGTTTGTCAATAAGGCCTTCGAGAGACAGCACCTGAAGCTCTCTTCCGAAGTCATCGGGCTCCCACTTTTCCAGGCAGGATTAGATCCGTCCTGGTTTCCAATCGAAGACCTCCAGTGGAGCATCGAGAAAAAACAACCCATACGGAGGGGTATCGAAAGCATATCCGATGGCAATACCGTTTACCGAGACCTCGATATCATACCGGTCTCAGACAAGATGGGGGTCTGCACCCATCTGGCGTTCATTCAGCGCGATAAGACCGAGGAGAAGCGCGCCGAGATTCAGATCAGTGAGCAAGCCGAATTTCTGGACAAGGCCAATGAAGCCATTCTTGTCCATGACCTCAAAGGGCGGATCATTTTCTGGAATAAGGGTGCCGAGAAAATCTACGGCTGGTCTCGCGATGAGGTTCTTGGAAAAAGAGTTGTCGAAAATATCTACAGCGACGAAACCCTCTTTCACGGGATCAACGAGATAACCCTATTGAAGGGAGAATGGAACGGTGAGACCCGACACACCACTAAAAGCAAGGGGGAAATAACGGTCCAAGCACGCTGTACGCTGATCCGAGATAACTCCGGGAATCCAAAATCCGTTCTGGCGATTAACACCGATGTTACGGAGAAAAAGAAGATCGAGTCACACTTTATGCGGGCACAGCGAATGGAAAGCATTGGCACCCTCGCTGGTGGTATTGCCCATGACCTGAATAATATCTTGGCTCCAATCCTTCTATCGATCGCCGTATTGAAAGACATGGTTCAACATCCAGATGCAGTCATGATTCTGGAGGCTATTGAGGTCAGTACACGTCGAGGAGCTGACATCGTTCGGCAGGTGGTTTCGTTCGCAAGAGGTGCTGAAGGCCAACGGATCGAACTTCAGGTTATCCACGTCGTGCGGGATCTCGAAAAAATCATCAAGGAGACTTTTCCTAAAGACGTACTGCTGAGATTTATTATCGGCCCAGAAATATGGACTGTCATAGGTGACGCCACTCAACTCCACCAGGTTCTACTCAACCTATGCGTTAACGCCCGGGATGCAATGCCCCAAGGCGGAATCCTCAAACTAAGTATTGAAAATACAGTTCTCGACGAACAATTCATCGAGACCAATGCAATGTCGCTCCCTGCGGGACGCTACGTCAGAATTACAGTTGCCGATAGTGGAACTGGCATCCGTGCAGAGCACATCGACAAAATATTTGAACCATTTTTCTCCACGAAGGAAGTCTCAAAAGGAACCGGCCTGGGATTATCGACGGTGCTCGCGATTATTAAGAGCCACGGTGGTGCGATAAAGGTGAACAGTGAATATGGAAAGGGTGCCAGTTTTTTTGTTTATCTCCCAGCTAGCGGACTAGGTTTAGTTTCGGTAGATAGCGTCACGACCTCGCCACAACTTCTAAAAGGGAATGGTGAACTGATTCTCGTTGTTGACGATGAACCCTCTATCCTGCGAGTCACTGCGCAGACGCTCCACTCGAACAATTACCAGACGATCATAGCCTCAGATGGCGCAGAAGCGCTGGCTTTTTATGCGCAGAGACAGTCTGAAATTGCCCTGGTCTTTACTGACATGATGATGCCTGTACTGGATGGCACGGCGATGATCCACGCTCTATTGCGACTCAATCCGAAGGTCAAAGTCATCGGTGCCAGCGGAGTTTCTTCTCAAGTTGCATCCTTTAAGTCCCCGTCTCCTCTGTTGAAGCATTTCCTGGCAAAACCTTTCGCGGCGGAAGAACTGCTCCGTGCCATCAAGGCCGTTCTTGCAGAATAGTGGAATCGATTGTTTTTTTTTCGGCTAATTACCCAATCGCCTGTGCCGATATTGGAACAAGAATGGTAGCAACATTCTCACTATGATCCAAGTAATGCACAGAGGCGTCTTCCTCGGTAAATTTCCAGACGAGGTGATCGTTCAGGGCATCCGGGTGGGCTTTTTCCAGAAGGATGATTTGGGTCGCCGTCCGGGGTCTGACGATTGGAAGCCCTTAGTTGAGATGCTCCCTAGCGGGAGTGCTGTTTTCCAAACTGGCTACGAAGGTGAAGCCCGGTTTAAGGAACTCCGCTCCCGCCGCGAATCACGCTTATTGAAACGGGCATTGAACTCAACGGCTCAAGCCGAGTCAACTGCTCAGGCCGATGACTCGATTAGCACTGGCTACATCCTCTATATTGAAGATGATCGTCCCACTGCGACTGCGTTTACCTATCTGTTAAAAAAGGAAGGCCTGTCAGTGAAGCACTTCTCGACTGGCTCTGCAGCGTTAGACTATTTCAGAGAAAACGCAAAAACTTGTCTCGCAGTTATACTCGATCTGGATCTGCCAGACATGCCAGGGGCGGATCTCATCCCTGAAATCAGTGAGAAATACGCACATGTGCCAATTCTGGTTCTATCCGGCCTGGATGACGTCAAGGAACGCCTCTATCTCTACACCAGTGGTGCTTATGCGGTGATCTCCAAACCGTGCGATTCCAAGCAATTCATTTCCACGCTTAAGGGTTTTTTGCACATGTCTCAAATTGAATCTGCTCAAGAGGTCTTATGAGTACTACTATTGCGGGAACTTTTAGTGGACTGAACGTTTCTTCGATTATTCAATCGATCATTGCGGCGGATAGCATTCCCATTACTAATCTTCAAACAGCCGACACGAATCTCCAGTCCACTAATACAACGCTTTCAGCCTTATCCACGAGCCTCGGACAACTCAGCCTGCAGCTGCAAAATTTTGGGTTCAGCACGATCTTTTCTACACAGGCAGCCACCCTTTCTAACTCCTCCGTGGGGACTGCGGCTGTAACGCAAGGGGCGGTCCCTGGCACAATTAACCTGAATGTCACAAAAGTCGCTACCAACACCGTCCTGAACGGTTCTACTGCTACGGAAGCTTTCTCCGGTAACACGCAACTGAACACAGTATTAGGAGAAACCTCAATCGCTGGTCAGACCTTTACCATTAACGGAACACAAATCACTCTCTCTGACTCCACTGTTCTCGACGATGGCAATCCGAATTCAACGAATTCGGTGATCGGCCTTATCAACAATTCAGGTGCAGGAGTTACCGCAACCTATGACAGCTCCTCGGGAAAAATATCCCTCTCTTCCACATCGTCTAATCCGATAATTCTCGGTTCCTCGACCGATACAAGCGACTTTCTACAACAAGCTCAATTGTTCAACAACGGGTCTGGAAGTGTAACTTCTAACATCGCTATAGGGAGAATTGACCCCAATACCAGTCTGCAATCGGCCAATCTTAACGCACCTCTCACGGCTGGAAACTTCACGATTAACGGTGTCCAGGTTACTTACAACGCAGGTGATACTCTAAATAACCTGATCGGGAACATCAATTCGAGCAACGCTGGGGTTACCGCAGTATATGACACGTACGAGAACCGAATCGTCCTCAGTTCGACCGAGCGAGGGCCCCAAAACATCACTGTTTCAGATGGTACAAGCAATGCAGCCACTGCACTCGGCCTGAATTCAACTCAAAGCCAGCTACAACTTGGGCAAGCGACTTTATTTACTGTTGGAAGTGATCCTACCGTCCGGGAAGCCGATAGTGGGACATTGACAAGCTCGGATCTGGGAGTCGGCGGACTGAGCTTTAATGTAACGGGCACGGGTTCGACCACAATAACTTTAGCGCCCGATACTACCACTGTTGCCAATGCCCTTAACGCGTTCGTCGCACAGTATAATACGACCCAAACCCTAATTGCCACCGATACTTCAGTAGACCCGAGTGGAACCAATCCAAACGGTCCACTGTCCACCGACCTCAGTGTCACTTTCCTGGCCTCTCAATTGCGCGAGGTGACCAGCGGCTCAACCAGCAACACAGCGGCTGTCCGAATGCTAGCTGACCTCGGCATCAATACGAATGCCAACGACAATACCTTGACACAAGTCGATCCTACAAAACTTCAGGATGCCCTGGAAAACCACCTTAGCGATGTGGAAAACCTTTTCAATAATGCGGCTACCGGCCTAACGAACACAGTTCAAAACGTTATCGATGAGTACGATGACCCGATCTCAGGAGTGATTACAGCCGAACAAGCCGACAACACTAGCCAAGTTCAATTCAACCAACAACTGATCAATGGGATGAACGAGAACATCGCGAACGAGCAAACCCGTCTTGAGACTGAATTCGCCGCCCTCGATAGCCTGGAAGGAACAACACAAGGTCTCTCAGGTGTCCTAAACGGCACTACAAGTTCATCCACCTCGTCCAGCTCCAGCTCAACAGGAAGCTCAAGCATCGGTTCTGTCGGGAGCAGTACCCCATCCAGTTAAGCGTATTTGCCAGATCGATTATATGACAATATTCATTGATGATAGTGTTTTCACCAGCAAGTCAGATTCTCCTTCCAGTTTTGCGGATATGTTTGGGCAAGTGATGAATGACTTAATCCCCAGGTCTCGTGCTATAGGAAAGTGTGAGCTGGACGGCGTAGAAATCGTTTCCCCTGACCAAGCGGACTCCTTATTCGTTAAATGCAACGTCTGCAAGGTCTCGTCCATCTCTCTACACGAGGCCGTGGAGGCTGCTCTACACAACCAATCCTTGGAACTCCGGGCAATTGAGCAGAAGTGCATGGACCTCGTAACCGACGTTCTACTCGCTGAACCCAAGGAGATCGTCCGGAAATGGTCAGCCCTCTGTATCCAGATCAAATCCTTCGTGAACTTTCTGCCAGGGGTGAGCGGACTCCTGACTCCCGAGGAACTCGCGCAGGTGTCAGGCAAGGAGTTAGATACTTTGAACGGCGTCATGCTCTCGCTCGGCAAATCCTTTAACGCGGCAGATACCGTAAAGGTCTCCGATCTCCTCGAACTAGAGCTGACACCCTGGTTGAAAAAAATGGGCGAACTCCTGGACAGGTGTATCGGTCGATTGAACGCTTTAAAAAAGTAGATTTATGAACCAACGGCAACAATATCTCCAAATCAAGGTCAGCAACGCGTCACAGGAAGACCTGTTGATCATGCTCTATGACGGGCTCATCCAATACATTGAGGAAGCCATAGAATCGCTACATGGACCGGTGGACAAGTTCCGTGTTGCAAACCGCATTGCCTGGTCCATCGATATCCTCACCGAACTGAATAGAACCCTCAGGCAAGAGGCAAATCCTGAGCTCTGCACAGAGCTGAAGCGCCTCTATCTTTTTTTCACACGAGAATTGTCAGCAGCCCTGGACGAGCTCAACTCAACCCGCCTCGAGGCCATTCTTCCTCTCATTCAAGATCTACGAGAGGCTTGGGATACCGCAAAACGCTCCCTACATCGAGTTCGCGGCAATGAAGCGTGGACCTAGCGTAACGTTTTTGGAAAGTCGACAGGGATGTGAATCTTTATTCACTCGCGGTCTCAGATCCGGGGCAGAACGGGCCGGCTACTCGTGCCAGCTCTCTTTTGTAGCAGACAAAGACGATCGTCCTTTTTCTGTCGAGCACGTTCGTGCTCAAATCAAATCTCAGCATCCGCAAATCATCTGCTTCTTAATGGATGCTCCATTGGATTTCCCGCGGCTATGGGATGATCCAGGGCTCGTTAGAATCAAAAAGGTCTCGCTGTGGTTTGACGATTATTACCGATCTCCACGAACACTGGCGAATCCTCATGTCTGGCTGAACTGGCAAAAAGAACACCAGGTAAAAGTAGGGATTTGGGATACGCATTGGATAAAGGAGTGGAACATTTTTACGGGAGGATCCGCCTTTCATCTCACCCTCGCAGCGGATCCAGCATCCTACAGCCCGAATGCGGTTCCAGCGGAACCCATTTGGGAAAAGCGAGCGGTCTTTGTCGGAACGATTCCCTCGCTGAAGTCCCTCAATCAAGCGTCTCTGGTTTTGACTAGTCCATTGAAGTCTTTGCTTAAGGACGTTATCGAGACACTCAATCGGGAACCGTGGCCCATTCAAGCTTATGCCGTTTATCAGCGATGCCTGAATGGAACTTCTGAGAAGCTTCGAAAGGCGATTCAAACGGAGCTAAAGACGGCCTCGACTCTTGCGCTTTGGAACTATCTGGTTTGGCGCTGGGCCAAACGAATCGCTCGCCTTCGTGGACTTGCCGCCGTTGCAAAGGCAGGACCAGTAGGCATTTTCAGTGGTCATGGGACTGAAGATTATGCCGGTAAGGAAGATATCCTCGCCTCACTTCCATGCGGCTCTGATATCGCCTACCAAGACACTAAAACGCTTCGTCCGGGCGAATGGAGTGGCCTTTTCAAATCGGGAAAGTGGCAATTCCAAATTTTCGACCCGCAATCGATCTCTGGAGGATTACCTTTTCGCGTCTTTGAGGCTGGCGCGTGCAGTGTTCCGTTGCTTAGTGATCAACGTCCGGAGCTAGCGGAGAGCTTCCCTCCATCCACGGGTCTCGTAACCGCCATCGATGAGTCGGAGCTTACCGAAAAGGCATCGGATCTTTTCTGTCAGCAGACAGATGAACTTGCTAAACACGGTCATTCCCTTCACGCCGAATTCCTGTCAAAACATACGTGGGAGCATCGCTGGAAACAGATCGTCGAATCGATAACATGAGTCGGAAGAAAGTCATTCTTGTACTTGGAGACGACCGATCCAGCTCACATACCAAAACTTCTCGCCAGATTGGCCTAGCCGCAGCTCGAATTGGACGACGGGCGATTGTGCGAGATACGTCGCTCCTGCACTGGTCCATCAATGAGGTCCCTGTCGAGTATCCTGAACGCCGAGAGGCATTTCGTCAGCTCTTTGAAAACAAGTGGAATAAACTGATTTTGGATTATGGAGTCGACACCGTAATCGGTCTCGATTTGTGTTGGTTGTTATCTCCCGATCTCTTTTTGAGATCAGAACACATTCAGTGCGTCCATAGTTTTTGGATTTGTAAAGAATCGACTTCGTTGTTCCCATCAGAAAATAAGGGGATTGTGGATATTCGGAACATTCTGAACGACAATAAATGCGTTCATCACTGCTTTGACGGCGAAACGTTTGAACTGCTTAAGACAATGGGAATCGAACGTGTTATTCAGATTAGGTCAGAATTTTGGGAACAACGTCTTGAAGAGGCACTGCATCGATGAGTGCTAAACCATCCGGGGTGCTCATTCTAAGCAATGACTATCTCACGCCCTTTGCAAAAACGTCAGACTATCTCTGTGCCGCCCTTGAGCGCCAAGGAATTCCCACTTACGTCCGAGATAACTATGATGCCCGGATTCTAAATCATCTCTTTTCGCTCGAAATGGATCATCTCCTTTCAAGAGGCGCGGATGCCGTATCTAAGACCTTCAGAGACCTCCTCGTTCAAGAAAATATCGACACCATCCTCAGTCTGGATTTGAACTGGTACTGCATCGCTGGGCAATTCACCTCTGATCCCAGCGTTAAGTCAATCCACTCCCTATGGTTTGATGACTTTCGTAGTTGGCTTACTTCACCCTATAACATCGCATTTCCTGCGTCGGGAACGGAGTTTCAGAAAGATGTTCGGCATCCAAAGGTGACGCATCATTTTTACGGTGCCAGCCAAGCCTTGGAAGCGCAACTGCTCGGCGTTACCAACCAGCGACTGACCCGACTGGCCGCACCGATGGAACTGCTCAAGGCCAGTTATCCGGTGGAACACACACACAAACTGGCCTTTATTGGCAATCCAGGGTTTCGAGGCAAACCCGATCCCTCAGTTGTTGCCCGCCTACAAAATGGTGCTGATCTGGCCGAATTGCGACAATGCGCTCGGGACTCAGCGTTGAAATTTCCTGATGTCCATCTCGTTCAATGGATCAAAGAAGAACCGACCGTTTTGAAACTAATGTCCGTTGCTCTGGAAGCCCGACGGATGTTTCCATTTAAGCCCGCGCTACAGATCCTGAAGCTTGCAGGGGAACATCACCCTCGGGCATTCGATTATCTAAACGAAAGCGGACGAATCCTGGACGCTTCCGTTCTCGTGAAGTTGGTAAATCGATATGACCGGCCTGCCTTCGTCTATCGCCTCTGGAGCCAAAATCTTGTGGACGTTTACAGTGCTCAAGACGAATGGAAACCGTACGGAGTAACCGCGCTACCGCATCTGAAATTTTACGAGTTGCCAGAGTATTACCAGAAATACGCCGCGCACTTGAACGCTCCTAATTCAATTCGCGACGCCACTGCCAACGAGAAGCTGTTTGAGATCGCTGCAAGCGGGCGTCTCTCAATCAATTTGAATAGTCCCGACGTCAGATCGTGCTATCTCGAAAACGAGGCCTGGTTTGTTGAATCGCTCTCCGAGTTGGAGACGCGAGCACGGGAGGCCATCGCACACCCGGACGACTCTCTTGCTGCTGGAGCACGGGCACGTAGCCGCACGGCCAGAGAACATCTGTGGGATCACCGAATCATATCGATGTTTCGTTAGTTGCGAGGGATTTTTCTGGTCAAATAAGCGACTAATTTTCCGCTTTTGCTGCCCTTTCCTAAGCCTGTCCTAGCACACGAACATGGCATAGAAACTGATATAGCTATTAGTAGCTACTTGATAATTCGGCCTATTATGAAACCTTTGTCCCCACACTCTCAAATCCTGCTTCATCTCCGAGTGGTCGGGCATTCTTTGCGTCGTGGGAAGCTTTCCCTCAATCTTCTCAGCCGGTCTGGTGCTGGAATTAGTCGCGCGTTTGCACAAGTCGCGCAAATGGCTTTCTTTAACCTCTTTTAAGACTAAGCGGCTCGATCCATTTCTGAGTCCCCATCCTCACCACCATCTCCAGCGTCTTCATGACCATACTCTTTGAGCTTATTTCGTAGGGTACGAACGTTAATACCAATCAATTCTGCCGCATCCTTACGGCTCCCTTTAGTACGCTCCATCGCAAGCTTAATCAACCGTTTCTCCACTTCAGCCAGAGTCGGAAAATGTTGGCTATCCACTGAGATAGGATCGACGCTAGCCGTTATCGCATGTCCACCTGCCAATTGATCCACTTCAGGAGCCAAGTCCGTATTTGCGAGAATGACGACGCGCTCAGCATAGTTTCTCAGCTCTCGAACATTTCCGGGCCAAGAATAGCCGGATAACTTATCCATCTTCTGCCGAGTAATAACCGGAGTGGGCTTGTTATGTCGTTTCGAGAAAGTTTCCAAGAAACTCGTCAGCAGAAAAGCCACGTCTCCCTTACGCTCCGCCAAACGCGGAACTCGTATGGGAACGACATTTAATCGGTAAAAGAGATCCTTCCGAAACCGCCCCTCAGCCACCGCTGTGGCCAAATTACAGTTTGTTGTCGCAAGGATTCGAACGTCCACCTTGATTGTTCTATTGCTGCCGACTCGCTCAAACTCCCGCTCTTGCAGTACCCGCAAGAGTTTCGCTTGGAGCGGCAGGGAAATCTCGGTGATTTCGTCTAGGAGCAAGGTGCCGCCATTAGCCAATTCAAATCGCCCTTCCCTTCGAGACGTGGCACCCGTAAACGACCCTTTTTCGTGTCCAAAAAACTCACTTTCCAGCAAATTCTCGGGAACCGCCGCACAGTTCACTTTGATGTACGGCTTGTCATGCCGTAGGCTCTTTTCAAAAATCGATCTGGCAATGACTTCTTTTCCAGTTCCGCTCTCCCCTTCGATCAGCACTGTCGCATCAGTATCCGCAATCTGAGAGATGAGCTTATGCACTCGTTCCATTTCAGTGCTTGTGAACATCAAGTCGCCCGACTCATTCTCCGCGATCTGACTTCTAAGATATTTGTTTTGACGAGAGAGTTCCTTCTGGTGAGAGATCTGAGAGATCGCTAGGTCCAGTTGATCTACTGAGAAGGGCTTCAGAAGATAGTTAGAAGCGCCACATTTCATTGCTTGAACCGCAGATTCGATGGTTCCAAAGCCGGTCATGATAATAATATCAAGACCCGTGTTCATTGCCTTAAATTCCTTAAGGAGGCTTAACCCATTTCCGTCCGGCAACTGCATATCGCAAATGACCAAATCGGCTGGTTCCCGCTTCTGCTCACTGATAGCTTGACAGCACGTGGCCACGGCCAATACGGGCACATCTTGCTTTTGTAAAATACCAACAAGAACTCTTCTGAAGACGGCGTCGTCCTCAACTATCATCACTTTCTCATAGCGAAATGGAAACATATCAAGTCTACTGCTGCTGCTTCCCTTGCGATAAAATCTGGTCCAAGGTCTTCGACAGCTTGTCGAGGTCCTGGTCATCTTGCTTCAGTCTCACGATCTGAGTCTGATCAGTCACTTCCGGGATGGACTGTGTTGGAATAGCATCGAATTGTAAAGATCTTATTCGGACATAGTGAGCCAACTCTTCATCTTTTTTCTCAACAATTTTTCCCAGGGCAGTAATCATGGGCTGTTGGAGCGTTGGATCATTACTATGCACGGCCAAAAGCATCTCAGCGACCCTCTTACGCCAAGTCGACTCTTGATTCGGCCATACCGTCTGCACAGTCCATATCAAAGCGTCCAGATCTTCTCTCGCTTCGTCCGTCTGCTTCAAAAGGATACAGACGTGGTAAAGGCGGAGCCGGGCATCAAGCGCAAGTGGATTAAAAGGATATTTGGAAAGACACTGTTCGTAGCGCTTTTTAGCCTCTTCAAGACTATGCAACTGATAGGAACAGTCTGCTCTTATAAACTCTGCTCGTTCTTTGGAGGTAGCAGATGCACCGTCAGCTTCCAGTAAATATCGCCCCATTAGCTTATCTGCCCGCGCGAAGTCCCCACACTGGAACTCGATCTCGCTCAGCTTCCAAAGGATGTCTGTGCTCAGCAATGAATATTCATGAAGATCAGATGGATTTTTAATGCTTCCGTGATTAATCGTTGCGGCCAGGGCGAGATAAAAGGCATCTCGCGATAAATTATACATATGAATCCTCTGATAGAGGCACCCTATCCTAAAGTCGATACCCCCAGCCTCGGGTCGTCCTGGGTATTGTTCTATCCATGTTTTTAACCAGACTAATGCCTCAGCATCCTGCCCCGTCTCCACCAGGGAATCGGCCAATTCGATGATGGCTCGAGATCGGTCAGCATCACTAAGAATTCCGCTTGGAACCATGCTACGGAGATACGAGATCGCCATGTGAAGATCATGCTGATTGAGCATGATCTGTACTTGCTTCAAATAGACCGGAAGCTCATCGGGTTTAGGTGACGGAATTGGGTTCGTTTCGGCGTCGGGGGTTCCCGCCGAAGTCGAAAGTGTGGGCGTAGGTTTGGAATCAACTCGTTGCTTACCGCTGTCCGGGGTTTCATCTGGTGTCGACGGAGTTACTGTCGGTTTGGAATCAACTCGTTGCTTGCTGCTATCCGGGGCTCCAGATGGCGAAGAAGGCGTTACGGCCGGTTTAGAATCATCTGGTTGCTTACTGCTATCTGGAGTTCCAGATTGCGAAGAAGGCGTTACCGCAGGATTGAAATCAGGTGGCGGCTCGGTAGTACTGGACGGATTTGACGCTGCCGCAGGATCGGCAGGCGGAGTCGGCGTTAAGTTCGGAGGCGGTATCTGCGCATTTAAGCAGAAGCAAATCATCCAAACCGAAAGCCCCCAGGCAATCGTACGCAGATTCATGCGATTACTCCGAAGGCCTTTGATAAACAGCAGATGAACCTGTTACAGGAGTTGGCTGTGTCGTCGATGCACCTGAATCAGTAGAGATTTGAACGGGAGGCAACCAATAGGGTCGAGTATTATCGGACTGGGGAACGACGAGAGATGTCGGAGCTGGAACTTCATACTTTGCTGCCTCCTTCCGAGCAAGCGCTGCTGCCGCTGCCGGGTCTTGCTTTACCCACTCCAGAAACGGAGCAATGGAAGTTAAGTCCTTTGCTTCCTGCTTTGCAGTTGTTGGTGCTGGCGTCGGCGTCGGTGTTGGCGCGGGAGTCGTCGCTACCGGGGCCGGGGTGGGGGCAGGCGTCACTTGCTTACCGAATGGCTTCAGTTCATCCGGGAGTACAGGCATGTGGTCATATCGAGACCAAGCGGGAACCATTTGAAAATCCCCTTGCTGTTGATCCTTCGACGCAAAAGCTGCATCGTCCCCGGCTTGAACCTGCGAGGCGATTAGAATCAGGCCCAAAATCACCACCAGGATCAAGTACGTGCGCATGGATAACATCACCTTAGATACGAGATCGGACCCTTTTGAAAAAAGCTTAGAAATTTAACTGTTTTTTTTCCCAGATATGTCGAAGACGAAGTAAATACTCCTTCTACTATGGCATCTAAGGTCACCACCTCCGTTTCTCTTAACAAGCGCACCATCTTTGACTGTCTTAATGACCCGAAGGCAGCGGCTGCTCTTCCATCACTTGAATCCGTACTGAGTGAGCTTCAAGCTCTGACGAGCCAGAATCATGCTCGCCTGGACGATCTGATTCGCCTGGTGGAAGCCGACCAGGGCATGTCGATTCGGGTTCTGCGGATGGCTAACTCGGTCTATTTTGCTCCAAGTGAACCAATCATGGAGGTACAGGAAGCCGTGCTCTACATCGGGCTGAGCGCGTTTCGCGGTTTGGTCGTTTCATCGCGGTGCATTGAAAAGACCTGCCACGTTCGCCAGAGTGTTCTGCATTGGAGTCAATTCTGGACGCACGCAGCGGGAGTGGGTTGGATCACGAGGGAACTCTCTCAGTATCTGCGAGAGGTCGATCAGTCGGCCGAGTCGTACTACCTCATGGGATTGCTTCACGACATTGGCAAGGTCGTGCTAGCTCAGCTCATGCCAGAAGAGTTTGACCGAATCTACACACGAGCCGCCCGGGAAAAAGTAGCAGTGCACTTGCTAGAGCATGAGATTCTGGGCGTCGAGCACGGGCACCTTGGCGCGTGGTACATGCACAAGCAACGAATTCCGTTAGCATTATGCGAGCCCGTTCGTCTCCATCACGCCACCGGTGGAGATAACTCCGCTTTTTACAATTCCGCCAGACTAATTCGGCTTGCGGATCATTTTGCTCACTGGCTAGAACTTGGTCAATCGGGCAACCGTCAGCGAGTCGAAGACCCTTTCGCCCTGCCGGAGTGGGAGTGGTTTACCTCTCAAACCCGACAACACTCAGCTGATCTCAAGCAGGAAATTACCCAACAGATGTTACATGTGACTGAGATGGTCAACGCGATCATCTGCGATTAACCTAAATCCCGAGGTCTAAAGAGAAAAATGTGCAAAATAAACCTAATTTTCTTTGCTGGATGTCCGATGTGTCTTCCAAAGCTATGAACATATCCTCCACGTCTAGCGTCAACAATGGGGTAAGGATGGACCAGACGCTTAGCTCCACCCAGCAAAGAACGCTCCAGAATAGTGAGTCGTCGAATTACGCTCCGATCCAGAACTCGGCAGGTTTTCTTGCAAACATGATTGATCAAGTGAAGAACACCCCGGATGTGAGGGCTGATCTTGTGGATAAGTTTCGCCAGAAGATCCAATTAGAGCTCTACCCACCACCCGATATCATTAATGGGCTTACAGAACTCGTGGGCGGAAAAGTAGACCAACTAGCGACTGCAGGCGGGACTCAATAAATTGAGTTAAAGGTCCTGGGCCCGGTTTCCAGGTTAAGAGGACCGATTACCATGGCCGATCCACGCCCCACCATGATTCACATTGATACTTCCGCCAAGATAACCGCTTTCATAGCAGAGTTTTATGGCCTTGAATCGGTCAAAATTAGGGAATCGCATACCTTATTCGGAGATTTGTGTCTGGTCGGGAGAGAGGCGGAAGATTTCTTCTTAGCTTACTCAATCGACTTCGCTGTCGATATGTCGGAGTTCGATTTTAAAAGGCACTTTTATATCAATAAAAGCCCGATTTTCTGCATGCGAAGTGCGGTTCGATTAACTTTTTGTGAGGCCCTTGGAGGCGACCTTCATAGGTGCGCCGGAATTACGCCAATCACCGTCGCCGATCTCATCTCGGCCGCCGAACAGGGACGTTGGTCGTACTGATCGGCCAGATCACAAATGTTATAAAGTTGGGTTTCGCTTGGACGATAAACAATTAACGATGTTTAAGCATAAAACCCAATCGGTTTCTCTTTCTTCTCTTCCCAAGGAACGCGTTGATCGGTTCAACTCCATTCTTATCCAAGTGGAAAGGCATGATCGCGATGAACAGATCGTAATTGCACCCACAGTCTCGATCTGTTCGATACAACAGCTGATCGATCGTTACACGTTTACTTTAGGGTACAATAGCGTCAGCCTTATGGGAACCGTCGTAACGATACTGACCAAGGGAAAAATTCGGGTTGAATTCAGTGCATACTTTGAACGCCTTGTGCTCGTGAACGACAAGGACAAACTCGGGAACTCAGATGCAATGGAGCTCTACTCGGCCTATATTTCGAGCCAATCTGGCGAACCCGAGCCGATGAAATTCACGCAAAAGTTGCTGGTTCAACTTCCGAAGAAGCGGGTCTAGCGTCACTCCAGCTACTGTGGGGCAGGTGCAGGTGCCGACTTTAGAGGACCTACTACGAAAACCGGTTCCAGCCGGAGTTGAGCCGAGAGTTCATTGTAGGAAAAGATTTTAAGGTTCCGGAAACTCTCCTCGTAAAACTTGCGCAGCCCAATCCGGATGGAAGGGGAGCAAATGAGAATCGGCGTTGTCACGGTTCCTACGAGACTTTGAATCGCTTTCTTCAGTTCATTGTGTAGGAACCCACTGACTGAAGGCTCCATAACTAATACGACCTCTTGCGGCATTTGGCGGACGCTTTCGATTAGGCGTTGCTCTAACTCAGGATGAAGTGTAATCACCTTCAGCGGCGCCCCATTTTCGGAATTGAAGTGCCGCGCTAATTCAAGCCTGAGAGAACGACGGCACGCTTCGCTCAATTCATCGATGTTCTTCGTGTAGGGGTATTGATCGCAAAGCCGTTCGAGAATGACCGAGAGCTCGCGAACAGAAACCCCCTCTTTAAGAAGATTTTGCAGTACCCGCTGAACTACCCCTACGTTGATTTGCAACTGACCTAACTCCTGGACAACAGCTTGGTTGGTATCCTTTAAGCGATTGAGAAGATCTTGAACATCCTGCCTTGAGATCATCTCCGCCAAGTGGCGTTTCATCACTTCGTTCAGGTGGGTAATCATAACTGTTAGCGGATCTATTACCACATAACCCTGGCGCTCCGCCTCCCGACGATCTGCTTCCGTAATCCAGACGGCGGGCATCCCAAAAGCAGGCTCCACAGTGGGCCGCCCGTGGAGTTTTGCAGCCTTGCCTGCACCGGCACCCAAGGCCATCAGCT
>CAVURW010000240.1:0-26061 GCA_963743595.1 uncultured Verrucomicrobiae bacterium
AACCGATCGAACCAAAAGGGTGATAGCTCGTGTCTAACCTCTGGGCAAGGAAGCTGCGGTCAAAGGCTCGGAATCCTCTGCAATGAACGTCTAATCGGTAACTCGTACGATGAAATCGGCAAACTTTTGCGCCTGGAGGCTTCACGCCGACGTTATGTTCAGCAATCGCTGACCAACCCAAGAAAATCGCTGCAACCGGAGGAAATCCCGGTTAAACATCAGGTAAAGATGTGGAGAAGACTCTTAGCGTTGCTCGCCCCGATCCAAACTGAAATCCGGAAGAATCCGGTTCTCTGGCAGCGCGTGGGAAGAACCACAGTTGTGGTCGTCCTTGCGGTTTTCATGACGTGGATGCTCTACTGGTATTACATGATGTCGCCGTGGACCCGGGATGGTCGTGTGCGAGCGGAAGTGGTGGATGTGGCTACGGAGATTTCGGGGAAAGTGGTGGAGCTGCGGGTTAATGACAACCAAATCGTCCACAAGGGCGACGTTCTCTTCATCATTGATCCCGCCGATTATCGATTGGCTTTGCGGCAAGCTGAAGCCACGGTGCAGAGTCGCGATTTGGCGATGAAAATTCAGGCTGAGGAGTCGGCGCGGCGTAAGGCGCTCGGTTCCCAGGCCGTTTCTGCCGAGGAGATCCATACATCGGAGAACTCCGCAGCCTCCGCTCTGGCGGCGTATGAACAGGCTGTGGCGCAGCGCGATCTGGCGAAACTAAACTTGGACCGCACCACCATCACGTCGCCGGTAAACGGAATTGTCACGAACCTCCATCTGCGGGTCGGAGATTACGCCACTTTAGGCGTCACGAAACTGAGCGTTTTGGATACCGATTCCTACTGGGTAGCCGGGTATTTTGAAGAGACGAAATTGCCCCGAATTCACGAAGGCGATTTCGTGCGTGTGAAGCTCATGGGCGTTGGGCCGGAAATCGAGGGTCACGTCGAGAGCATCAGCCCTGGAATCGCCGATTCCAACGGAGGCGGCGCGGGCACGGGCTTGGCGAACGTTGACCCAATTTTTACCTGGGTACGCCTGGCCCAGCGCATCCCCGTTCGGATTCGCATGGACCGCGTTCCAGCTGGTGTCAAGATCGTCGCTGGGCAGACCTGCACGGTGGTCGTGGATCCGGCAAAGCGGCCCTGATTCACTTGAGTGAATTGGGCCTCGCCGGAGCTCTTACACCGCAGGCGCTGGCAGACCAGGGAGCATTCCGCCATCGTCGGTCGCCGGCTTGGTGGTAATCGGAGTCAGGAGCGGCTCTTTAGGTAATGGCGTGCTCGGCGGGTCGACGTGAGACGGAGGCGGATTCAACATCTTACCATGGGTGATGATGTCGCGGATTTGCTGACCATCCAGGGTTTCGTATTCGAGCAACGCTACGGTGATCTTTTCCATCACTTCACGGTGGTTGCCGATCAACTCACGGGCTTTATTCAGCGCGGAATCGACCAGAATTAGCACCTCACGATCAATCTCCTGTGCGGTCGATTCACTGTAATTACGGGAGCCGAGGTCGCGACCGAAGAAGCTCATGGAAGAATTATCGCCGTAGTGGATCATTCCCAGCTTTTCGCTCATACCCCACTCGCACACCATCGCGCGGGCCATATAGGTGGCCTGTTGGATATCACCAGCGGCACCGCTGGAAACGTCGTTGAGGAAAATCTCTTCCGCCACACGACCGCCCATTACCACGATCAATCGCTCCAGCACTTCCTTGCGCCAGGCAGAGTGGCGGTCCTTATCGGGCAACGACATCGTCACACCGAGAGCCGGTCCGCGGGGAATGATGGAGACCTTGTGCAACGTATCCGTCTTCGGCAAGAGCACGTTCAGTAGAGCGTGGCCCGCTTCGTGATAAGCAGTGGCGCGCTTCTCTTCCTCGGTCATTGCCATGCTGCGACGCTCCCGACCCCAGCGAACTTTATCGCGCGCTTCTTCCATTTCGGATTGCGTCACCTCGTCTTTGTTCCGCTTGGCAGCGAGCAACGCAGCTTCATTCACCAGATTCGCCAGCTCTGCACCGGAGTAGCCGGGCGTTCCGCGAGCGATTACCGAGAGCTCCACGGACTTCGAGAGCTTCACATTGCGGGTGTGGACATTCAGGATCTGTTCACGACCCCGGACATCGGGCAAATTCACTCGCACTTCACGGTCGAACCGACCGGGTCGCAGCAAAGCGGGATCGAGCACATCCTTGCGGTTTGTCGCCGCGATGATGATGACCCCTTCTTGCGTCTCAATACCGTCCATCTCCACCAACAATGCGTTCAGGGTCTGCTCACGTTCGTCGTGGCCGCCGCCCATGCCTGTGCCGCGACTGCGACCCACGGCATCGATTTCGTCGATGAAGATCAAGCAGGGAGCGTTCTTCTTGCCCTGCTCAAACATATCCCGGACGCGGGACGCGCCGACGCCGACAAACATCTCCACAAAGTCCGAGCCGCTGATGCTGTAGAAGGGGACATCGGCTTCACCCGCGATTGCCTTGGCCAGCAGTGTCTTACCCGTTCCTGGCGGCCCAATCATGAGCACGCCCTTGGGAATGCGTCCGCCGAGCTTTTGGAACCGGCGCGGATCTTTCAGGAAATCGACGATTTCACTGAGTTCTTCCTTCGCTTCATCAATCCCGGCGACATCTTTAAAAGTCACTTTATTCCGATCGCGAGACATCATGCGCGCACGGCTCTTGCCGAAGTTAAACGCGCTGCGTCCGGCCATACGAATCTGTTGGCGGAACAGAAACACAACTACGACCCCAGTCGCTACAATAAGCAGGAGCTCCATGATGTTGTACATTGGGGAACTCAAGACACTTGTGATCGGCTTGGTATCGATGATCTGCTTGTAGCCAGCTTGCTGGATCACGGTGGGATAATCTTTGTCCCACTCCAGATCGACGGGCACACGAAACACGACGCTGGTCACCGCAATGTTCGGATTATCGCCGGGATGCTTTTGGATTTTGCCTTGGAGATAACGACCTCCGAGATCATCGTAGTAAAGAGTCAATTCAGTTACGCGATTTTCCTGAATGCCTTTAATGAGATCGCTCTTGGCGAGTGTCTCGTCCGGCAAGGCAGGACGCAGAATCATCGTGATAATCATGACGATCAGGATGAAAATTCCGACAACGAGAAAGATATTTTTCCAGCCGGAGTCACCCTCGGTCCCTTTTAATGGGGAATTCCCGTCAGACTTACGAATAGGGGGTTTGGAATTGTTCTTGCGAGATTTTGGGTATTTGACTGGAGGGGTAGACATGAGGGAGAAAGGACAGGTTGGAGGAACAATGTATCATGGTGTGGGAAGGTAGGCAAACAAAGGCTGAGGGCTTGACACTTGACGACCTTTTGATACCGTTTGTTAAGTAAACACTGGATACTTGGATTTATGAGCGACTACACGGCACAAACGGTTGAGGAATTTCGCGCGAAAGCAGCAGGCTTCGCTGGGCCAAACCCCGATCCAACGGGAAACGCGTTCAACAACCAGACCTTCGGCGCTCCACGCGGTGACTACACCCCAGACGCAGCGGTGGTCGGTCGCGCCAAGCAAGTGGCCGGTGCATTGATTCAATCGGGCGACATTCCCGAGCGTCAAAGCAGCGTTTTATTGAGCCATGCGAATGCTTCCGAGCGTGCACAATCGATCATGGGCGCGGCCGGACACGTGATGGATCACACGCCGATGGAAGGTCAACGCAACGTCATTGTGGTGGTGGACAAGGCAGAAGATGTGGACCGCTACATGGGCACTGCTCAACAGCTGGGCTACGGTCAACCAACCAAGAAAACGGATGACGCCGCCGTCGTCGATCCCGAAGCGGAGGCCAAGAAAAAAGCAGCCGCTCAGGCCTCCACAGATTCCGATAAAGAGAAGGACAAAGAACACTTGGGCTGGTTCGCGTGGTTGAAGCAAAAAATGCACGCAGCGTGGAATGGAACCCTCGAGACGCTTCACCTCAAGAAACACGATGAGCCGGATCAAAAGACCGTAGCCGCAAAACCTGCCACACCTCCTGCACAAAAAGCGACAGCCACCCCAACGCAAGCACCGACCGCAGCAGCGACTCAAGCAGCCTCGCAAGACTTCAACATATCCCAGCTCGATGTGAAGAAACTCGATCCGGCAACGATGACCGTGCCCGATCCGAAGTCGAACAAGCCGAGCGTCACCGTAGTGACTGCGGATCAGTTAGCGACCGTCTTGAAGAACTCGAAGCCCGAGAACATTTGCCTGGTGGCGGCCGATAACATGGAGTGCTTAAAGAAGAACCCGGAAGCGATGGCGGCCCTTCAACGATTTCAAGGCAATAAGGTGATCGGGAATGCGCAGCCGATGACGCTGGAGAGCTTGGTGGCTTCAGAAGATCTCTTGAGCAAGCCTATCGGGACTTCGCAGGCAGAGGTGGCGAACATGCAGGCGCGAGCACTGGCGCTTCAGGGCGGGGGAGAGAAACTGACTCTAGAGATGGCGGAAAAGCTGGGTGTTGTCGGAGGTAAGGGCAACGCACTCGAGTTCGGAACCAAGCTCAATCATTTAGAAACGCTGGACCGCCTCGGTCTTGAGGAAAAAGAGGGGCAACTCAGCGTCAAAGATCCGGCCAAGTTCCAAGAAGAAGCGCGTAAGATCGGTGAGCAACGGCTCGCTTCTGGCACCGCCGTGGCAACGGAACTGCCCTATTTCGGGACGATGAAGCCGACGATGGCCGTAACGCCGGGCGAGGGAGTGAATGTCTCTGGTGCTGAACAAGCGATCCAAGAAAGCGGCGCGGACAAGCCCGCTCAAACAACCCAACTCTCAGCCGTGGCTGAGTACGCACGGGCTCAACAAGTGGCCGATGAAGCGATCAAGAAGATCGCCGCCGGTGAATCTGTGGTGCTCTATGCCAATAGCGAGCGCGTCTCGGCCCCTGCCCTGAAAGGCGTGGAACCGTGGAGCAGCGTTCTGGTGGATGGCGATAAAATCCCGACTGTAGCGGATGTGGTTCAGCAACGGATTCAAGAGTACGCGAATACACCGGGCAATGAAGATTTCAAGGCGAAGCTCGGCCAGGTAACGCAGATCAGCCGAGGCGCTTCGTCCGACGAGCAGACCGCTGCCGTGAATCAGTTTCGTAACCGCGATTTGGGTGATTTCTCGTCGCTGGTGATCGTCGATCCGAGCCGTGCGGGTGGATTGAACCTGAGTGAAGCAAAGAACGATCCCGTGTCGCGTCCGACAAATGTGATTGTGGCCGGCTTCGATTCGGGCCAACCCGCCGGACAACAGCTTGTCGAAATGGCGCAAACCACCAGCCGCGTGGATGCCGTGAGCCCCAGCACGGTTCAAGTGATGTTGACTGACGGCGCGACGGCTGATCAGGGCAAGGTTTCGCAAATCAAAACGGACATGGCCCTAATGGAAGCAGGCGGAAGTCGACTTGCCGCAACCGCTGCGGATAAAATGGCGACAACAGAATCGCAAGGAGTGAGCCAGGGACAAAAAGCGCCACTGATGATGCCGAGCGAGGCCGAGCAAGAAGGACGCAAGGTAGCCTAACATGGATTATAAAGTCCAAAACGTAGATGAGTTTCGCGCTAAACAAGCGGAGCTGGCTTCGTCGTCGGCCAAAGCGGGAGTCTTAAACAATTCAGGCGGTGGGCTGGTCGTCACCGATCCCCGAGACGATGAGCGCGCCAAGAGCATTCTCTCCACAACAAGCTCGACGATTGGTCAGAACGTAAGCGGTTCCTCACGCAATGCCTTGGTAGTGGTGGATACGCCGGAACGCGCCCGCGCCTTTGCTGGCGAGGCGACGCAGCTCGGATTTGGTCAGCTCCCCTGGCCGATGGAGCCAGCAAAAAAAGCGGACGACGACACCCCTGCCGTAGCGCCGAAGAAGGACGGAGCTGGCGATTCGAGTAAACCGGCGGCAGGTATGCCCGGGCCTATCACGTCGTGGTTCCTCGATACTTGGTTCATGAGCGCCGTGTTCTTTGCCTGGGATATGTTGCTAAAAATCATGGTCGTTCCGCCCGATCCCCTCCCCGATCCGAAGAAGGACGCAAAAAAAGATGCTCCGAAAGCGGATGCTAAGGCCGATTCAAAAGCAGCCGCAACACCCTCGCAGGCGACTACAAAGGCTGTTGCTCAAACCGCGACCGCGCCAACCGTTGCCCCTGCCCCGAAGGCAACAAACGGAATTCAGCAGGGCCACGTTCAGGTGAAGACGCTCGACGGTCTGGTGATGCCTCCGGTAAACGCAACGGATCGGCCCACGGTGACGGTGGTGACGACGGATCAACTGGTGATGATTCTCAAGAACGCGAAACCCGATAGCTTCTGCATGGTCGCCGTCGATAAGATGGATGCCATCGCAAGCAATAAGGATGCGCTTGCTGCCATCCAGGCTTTTCCGGGCACGAAGATGATCGGTAATGATAAGCCGTTCACGCTGCAAGGACTGGTCAGCGCGGAACAAGCCCTACACACGCCCTCGCCAGCCGCGCAAAATGATCAATTGGTCGCCCAAGATCCGAATGCCACGGATGATCAGCGGAAGCTCGCTAAGGCTTTGGGCGATTTGGGTTTGGCCGGAGGAAAGGTGGCAGTAGAGGATCAGCTCGGCGTCAAACAACAAAAAGACGGCGAGCTCAGCGTGGATGACCCGGAACGATTTCAAGACGAAGCTGGTAAAATCGGCATGGATCGCGCGGCAGAAGGCGGAGTCGATGCGACGGAAGCGCCCTATTTTGGAAAAGTCGAGAAGCTTACGCCGCTGACTGCCGCGCCTGAATTGAAAGTGCCCGTTGCTGAGCAGGCGATTCTTGCCGGAGCAACCGAACCGACTCCCGCCCAGCAAGCGCAATTGGCAGCCGTGGCCGAATACGCTCGCGCCCAACAAATCGCGGACGATGCCATTTCGAAGATTAGTCAGGATAATTCTGTGGTGCTTTATGCAAGTACGGAACGGGTCTCCGTGCCGGCGCTTAAGGACGTGGAACCCTGGAACAGCATGCTCGTGAATGGCGATAAACTCCCCACTTTAGCTGAAATGGTTCGCGAGAAGATCGAGAGCTACGCGAATACCCCCGGCAATGAAGAGTTTAAGGCGAAACTCGGCCAAATCACGCAAATCGATAAAGGCATGAGCGAGCCTGACCGCGATATCCAAGTTTCTCAGTTCCGAAATCGGGACGAACACGCTGAAGGTGACGAACCGCGGTATTCAGCGTTGGTGATCGTCGATCCCAGCCGGGCCGAGGGCTTGAACCTGAGCGAACTACCCGGCGAAGTCGATCCGCGGCCCAATAATGTGATCGTCGCCGGTTTCGACCAGACGCAGAATTTCGGTCAGCAGCTCGTGGATATGGCGCGCAGCACCACGCAGCCGGATGCTTTTACGCGCTCGAATTTAGAGGTGGCGACGTTGGATGGGGCGATGGCTGACGAGTCAACGACCGTCTCTTTAAACAACGATCTGGCGCTGATGTACGCGGGCGGGAGTCGATTTGCTCATGCGCTCTCGCTCGGCCTTTCCGGTGCGGTTGAAGAGAACGAGGTTACGCAACCGGTAGTTGCCCCAGCGACTCCAACAATAAAGGCGCAGCAGCAGTTGAATCTGTTTGTCCCAGACACACAGGCGGCAGACTCCTGGTCGTACACGGCCTCGGCCTCGTCTACCCCTGCCGTTAGTTACACGTCGACTTCCTCAAGCCCCGCCAGCCCTCCGCTCGTCATGCCCGATCCCGCCCCCAGCCAAAGCTCAGGACCGAGCATCAGCAGCGGTGGTGGCGACGGCGGCGGCAGTGGTGGCGGAGACTGATTCTTCTCGCTCTTAGCAGATGCGTTCAAGTGAGTTTTTGCTATAGTGAGGGGATTCTATGCATTATTTTCACCTGCAAAATGGAGAGCTCTACGCTGAAGACGTGAGCTTGAATAGCTTGGCCGAGGCGTACGGAACGCCCCTCTATGTTTACTCTGCACGCACTTTGGTTGAGCACTTCGAAAGACTAGACACGGCTCTGGCGTCGGTGGATCACCTGATCTGTTACGCGGTCAAAGCGAATTCGAACCTGGCAGTATTGAAGCTTCTGGCCGATCGCGGTGCCGGGTTTGATCTCGTCAGCGGTGGTGAACTCGCTCGCGTTCAACGCGCAGGTGGTAACCCTTCCAAGTGCAGCTTTGCCGGAGTGGGAAAGACCCGGGCAGAAATCGAGAACGCAATGGATGCAGGCATCTACGTTTTTAATGTGGAGAGTGCGAATGAACTCGCGTTTATCAACAAGATCGCCGCCCATCGAAATCAAGTGGCTCCAATTGCCATGCGGGTGAATCCCAATGTGAATGCGAAGACCCACTCGAAGATCACCACGGGCACCTACGAGAACAAATTTGGAATTGCCTTTGAACAAATCGTTCCGCTGTACGAGGAAGCGGCCCGGATGAAGCACCTGAAACCGCTGGGTGTGCAGATGCATATTGGCTCCCAAATCACGGAGGTCTCCCCCTTCGTGCAGGCGGTCGAAAAGATGGTGCCTCTAGTAGCGGAACTGAAGGATAAGTTTGGCATCGAGTTCTTCGATATAGGCGGCGGAATCGGAATCGTCTACCGGGATGCTCTCGCCAGTGGTAAGTCGGAATGGTGGAACGCACGCGGCGAAGATTCTCCCCTCACCCCGCAGGTTTATTCGGAACAAATTGTGCCGCTTCTAAAACCGCTCGGGCTCAAGATTGTGATCGAACCCGGCCGGTTTATCGCCGGAAACGCCGGTACATTATTGACCGAAGTTCTCTACGTGAAAGAGACGGGCTCGAAGACCTTTGTGATCGTGGATGCGGGCATGAACGACCTGATTCGCCCCGCCTTTTACGAGTCGTACCACGAGATCGTGCCCCTGCGTTGGGACGGGATCGCGGGTCCGCTCTTGCCTACCGATCTGGTCGGTCCTGTATGCGAATCGGGCGACACGTTTTGCCAGGACCGCCCGTTACCGATCCTCTCCGCTGGTGACCGCTTGGCACTGCTCAGTGCCGGTGCCTACGGGTTCACCATGGCCAGCAATTACAACACGCGCCCGCGCCCAGCGGAAGTGATGGTGGACGGCAAAACGCATCGACTGGTGCGCTCCCGGGAGACCATTGACGACATGCTCCGCGGCGAAGTGCCGTGACGGAATCGAGCCAGTGGCCGGTAACGAAGTAAGGCTCAAACGTTTACGATGCTTAGATTTTATGAAATAGTTGTACCGTGAGTACAGCTAAGCCAAAAAACTTAATCAAGACGCTACAAACGAGTGTGTCTCGCGGGACTCCGTTACTCCGTTAGAAACGACTGCTTAGCGGGAAACGCCTACCCGTCGATGGTCTGGTCGCCCAAACGAGGTTCAAGACAAATCGCGGTGCTTAGTGATGGTAACCGCCGCCGCCGTGGTAGTAACCCCCACTGCCGTAACCACCATGATACCCGCCGTACCCGCCGTGGTAATACCCTCCGCCACCGATACTGATGGAGAAACCAGGGCCACCGCCGTAGTAACCGCCATAATAGGCTGGGGGCGCATAGTAGTACGCAGGGGGTGCGTAGTAGTAGGAGGGTGGCGGGTAGTAGTAGACCACCGGAGGCGGTGGAGCCGGGTAGTAATAGACGGGCGGTGGTGGCGGCGGAGTGGGTGCCACCTGAATGGGAGCTGGAGCAGGAGTCGGGGTCGGAATCGGAGAATTATCAGCAAACACTTGTGCCGCAAAACAACCGACAAAAAGCACGCTGATGAGAATTTTCTTCATAAAGTTTGGTTCCTGTAGGGGTAGACGATCCACTCCACATATCCTTCACTAATTTTTGAAAAAAATCAAATCTGGCAAGCATTTGCATTGGGGCTGCCATCCCTAACAGCTGTGGGAATATGATCTTTTTCGATAACACAGGCTGCGTTAATTGCGGTCGGTCCATTGCACTTTTACAGGATACTCGCCTCCTAACTTGCCTGGAAACGAATCCGGATGGGGTCTACACGACACCCTCGCTGATCGATCACCCGATCACCTACAAGTGCACTTAATTCTGAGATTGGGTAATAGTCGCAAAGATAGCGCCTTCACACCGCTAATAAAAGGTCAAATGACTAGGCACTAAACCACCGTCCTTCCTTGCATCGGAATCGAAAAAGAGTACCTTGATCCGTAGTGAAAATTCATAATCTTCTCAAGACTTCCAGCGAGTGGATTCGCGGAGAAAATGGCGGAAACCGTATCGTTTTTAGCAGTCGTTTACGCTTGGCCCGGAACATTAAGGATCACCCGTTTCCGGGTTGGGCCAAGAAGGCCGAACGCGAGAAGGTTCTGGAGATCGTTCAGCCCGTCGTCGCCTCGATGCCGGAGATGAAAGACGCGATTATCAATGACTCGATGGAGCACTTCTCGGCCCTGGAAAAACAGGTGCTTGTGGAGCAACACCTGATTAGCCGGGAACACGCAGCGAAAAACGCTGGCAGCGGGCTGGTCATCAATAAGCCACGCACGCTTAGCGTGATGGTCAATGAGGAAGATCACCTCCGCATCCAGGCGATCCGCAACGGTCTACAGTTGAAAGCGCTGCTGAAATCGGTGGATAAACTCGATACGGAACTGGAAGAGAAACTCAACTGGGCCTTTTCGCCGGAGATCGGTTACCTCACCGCCTGCCCCAGTAATGTGGGCACAGGTATGCGCGCCTCTGCGATGTTGCACCTGCCCGCGCTCGTTTTGGACGATCAAATCACCCCGATCATCAAGGCGGTGAACAAGATCGGGTTGGCGGTTCGCGGCCTCTACGGCGAGGGCACGGAAGCGCTGGGCAATCTGTTTCAGATCTCGAATCAAATGACGCTGGGCGAATCGGAAACATCCATCGTCGAAAAGCTAACGAAGGTGATTCAACAGGTCATTGAGCACGAGGAAAACGCTCGCCAAAAGATGTTGGAAGACAAAGCGCGTATGGTGGCAGACCAAGTGGGACGGGCCTACGGTGTGATGATGCACAGCTACGCGATCTCCTCGAAAGAGGTGCTCAATCTGCTCTCAATGTCGCGGCTGGGTGTCGATCTGGGCCTGATTCCCGAAGAGTACCGCACGACGATCGACGAGCTCTTCATACGCTCGCAACCCGCCCATCTTCAAAAGGATTTCGACCGCAAGCTCACCACCGAAGAGCGTGACGGCCTGCGCGCGGATCTCCTCCGAGAACGGCTCAAAACGGTGCCTGAACCGAACATGAAGCCGCTGAGCATGACCTCACTGGAAAACGAGAAGCGTAAGCAGTAGCGGGCATCTTCCGGCCTTCAACCCGGAGCATTTTCCGGGTAAATTGTCGTATGCTGGTCACGGTAGCAGAGAAACGCCGGTCCACAGGAGCATTGCCTTTCTGTCGTTAGGCCAGCGTGACGCTGGACCCAGTCCTTTTCGCTTCACGATGCCTCCCTATCACTAAGGTCGAAGGGCCACCATGACTTAGCCTAGACGCTGGGTGTTTGACAAGGGCGCGCCGTTTCTCGAAACTGCTGGGGTGAATCAATTTCGTATTTTAGCTGCCGATGGCATTTCGCCAAAGGGGATCGCGGTGATGTCGGAAAATCCAGCCTTCACGGTGGATACAAGTCCAGCGCTTAAGGACGACGAACTCCTCGCGCGGATCAACGATTACGATGCGCTCATCGTCCGCAGCGGCACGAAGGTAAAGGAGAAGGCGCTACGTGCAAGCACGCGCCTGAAGGTCATTGGCCGTGCTGGTGTAGGGGTGGACAACGTCGATACTGAAGTCGCTACCGAAAAGGGCATTGTGGTGATGAACACGCCCGGCGGAAACACCATTTCGACCGCTGAGCACACCTTCTCGCTGATGCTGTCGCTCGCTCGTCACATCCCGCAGGCCCACGCTTCCATTGTTGCCGGCAAATGGGATAGGAAATCGTTCGAAGGCACAGAATTATGCCAAAAGACACTCGGCATCGTCGGTATGGGTCGAATTGGTGGCGAGGTTGCTCGACGCGCCATCGCGTTTGGGATGAAGGTCGTCGCTTACGATCCGTACCTCGTTCACAGCCGAGCCCGTGCGTTGCAAGTGGAGCTTGTCGATGAATTGACCGATCTTTTAACTCAGGCCGATTTCATCACGGTGCACATGCCTTTGACCACTGAAACGACTCACATTCTTAATGCAAAGACGATCGCCCAATGCAAAAAGGGCGTGCGCATCATCAATTGCGCTCGAGGCGGTTTGGTGGACGAAGTCGCGCTGCTGGAAGGGCTTAAAAGCGGCCAAGTCGGCGGTGCGGCGATGGATGTCTACGAGGTGGAACCGCCTCCCGCCGATTACCCGTTTCTCGCAATTAAAAACGTCGTGTTCACCCCGCACTTGGGTGCTTCCACGGCAGAAGCGCAGGAGAGTGTGGGCGTGGAAATCGCGCATGCCATTTCGGAGTACCTTCTCAAGGGGCTGATCAGCAATGCCGTGAACATGCCTAACGTCGATTCGCGCATGCTGGAAACCTTGCGACCCTACCTGGCACTGGGCGAGAGCCTGGGCAGATTGCTCGCGCAAATCACGCCCCGGCCGCTGGATACGCTGACGGTGAAGTATTGTGGCAAAGTGAGCGAGGTGGATACCGCGCCAGTAACACGTACCGTGCTGAAAGGTCTTCTGAAAACTGTTTCGGATTCCGTTAATGAGATCAATGCGCCAAAGCTCGCCAAGAACCTCGGTCTGAAGGTGACCGAAGCGCGTCAAGCCGATGCCGGCGAGTACACTGACCTGCTCATCGTGGAAGGCACTAAGGGCGGCGATTTGTTCGAAGTGGGCGGCACATTCTTTGGCGTGCATCCGCGCATCGTGCGCCTAAATGGACACAGCTTGGAAGCGCATCCGCAGGGTGTCCTGATGATCATGGAGAACAAGGATCGTCCCGGCATTATCGGCAAGGTCGGAACGATTCTGGCTGAAGGCAACATCAATGTCGCGAACATGGCGCTGAGCCGTGGCGAGATCGGCGGCGTTGCGCTGAGCGCGTTGAATCTCGATAGCGTCCCGGCGGTGGAGATTCAGGAGAAGCTACGCGCGCAAGAGGGGATTCTCTCGATTCGCGTGGTTCAGTTTTAGGCGTCGATTTCGTGGCACGGTATAAAACGTGCTGCGGGTGTACATGCGGAATTCCATCGACGAAGGGACCACGCAAAAAAGGGTTCGACTTGCATCCTAAGGATATGCCTATAGTAATAGCGACGAATCGTTTCAAATACGAAAGGATTTGCTGACTATGGTTTGGCTCGCGTCACCAGAATTTTCTAACGATAGCGAATTCCTCTGGCATGCCTGGTGGTTTCACGATCGCGTTCTGACGCCTTCCTATGGAAAGGGAATCGGCGCGCAACTGGGGCGGGATGCCATCAGTCTGCGGCGGCGATATCACTACTGGGCGCATCGAAAAATCGTTACGGTCCGCTTTGAGGGCTGCATTGAGGTCGCTCGGCCAGCGTTCCCTCTTATGGAGGCAAATTGCTCAGAATGGCACTCGCATCGCCAAGCCGCACTGCAACGAGTGCTGGCGATGTTGAAAGACAACTTGGAACGGAATCACTTCACGGGTGTGGGTTGCCCGGAGAAGTGGGTGTACGACATCGTTAGGCACTGGTGCGATCTTAACAAAGATGGTGTGCCTTGTGAACATGAGGCAGAGGAGTTGAGTGTGTTGGCGGCCCGATGCTTCGATGGCAGCCACGCCTTGCGCCCGACCTCTCCGTACCGCACCATGCCGAAGGGCAAGGTTTAAATCACCGGCTATCCCGGCTTCTCTTCTCCAGGTGCTCTGCCAATTGCCGTGCCTGTGTGACCTTATTCTCAGGTAACCCCGAGAGCGTAATGACCGCCACGCCGAGCATGGTTCCGCCGATAAACATCGGCATTCCCGCCAAGATGCCGCCGATAAGCGCCTTCCCCGTCGCGACAAGGCCGGAATCGCCCCGATACTTCACCTGTATGGAGAGCACGGCGACGAACGTTACCAGAAACGAGAGCACACAAATGATCGGGGTGTCTAAAAACGCGCTCAGGAACTCCGAGCCAAACCCGAGAAAATCGATCCCCAGGATGATCGCGCCGCTGACCGGATGAAAGAAGGTCTTAGCGTTTAACGGCCACGACTCTGTTTCCGGCGCGATTCTCGTAACTCCATCGGGAGTGGGAGCGTCGGATGCAGGCTGAGTCTGCGCCAGCTTGGGGATCGGCGGCAACACCTCCACGGGAATCGATGGGAGCTCAGGGTTCACGCTCTGTTAGACACCGATCGACTCCGTCCCGTTCAAGGTAACGTATCGTGCAGAGTCAAGTGATGGCGTTTAGGCTCGGGCGCTGGCCTTTCGACAGGTGCAGGAGTCGGTGTGGCAAGAGGAACCTCAGTAGGTGTCATGGTGGGGGGAGGCGTCGGCGCTACGGTCGGTGGCAGGGTGGGTGGCGGCGTTGGGGCAGCAGTCGGTGGGGCTGTGGGTACGGGAGTTGGCGTGGGAATCGGCGGTAGTGAACCGGTCTGCGTGCCGGGGCCCTGGCCGCTACCATCCGGAGGTTCTAGTCGCACCTGCACCAGATAACTGCGGGCATCAGCAGAGAGCGCCACGGAGCAATACTCACTCTCCTCGCGCGGTTTCAGGGTTAGATCGATCCAGCTGTCTTCGCCGGAGAGCGGTTTCTTATCCACATCGGCATAATTCGTTTGAACCTGAATATCGATCGCTTTGTGCGTCTTATTCTTAAAAGCGACGTACACCGTGAGCAGTTTCATCGGAGAGAGTTCCGTGTTCACCCGCTCCACCTTGATGAGGCCTGCCAGCTTCTTATCGACAAAATGCACGCCGTCAAAGTCCGAGTCGGAATCCCCACTGTCTCCGGAGGAATTTCCGCTCACGTCACCCGTATTCGCGCCGGGTGCTGACGGCACCGGAGTGGGCGTGGGAGTCGGTGTTTTCACCGTGCCGGAATGATGATGCTTGGTGGAACTCGTGTGGCTCGGTGTGGGAGTGGGCGTCGGTGTAGCGTTTTGACCCTGCACGCCTGCACAGGCCCCTACAATCCCAAAAAAACAGACCAACGCGAATCGAACGAGTGCGGTGCGCATCATGAAGTGCTGATTATTGAACGCCTGACGGCGCGTTCGGCGAATATTCCGAGCCACCTGGATTCGGCGGAGGAACCAGACCGCCCCCCTGCGGTTGAGGCCGCTGAGGAGGTTGCTGGGGAGGCGGCTGCATTTGTTGTTCCACGCCCATGTCACCTGCAGGTGAATCGGAGCCCGTTTCCTTTTGAATCACATAGCTGTGATCGAAAACAATCGCATTGGAGTTCGCGTCAATCAGCTGAATTTGCAGAACGAGAACCGGCTTACTGGCATTCCCCTGGAGTTCTGCGAAAAGTCGGTAATCGGGCGAGACATCTTCGTCAGACGCGGGCTTGGCACCGTGACGATGCTTCACAGCGGTTTGGGGGAGTTGGCGCTCCATGAAACGCACCTTGTTATCGTCGCCCGCATTGAGTCGATCCCTTAGCAAATCGGCGTACGGCTCAGTATCGATAATGCCGTTTGTCACCACGCTGGTTACTCCCTGCAATTCAATAATCGGTGGGTGCGCTGCGGAGGTGATCACCGGCAGTGTACGAATCTGTTGTGCGATGTTGGAACCGGCTAGCGCCAAATCACCCACGTCATCGGGCTTGGGCCGTTGCTCGAACTTACCCGATTGAGACAGACGACTGGTAAGCGTGTAATCCTCGCCTTCACAACCCGTAAGCAGCCACGCGGAGCTGGCCAGCAGAACACACGCGACTTGAACCCGGTTTCGCAGGCTCCAGTGATAACCATTTTCTAGCGCCGTAAACAAATACTTCATTATGAGTGCCCGAAGTCTAGCGGCACGTTTCGCCGCTAGCAAGTGGAATAGGGGCAGAGACTAGTCTCTCACACCCGCATAAGTCACGTGAAATCAACGGCCTATCGATTTCATCTCGTCTCAACTGCCCGTCAACCGGTCCTTACCATTCTGTCCATTTTGAGCCGTTGTCGTTCGGGAAACCGTTACTCCCACGGACAGCATCTGCCGCTCCGAGCCCTTAATCACTCCCTGGAGGGGCGGGACATCTTGATAATCCCGCCCGATCCCCAACTGCACGTGTCGCTCCCCTTCCAGCATGTTATTCGTGGGATCGATTCCCACCCAATGCCCGCTGGGCAGATACACTTCCACCCACGCGTGACTGGCCGTTGCGCCGATGAGCGGTTTACCATCGCGATCCAGAGCCGGTTCCGTCTCGATGTACCCGCTGACATATCGCGCCGGCAGACCCGCACAGCGAATAATGGAGATCATCAAATGGGCGAAGTCTTGGCAGACGCCCTGCCGTTTTCGCATCACCTCTTCCAGAGGCGTGCGGATATCGGTCACCCCCGGCATGTAGGTGAAATTCTTAAAGATGTGCTGGTTCAAGGCGACAATGCCCTCACTGAAAGAGCGGCGGCTGGGAAGTAACTTGGCCGCAAGTTCCTCCACGCCTGGGGAAAACGGGGAATAGCGGGAGGGCATAAGAAAATCGTACAGTTCCCGGCGAATCGGCCAGGCCAGCCGCACCGCCTCGCTCACAGAGAGGTCCAGGCCCGTCAGCGCGTCCTTATGGACCAGCGTCTCGACCGTGCTGCGAGACGTTACGGTCAAGCTCTTGTGACGAAATGGCACGGAAAGACATTCCACCGTATTGCCATAGTAATCGGTAAATTCGTCCAACGGAACGCGCGGAGTCACCTCCGTAAGATGTTCCAATACACGCTGCCGCGCACTCTGGCGTGGACGCACGCGCAACTCATTAAACGACTCAATCGCAGGAGCCGAATACTGGTAAGAGGTGGTGTGTACTATGTTGAAAATCATGCGGCCCATCGGACATTGTAACAGTCTGTGTGCCAAAGAGTAAATTCTCGACTCGGAATTGTCGAAAATCCTTGGCACGCTCGCTTTATGCCTCTGCTGGTCACCATTTTCATCTCGCCAGACCCGATTCAAGCGCTGCCGCCCACCTTCCCCTCCGACGGCAAAAGTGGCGCGGTGCTCGATTTCTACGGCGTGGTGCGCAAATTTCAAGACGAGACGAGCCTCACAGGGCTGAACTATGAGGCCTATGAAGAAATGGCCCATCGCCAGTTCCGCCAAATCATCGATTCGCTCCAGAGCCAGCATCCCATTAACGAGATCCACTTGATTCACCGGATCGGATTTGTCCCGGTCGGAGAGCCCTCGCTCTTCATACGAATCCAGAGCACGCATCGCCAGGAAGGGCTCGTGTTTATGGACAAACTCATCTCCCAAATGAAACAGGACGTGCCCATCTGGAAGCAGGATCAGCCCGCTTGAACGGTTTGTTTGAAAATGGTTTCGCACGGATTCCGGCTGTTTTAAGCCCGAAACATGTTCTTGAGCTGAAGTGCGCAGTGGAACCGCTCGGCCCGGCTGCCGGTCATCGCCAACTCATGCAGCGTATCCCAGAAGTCGCTTCACTCGCGACTTCACCGCAGCTGCTAGATTACCTCCGGGCAGCACTGGAAGATTCAAATGCCAAGCCGGTGCCTGTGCGCTCGATCCTTTTTGATAAATCGCCTGAGGCAAATTGGCCGGTGGCGTGGCACCAGGACCTGACGATCTCAGTTGCACAAAAGGCCGAGATCCCCGGTTACGGCCCGTGGTCCATTAAAGAGGGAGTGCCCCACGTGCAACCGCCCATTTCCGTGCTCGATAACATGGTGACAGCTCGACTGCATTTGGACGATTGCGATGAATCGAATGGCGCGCTCCAGGTTATTCCCGGTTCGCACAGACACGGTCGGCTCGATTCCCACGCCATCGCGCGGTTTCGCGCAGCCTCTCCTGTAACCCTTTGTACCGCCCGCGCCGGGGATCTCCTGCTCATGCGTCCTTTGATCCTCCACGCCTCAGCCCCGGCGACACATCCGACCCATCGCCGGATCATTCACATCGAGTACACGCTCGTGGCGTTGCCGGAGCCGCTAATTTGGGCGGAGCACAGTCACTGAGCAAATCACTTGGTCGGATGGACCGTCGATTCGCCGGAGGCTTGGCGCGCGGGACGGAGCAGGTCCTTCTTCGCCCGGTCCAAGATCCCGTTCACAAATTTACCGGAGTCTTCCGAGCCGAATTTCTTGGCGACTTCGATTGCCTCATTGATTGAGACAACGGGCGGAATCTCGGGGCGAAAGAGCATTTCGTAGAGGGCGAGCCGGAGCACGTTGCGATCGACAAGAGCCAGCCGGTCGAAGTCCCAGTTATCGGCTAGCTCACTGATTTTCTTGTCGAGTTGCGGCATGTTTTCGACAACGCCCTTGATCAGGCCGAGCGCGAATGATTTAACCGCCGGTTTAATCGCTTCGTACGATTCCGTGATGGTCCAAAACGCGAGCAACGCCGATTCAAGCCGATCGTGCTTCACGAAATCGCTCTGGAAAAGGAATTGCACGGTGAGTTCCCGTGCCTGACGACGTAGGCCCATGTTATTTCTCGTCCGGCTCCGAGTTGGTCAATTGCGGAAGGTCGAGAAGACTGAGCGTGGCGTGAGCGCCTTCGCGGCCACGATTGAGCTTCTTTTTGATGCAGCGATCCCGGGCATCACGCTCGGAAGTCACACAGAGCACCTCGTGAATCACGGGCACATCGGTCTCTAGAGCAATCTGCATCAGCGCGTCTGTCACGGCGCGGAGAATCTCCTGGGCGTGATAAGTTTTACCCTGCCAAACTAAACCGAAGGCGAGCACAGCCGCATACTTTTTGGATTTGGCCAGCCGCTGAACTTGCAGGGGAATTTCAAAAGCGCCGGGCACCCAGACGACATGTATGGAATATCCACGCAAAACGTCCTGGGCGTTAATGAGTAGAGCCTCCGTGAACTCGTAGTTGTAACGGCTGACGACTGCAGCAAATGCGGGTACGCGGGCGGCCATAAGGTTGAACGGGTAGAGTCTCGTATGAGGATTCAGGAATCAAGAGGAAAGCGGGTCAGGGTCGTGCGATCGAGCAGTTTCCAGCTCGCAAAGGCTGTGGTATAAGGGGGAATGAAGAGACGCTGGCCAGAGATGTTTTTTAAGAAGTCGACTGCGACTGGCGATTCTGCGACGAAGGACCGGGCGAGGACTGCCGAAGAAAAAAAACAGACGCGTGCACTCGTATTTGCCGATCTGCCCGTGCCGAAACCACTTCCAGCGGTGACCTCGCCCCCGATGTCAGAACAGACACGGATTCCCATCTCCGCACCAGGTGAGCCCCGAGCCGCGATGGTCCGCACGCCCGATGTCGTCCCGGCTACTGAGGCGACTCCTGCGATTCCTACTACGAGCGAGGCTCCGCGCGCAATTCCGATACTTGCGGCGACACCCACTCCAATCATTCCCGAACCGGCCACGCAACCGCCCACTCCTCTGAAACCCGAGGTTTCCATGGCCGCTGTCTCTCGCGGTGTCGGTGAACCCAGACGCGATAGCGGTCGACAGGTGAGCCTCGCTGAGGTGGCGAAAATTCCGCCAACGATGACGTCTCGTGAATTTATTCTCACTAGCGGCGAGCGATTTACTGGCGTGATGATTTCTGCGAATGACCAGGAATGGTTGATCGAGAGCGAATCGATCGGGCGTGTCAAAATCAATCGCTCCGTGTTGGCGGAAGGTCGCATTCGTAAATTGATGTTGCTCAACGGAGATCGCGTCGCCGGAGAGGTGCTTGCCGAAACAGGCGAAGCGATTTATTTGCGCCACGTGAGCCTGGGAGCTGTGATGGTTCCCACCGCCCACGTCTGCTCAAATATGGCCGAGTTGTCCCTGAAAGACGGTGAATTGCTTGGCGAAATTGTAACGGAAGATCCCCAAAAGCTGGAACTGCGTAGCGCCGGCATCGGCCGGGTCAACGTTCCGATGAGCGCGGTGAGCCGTAGAAAATGAGAGAGGTACGGGCTCGCAAAGCGGGGTGATTCGTGAGGATGAACCGCGCTTAGTGCAAATTGTTCACTCTCAACGTGTTTCCATGTCGACCTTGTGGAGACATCAGTAAATATCAGAACGGGAGGCTACTGATTACCGTTCCGTTGGAACTCTAACCCCTACGGTGATGTACCCGGCACTTCGGACGGCATATCAGCCGCCCTCATACCAGGCTTTTATACGGATCGCGCCTTTGGCGCTCAATTGAATCGACCTCAACTGGTTCAAGAAGAGCCTGCCGAGGAATCAGTAAGCCTCCCGTTCTGATTTTTACTGATTTCTCGACAAGCTCGAAATGGATACCTTGTTGATAGTGAGGAGGTTACAGTGATGGCGGTTCATCCCCGGTGATCACGACGCTTTGTGAGGTCGGCGTCGGCGTTTTGTCGTACTGCAGCAAAGCAGTGATTTTAATTCACCTGCATGTATAGCTTTGGCATTAAAATCGCTCATGTGGTTCGAAAAAAAACGGATCACATGAAACACTTTGAGAACATTTCTGAAATACTAGGACGGGAACTGACAGTTCGTGATGAGTTTTTTACAGAGGTGTCTGGATATTTGCACGAGCGCGGCATCCGCAAGACCGTCGCCGAAGGGGTGGCGAAAACGCTGCTGGCCAAGATGTGGGAACATCCAGATCAGGTGACGGACGTGCCGCACTTTCTCCGAAATGCGCATCATGTGGTCAAGTGCATAGAAACCTGCCTGAAGCAGAACGCCGAGATGGAATTCTTCGAGGCCGACTGGAAGACCGTGCGTGTTCGCGATCTCGTCAATGCGGCGGCGACGAAGGTCTCTAGCGACTACTTAACTCGTCTCACGATCCAAGACTTAAGCGAGGCGCACCTCCCTGTCTCGGAGCGTTGGCACGACGAGAGCCTGACAGCAACTTTAGCCATTCTGCCGACTGTCCACGCGTTCGAACACGTGGTGCGCGGTTTGGCGCTTCATGGGATGAGCCACCTGGATGCCTGGGACCTAGCGCTGGATCTCGATCTCGCAGTGCCGAAAGCGCGGAGACTGATGCATGATCGACACGCGTCTGGCACCAATGAATTGATTCTTCCCTGTGTGACGCACCTCGTGGAAATGATCCAAGCCAAGCGCGAAGACCTCAGCCGGAAAACCGTCGAGTTGAAAGTATGGGCGGCGACCTTGCCAAGCTTGGCCGCTCTCGCCGATAGCGGAAAAACCGAAATCGTTTCCGCTTCCGTGCCCGACGCGATCCTCAGTGGCGGACGGCTTTTCGATACGACCGTGGCTTGAAATTCAACCTACCGCATGATACGCGGACGCGAGCTCGGGATCAGTGTGCTTTCGCGCTGAGCAGGTCCGATCGGGCGGAAATTGTGAATGGCAAAGTGGACGTCGCGACCTTTCTTGAACTCGTACGTATCGAGTGACACGAAATAGATCGGGAAATTCATCTCAATAAAGGACTCCGCGAAACGAGCCTCTTCACCGGTGAACATGCTATCGAAAACGGCGTAGTGTTGCTTTTCAGAGCGATTGTAGAGCGTCTCCAAGACCTGACGCGCTTCCACGTAGATATCGATCTTCGAGGGAATTTCGAAACTTTCCGGCGCTTTCAGGCTCCGCCACAGCAGGCCGCCCTTGGTGATTGGGTTCGGTTGCCAGTAACACTTTACGGTGTTGTCTGGGCCTTTCAGGATGTAGAAATCTTTACCGTGAATCTGAATCGGCGTGATCCAATCGACACACGCATCCACCGCCTCGTTGTGCAGAGGATCTTCGCTGCCAGGCCACGAATCCATTACGTCCAGAGAGCAGAGAATGAGGGGACCACCCAATGTGGCGAAAGAATCTGGCATAGTTTTAACTGTTAGGACTTTTAACGGGTCGTTTATCGGGTAGCAAGACAAGGATTTGCGGCAAGATTAAAATGCTCGTCACCAAGCCGATGGCGATGCCGAGCGACATCAGCACGCCGATGGAATGAACGCCGCGGAATTGCGCGATGAGCAGTGAGACGAATCCGAAGAACGAGGTCAGCGCCGACATGATGATCGCTTTACCCGTGCTGGCAGAGAAAATCCGCATTTCGCCGTCTTCCCGGAACCGATCCACGATGTAAATGCCGAACGCTACATCGATTCCGATAATGAGCGGCAACGTCACAATATTGGCAGGATTGAATTCGATCCCGACGAGGACCATTAATCCTGTTCTCCACAAAACGGCTAAAACAAGAGGCGTCACGGTGAGGATGAGATATTTGAAGCTCTGGAAGTGAAGCAAGATCAAAACCAGAATCGCGACAAATGCCCAACCGGCCGCTTTTAGATAGCTCTCAATGAGCAGGTCCGTGGCGTAGTAATTCAAGACTGGCGTGCCGGTGGCATGGTTCGCCACCTTGATGATTGAGTCGACAAATTCCTTGTCCGGGGCCGCCTCCCAAAGATCTTTCTTGCCGTAGACCTGCAGAAGAATCTTACCGGTCTTGCCGACAAAGAGCTTTTTCAAGGCTTCCGGAACATCATCCAGATTCGGCGCGCGATCATCCAATTGTGTCTTCAAGAAATCGACGTTCTTTTGCAACTGCGTAAACGCGCCGCCCTGGTGACTGGGGCTGAAGCGTTGAACCAATGTCGTGTCATCCGCAGAGAGCGCTTTCTTCAGTCGAGCCAGCGCAGGAACCATCGTCGAGAACGCTGTATCGGCTTGCCTGGCCACGCTGGAGATGTTCCGCGCGCCATGCGCCTGTTTTTGGCCCTCCGTCGCCTTATCGAGAAGGCTGGCTACGTCCTTTCGCGCTTTACCGAGATCGATGGGTGCCTTTGAGGCTGGCGCAAAGTTAAGCGATTTAGCTGCCGTGACGATGCGTTTCACCACGGGCAGTTTCGTATCGCCATCGCTAGGCAGAATTTCGAGAACAGAGTCCACTTTCGAGACCACCGGAAGGGCTTTGAGCTTGTCAGTCAGTTCTTTGGCCTGATCGAGATTATCGACGACTACCGACGCGTAAATGGTGGAAGTCTCGGATTCCTTGCCATTCACATCGACCTTGGTCGCGTCCATCAGCTGCTGAAGCACCTTTACCGAGGGAGCGGAGGCACTCTGAAGATGGAGCAAATTATAATCAAACCGGAGATGGCTCAGGCTCAAAATTGAGGCTACCGAAAGGATGACCGATCCAACGACCCAGATCCACGGGTAACGAACCAGATCTTTATCCCACGTCTTTAAAAAACGCCACGCCAATTGTGACGAGCTATTTTTAAGCGTTTCCGGCCACCCATTGCGATCTCGCAAATAGAAGAGTGCGGGCAGGAGAATGAGGCTGCCCAGCATGCACAGAATCATGCTGGCACCCGCCGTGCTGCCAAGTTGCGAGAGCCCGATAAAATCGCTCAGGCAAAGCGTGAAAAACGCGGCTGCTGTGGTGCTGCCACCGGTGATGATCGCGATTCCCGTGTGCTCCAGCGCTTGCCGGATCGCATCCCGCACGGTCTGCCCACGGCTGAGCTCTTCTTCGTAACGCCCCAGGATCTGGATGCCGAAATCGATTCCGATCCCGAGGACCATGGGAATCACCGCCACCGAAAGAATGTTAAACGGTCCCACCACCGCGAGTGAAAAACCGAGCGACCAGAGCACCGCGACAATGAGCGAAAAGAACGTGAGCGCCGGGCGCAGCATCGTTTTGTAGCTCAGGAAAAAGAGGCCGAGAATGAGCAGAAGCGTTAGGACCGCCGCGTGAGTCGTGTCGTTTTGCGCGTCGGTAATCTGATCGAGATCAAGCGCCGGCTCACCCGTGAGTTGAATCGAAGCACCGGGATTTGCCTTTTCCATCTCCAGAAAATGGGCGCGAATAGTCCGCACCGTGTTCGCATACGGTGTGTCGCCGCCTTTCTCGTGCTCTCCGGGGTAAGCCGTCACCAGAAGCGCACCATTAGCCAGGGAAAAATACTCTTTATCCCGCAATTGCGTGTCCACATCCAGGTTCTCCTCGGAATCGAGATCCGACGAATCCGTAGAATTATCGGCAGGCTTATTGTTGTCCGGGGTCTTGGCTGGCTCGGTCGAATTGGCCCCCTCAGCTTGGGCGGAGGCTTTATTGAGTACCGAGACGAACTGCTTAACGAACGGCAAAAAGTCTTTCCAATTTCCGCTCTCCTGCAGGTAACCGGAATTAAACTTGTCATTGGCCTGTTTCAGAATGGAATTCAGGTCGAGCAAGATTTGCCCGGAGTTCGTATCGCTGCCACGAGCCGCTTTCACTTCCGCTTCCACGCGATCGGCGATTTTGTTCAGCTCCGGCAGATCGCGGGTGAAGAGCAGGCGCGGCTTAATCGACGAGTAATCGATCCGCGCGATGACGTTAGAGACTTGCGGCGTCAACGTCTGCAAATAGGCCCCGACTTCGTCGGCCAAGCGCCGTTTGGTTTCGGTATCCTTGGCTTGTATCAAGACAAGAAAACGGGCGTCGCTGCCAAATTCCGTGGTCAGGTGATTGAAGTCCTGCTTCTGCGGATAGGCGTCGCTGAGGAGATCGCTCGTATCGTTGACCACGTCAAATCGGGTGGCGATCATGTAGAGGCCCAGCCCTGCCATAAGGATGGAAATGGTTACGATGGTGCCCGGCGCGCTACAGACAAGAAAGGCTGTAGCGGTCATCAGTCGCTGCAGCAGGCGATGAAATAGAGACATGGGGGTAAAAACGTAAGTCGGGAATTAAGACGGACTTCGTTTCTGAAAGCAATCTTTAAGAAGCGAGTGCGCCACACTCTAATTAACAGATTGAATTCGCCGCTCCGCTGTATAATCGTCGGATCATGGCTTCAGAACAAAAAATCGTGCCTTTAAATGCTGAGAATGTTGCCCGACTCGCTAAGCAACGAGCGGTCATCGAAAGTATGATTCACGGGATCCCAGCCATGATGGCGAAATATGAGACCCCCCAGGGAAAAGTGGATATTCTCGGTGCGATTTTGAAACAAAATATTTTCAAACCAACTGAAACGTATCAGCTCCAATGCATGGGCATTGTATTCGGCGACGCTTTGGCTTCCGAAACTGGCTTAGAATGGTACATGGTCGAGGATCAATTTGGCTCAGATCCCATTCTTACGTTTCCAGGGACCACGCTTATCGTCGGCGCTTTGACCATGATCTCCAAGCGCGTGGAACAACATCCGGAAAGCGCTCCGATTGGGAAGGATCTTCCTGCCCTCTACAAGGCACAGCTCCAGTGGATTGGCGATATCAAGAAACGTATCGGACACATCTAAACTTCTCTCCGGTAATTCCTGAGCTCCACGCTAGCGGTTCTCCATGAAATCCGCTATTCTCTCCGAGATATGGGACGTCAATGGTTACTCGCTAAGCGGAACGTCGCCTCTCTCCGGAGATCGCAGGCGTCTGGTAAGTTGCTCAGGGAAATTATGGTGGCTGCCAAGCATGGTGGCCCCGATCCGGCCGGGAACGCGCGGTTGCACGCCGCCATGGAAAAAGCCCGGAAAGAGAGTGTGCCTCGCGATAACATCGAGCGGGCGGTCAAAAAAGGCGCGGGTATCGGCGACGATAAAATGGTGCTTGAAGCGGTGACATTTGAGGGTTACGCGCCGCATAAAGTCGCGGTCATCGTGGAAGTGCTCACCGATAACCAGAACCGGACCGCTCCTGAAATTCGTGTTCTCTTCAAAAAAGGCCAGCTCGGCGCAGCGGGAAGCAATAAGTTTTTGTTCGATCACGTGGGTCTCATTGAGGCCTATTACGCCGATGTGAATTCAGACCTGGAAGGCGCGGCAATTGAGGCCGGCGCGAACGAAGTCGAGCCGCTTACGCACGCCAAGAACGACGATATCCCGGAAGGTGTCGCCGGTGCCCGATTCATCGCCGAACGCACCGCGATTCACGCCGTCTCGAAGTGGCTCGCCGCCAATGGCTGGACCGTGGTGACGGCGGAAATGGGTTACGTGCCGAAGTCGCAAGCGTATTTCTGGACCATCAACACCGGCCGAAGAAAACGGCGTCGTCAGCGGCGCGCAGGGGA
>CAVURW010000241.1:0-10436 GCA_963743595.1 uncultured Verrucomicrobiae bacterium
CCTCCCGTTTAAGCTATGATGTTTATGGGAGAACGACCGTAGTATCAGGAACGACACTGCCAACGTTCGGTTACACTTGGACATATTGGCACCAGCCAAGCGGTCTTTACTTAAGCCGTGGCGGATACAAAGGCAGCACGGGACGACCTTACGATCCCACAACAAGCCGCTGGCTCTCCAGAGATCCCATTGAGGAAGCAGGAGGCATTAATCTATATGGATATTGTGGCAACGATTCCGTGTTAAAAGTTGATAGATTTGGATTGTGTCCTCCTTTGGCGGCAGGTGCAATCATTGTGGGAGACGGCTTGATTGGAGAGGGAACTTTGATTGGAGGAGGTGCCGTCGTTGAAGGAGGTGGCGGAACGGCAATGACCGCAGAAACCGCTGCGGCCTTTCAGCGGGCTTATAGTCTTTTTAAAGGATATGCAAGGGGCTTAATGGCTTATGCAGCCCTTACTTCAGATGGGGGTGATTGTCCTTCAAAAAAATGCAAGCCGTGTGAACCTCCAGTAGGAACTATTGCCTATCGAGTTGATATTACTGGAAAAGCCCACAACGGTATTCCTACTCCTCACTCACATCGATTTCAAATGAATCAGTCACCGCCGGATAGAGGCTGTCGTTGTTTCTGGGTAGAGATCGACAAAAATCCAACACCAGGCATTCTAAGTCCAGAAATACAAGATGCACAGGGTGGCGGAGTTGCTCCTTAAATATGTCACACTTTAAATACTGTACTGGCGAATCTATCGAATCCGGAGACTACATTCTGGTTGGCTCTAAAAAGGGGCGTATTAGCGAAGTAATTTTTCCCAACTCGCAGGATTCAAAAGATTTTAATTGTTTCGAAACTGGAGGAGTCTTTATTAGCTTTGACAGTGGAGATATGCAATTATGGCCGTGGATAGATGAGGATTTGGAATTTGTGAAACGAGGATAGTGAACTCCACGCGCCGAACGTAGCACACCTTGGTGCCCCAAAATGAATAAACGCAGAAAACAGCTTCGGGTACGAATGTTCGTTTTCAAATGGGATGAGGGAAGCAGTTGCAAATTAAGCGAGGGAACGGAATGGGTTTTGGTGTGAGATGGAGAGAAAAGAGCGAGCCCCTGGGAGAGATTATCCACCAGGGGCTGTTTTGACCAGGAACCGGTTTAACGGTATGGCAGGCTTCACAGAGCGCTCCGGTTGCGTCCCCGCAGAGCCGTATCCTATCTGTGAAGGTGAGTTCACGCACTCGATGAGGGAGTGTTTTTTCGTGAAAGCTGGAGAGAAGGAACTTTTTGGTTGAAGGCGTGTCCAATGTCCAATGTAAGCGTCTCACATGACACCACTGTGTGAGAAGGTTGTTGATAGGTAGGATAGGTCGATGACAACGACCAAAACGATGCTAAGGGATGGGGAGATATTGAAGAGGGATGGGCTTGGGAGAATGCTAACGACGAAGGAACGGAGGGAAGCGATATTGGCTGAATTTGAGCAGAGTGGGATGAGTGGAACAGCCTTCGCGCGGTTGGCCGGGATTAAGCAGTCAACGTTTGCGTGGTGGGTTGTTCAGAAGCGGCGTGGGGTTGGGGTGGCAAAGGGTTCAAAGGAGGGTTCGGGTGGAGCGGTCCAGTGGGTGGAGGCGGTTGTGGAGAAGCGAGCCGAGGTACGAGCCTCAACGACGACAAAAAATGGAGCGCTTTGGGTGGAAGGTCCTAGCGGAATCCGACTGGAACTTACTGAGGAGAGGCACATTTTGTGGGCGGCCAAACTGCTGAGGCATCTGGGAGAGACATGCTGAGTTTTAGCGGCCAACTAAAGATCTTTGTGGCCGTGGAGGGGTGCGATATGCGCAAGAGTTTTGAAGGGTTGGCGGGGTTGGTGCGGACGACATTGGATCAGGATTTACGGGGCGGGGCGTTGTTCGTTTTTAGCAATCGGCAGCGGACGCGGCTCAAGATTTTGTACTGGGACGGGAGTGGGCTGTGGGTCATGGCCAAACGGCTGGAACAAGGGACGTTTTCGTGGCCGAAGGCGGATGAAAAAGTGGTGTCGTTACGACCGGAAGCCTTGGCGATGTTGACCGATGGAATCGATTTACGGGGTGGGAAAATGCGTCCGTGGTACGAGCGGCAAAAATAGTTCAAGTAAAGTGGTTTTCCCTCTGAAAACAAGCGAAAGAGGATCGCATCCTGCTCTGTTTTAGAGCAGTGGAAACTCTCAAAAAGCGAACTCTTAGCGATCATTATCCAGCAATCGGATCAGCTAAAAAAACAGTCGCAACTTCTGGAGCGGATGGAGGATTTAAAGGCTGAAAACAAGCTCCTGCGGCAAAAGGTGGATTTGCTGGTGAAGAAGGTTTTTGGGGCCAGCAGTGAAAAGTTGGACTCAAACCAGCCCGATTTATTTTTGGTGCAACAGCCGGAGTCGACCCTGGGAAAAACGCCGGCCTCTTCCGAAATCGCCGAGGAAGAGGCCAAACCTCAGCCGCGCAAAAGAAACCCGGTGCGTAAGGAACGCTGGCCGGAGGATCTGCCCGTGGTGGTGGAGGTGCTCGATCCGGCAGAGGTCACGGCTGAACCTGAACAATGGCGCTGCATCGGGCAAGAGATCAGTGAAAGGCGCTTGCCCGTGGCCGCATTGACTCGGGAACAAATGAGCCAGCTCTTCGCCGTTCCCAACGTCACAGACCCTCTTGGCCTTCGAGACCGAGCCATCCTCGAACTCTTTTACTCCTCTGGAATCCGACGCACCGAGCTATGCAAAATCGAACTGCCGCAACTTCACCTAGAACGCCGCACCCTCCATATCCGCCAGGGCAAAGGCAAGAAAGACCGGTTCGTCCCGATCGGAGAACACGCCCTCTACTGGCTTGAACGCTACCTCTCGGAAAGCCGGCCTCAACTCAAACTCAACACTCGAAGTGACGCTCTGTTCCTCACCAGTTACGGCGGCCCGTTCCATCCCGACGTGTTATCCCGGCTCGTGAGTCAATGGATGGCTGACGCCGGCATTAAAGGGAGCTGTCACCTGCTCCGCCACACGTGCGCCTCTCACATGCTCGAAGGGGGGGCCGATATCCGCTATATCCAGCAACTTTTAGGACATGAAGACCTCAAAACCACCGCCATCTATACCGAAGTCAATATCCGCCAGTTGCAGGAGGTCCACGCCCGCTGCCATCCCTCCAGCCAGCGTGACGCTGGACCCAGGCAACGTGACGTTGCATCCAGTTCAATAGCCGCTCTTGCCGCCGTCCCGCAAACCCGATAGCCTACCCGCCGTGGTACTGCTCGAAGATCATGCTGCATCTTCTTCTTTAGCCGCTCTTTGTGAGCCGCCTGCCTCCCCGTCTTCACCGGAAAAGAGCGCGTCTACAACCTTCACGTTCACCGAAAAAAACCGTGTCAGGGGTTTTTGCGATCAGCCCCCCGATTGCACCAGCAAAAACGAGACGGTAACCCGCAGAACTGTAACGGGTTATGAGAACTGGAATTTTAAAAACGCAATGGGTCGGGGATACTTCTACACATTTGATCATCTACTGTCCGTAAGAGAGTTAATATCATCTACCGGCTCTATTACTTCGAGATTATCCTATGATGTATACGGAAAAACCACGGTCGTATCTGGCACCACGCTACCCACGTTCCAGTATGGACATTACTACAACCATTCAGCTAGTGGACTATACCTAACTTGGCGAAGGGCTTACGATTTGAATACCGGGAAGTGGCTCTCGAGGGATCCTATTGGCATAGGAGGTGGATTTAATATTTATGCATATTGTTATGACAATCCGGTTTCACGGAAAGATCCGCTTGGTTTGGACACATGGAAAGTAAATGCAAAATCTGATTACACTTCAACTTGGGAGAATGGAGTAAAAGCCGGAATCGCAATAGAGATAAATTTTGCAGCCGATAGAACCCGACAGCATTGCTGTAAAAAAATACGCTTTGCACAACGTGCTAACAATGGGGGCTCGTGGATGGATGACCTAGAAAAACCCCAACTTCCAGATGGTCAAGAACCAGGATCAAAACCTGGAACTCAACCTTACTACGCCAATCAGGGCGACAGAACAACGGCGAACACGACAAACTATAATGAGACAATGTATGACAATCCTAACTCGAGTAATTTCGTAGGTTTAGGCCTAGGAAAGTTATTCCGGTTTACAACTTGTGCCTTCTGTTTAGATAAGGGCGATGCTTATCCAGAGCGTCTTGGGTGTATTCACTGGGGTTTTACAGTGGATGGCTTTGGAACCATTGGGGATTTCTATCTTGGGTTAGATTCTGATCCCAGCACTACTGAACCAAATCCATGAAATCGATTACTTATTCGTTTTTAGTTTGGTGTTCTGTATTCGGTCTTTTTCCCTATTTCACTTGGATATGCTTATGGATTTTTGATTACGATTATGCAAAATGGTATTATCCACATCAGATGGACTTGTTTAATTATGCCAGTACACTCCATGTTTACATTGCGCTACTTCAGCCGATACCCCTTCTGTTGTATTTCCCTTACAAAGTGTATTCTTCAATTCCGGTCGCAAAGGCATCCGCAGTAGTCTTGGCATGTTTTTCGTCCCTATTATTAATGGCTATCCTAGATTTAACTCCTGGATTTGTTTTCTACGACTACCTTAATAGAATTGATTTAGATGGCATGATGACTAGTGGTGATGTACACGCCTTGATGGTTAAGGGGGAACAGTGATGCAATCGCACTCCAACCTCCATCAAAATCAATAACGGCAGGGAAGGAATCCCCGATGTGCCGCACCTGTTCTGAAGTTGGCCCGTTTGGTGTGAGCTTTCCGAGATCAGCAACTTGTCGACCTGCTCGGAAGCCCTCAAACCCAAACTGTGGGTTTGGTTTTCGGTCTTGAGCCTGCCTACAATCAGACACTTGCTTAACGCTCCGCGATAAGCTCGACCCTTACACAACGCCTGGACAAGCCGTCATCACTATGGGGCGAAAGTGCAAGCATTGTTTATGGAAGGTCTTACAATCATCGAACCCCTACCCAAAAGTAGGACTTGGGTTGGACGATTCTAAGACAACCTTGGAACACGGCTTCGACAGCCTGTCAATGGCCGTGACAATGCTGAGGCAAAACTGGAACATCTACGTTAAACATTAAAAGCTGCTTCTACACATCAAACATCAAACAAAAATCGAGCTATCTCAAAGCAAAAGAACGAATCGCAGCGTCGCAGCCTGACCCAGACCTGTGGCTTAGGAACAATTTTAAGATATTGCACCAGGGCCTGCCGTTGTCCCTTTGACTTTGGCATTCTCCTCGTTAACAGAAACTGATAATTTACCAGGCTACGCGAATGCCCAGCTTCCCCCACATCTTCAAAACAGCCACCGGCAAAGAGCCCTACGCGGCTCGCCTGCGGCTCCGAACAAACCACTCCTTAGGAACTCTCTGTTCCTCCCAACTTCTGGAGATTCCCGCCGGGCTCGGGAAAACCGCAGTCGGATCAATGCATTTGCCCTCAGGTGAGCGCGGAAAAGCATGCTGGGTCTTAGGACTACAGAATTCCGAATTATGCTTCAATGGGGCCGCGCTCACCTGAAAACAACATTTTTGGAACCTTACACGAAAATGAATGAAAGCCAATTTTATTAATCAAAGGTAACAGATTTCAGTATTATAAAAATCGTCTTGTCTACTGCGCGCTTCGAATATATGGTCTGGCAATGCACACAAAAAGGGTATCGGTTGAGCGAGTAAGAGTTCTTTTGAATCCTTACGCGTTTGCACCTGGAGCAGTTGATTGGGGGCGATCTCTAAATCAAAAAGACGACCGAAAAAGATCAGTAAAATTAAAGAAAAGCGACAACCATGATGCCATCGACTTTTACGAAAGCGTTCCTCGCTGCTACAGGAAAGGATCAGCCCTATGATTACCAAACCCGCTTGGCCTGTGGACAGACGACCAACCTCAGTCTCGGAATCCTCTGCCAATCCCAGCTGATCGAAATCCCCACCGGCCTGGGCAAAACGGCTGCGGTGGTTCTGGCTTGGGTTTGGAATCGCTTGCTTCAACCGGATAAAGAGGCACGTAAGCAATGGCCCCGTCGATTGGTCTATTGCCTGCCCATGCGGACACTCGTGGAGCAAACGCGTGATGAGGTGCGAAAATGGTTGCTTCGTTTAGCTAGACAATACACCAAACCCCACGACGGCAGTGCTCTCCGATGGCTGGCCCTTCATTCTCCCATCATTCTCATGGGCGGCGAAGATACTGAAAAATGGGATATTTACCCGGAAAAAGAGGCCATCCTCATTGGGACACAAGATATGCTTCTATCCCGCGCCCTTAACCGTGGGTATGGAATGAATCGTTACCGTTGGCCCATGCATTTTGCGTGGCTAAATAATGATTGCCTTTGGATATTCGATGAGGTCCAGTTGATGGGAAATGGGTTTGGTAGTGGAATTCAACTTGATGGATTTCGCTCATGCTTATGGCCCGTGGCCAAGCCTTGCTTAACTTGGTGGATGTCCGCAACCACTTCCCAAGAAGCTTTCGAAACAGTAGACCGTGTTGAGCTTGGGGTTAAGCCTCCGAGCCGATTCATGCTTACTGAATCTGAACGGAGAAGCGAAGAATTAAAGCCTCGCCTTACCGCCGAAAAAAAAATTGAAATGTTGCAGGCAGCTCCAACTTCCTCAGAAATCCTTTCTGTCCACCAAAAGGGGCAATTGACACTAGTGATTCTAAATACGGTTCAATCAGCCTTAGATTGTTACGAACATATTATATTATTTCTAGATACTCCCCAAAAGGTGAAAAAAGCAAAGAGAGCGGAAGCCGGAACGAAACCCGAAATTCTCTTACTCCATAGCCGCTATCGACGAGCGGATCGAGCCGACAAGATCGGAAAGTTATACGCTTTTATTGCACTGGGGAATAAGAATTGTGGAATCGCACCTAATCATCCAGGTCTAATCCTAATCGCTACTCAAGTTATTGAAGCAGGGGTGGATATATCTGCAGCAATCCTGCTCTCAGAGATTGCACCCTGGGCCTCCACGATACAGCGATTAGGGCGGCTTAACCGCGATAACCGACACCCTAATGCCAGAGCGAAGTTCTGGAAACCAAAATCTCAAAAGAAGGATGAAAACGCGAAGGATTCTCCAAACGCAGGACGATTAGGGCCTTATGAAAAGTCACGTCTTGATGAATCTGAACGACTACTCGCAGGAGTTGTTGCTCATCAGAAGGAGGGAAGTTCCTATCGGGATGCTCTAGACTTGGTACTCAAAACCAAGCCCTCTCAGGAAGCGCTCAAAATAGAGATTCCTGCGCTAGTCCGTGCCGATGACGTTTATGGTCTTTTTTCAACTGAGCCCGATTTGGCGGGCGGTTTTACTGACATCTCTACGTTCATACGAACTACAGATTTAAGTTCAGATGTTACCGTGTTTTGGCGTCGATTCGAAAAGGCCCCACCCAAAGAGATGCCTGCACCATCAAGGGATGAATATGTTGCGATATCAGCCTTTGCATTGGGTGCATTTCTTAAAGACACAAAAGAGAATGCCTTTCTTTGGAATGAAGAAAATAGTACCTGGGACCCTATTAGACCCGGTGGTGTCGTACCCGGAATGACTCTGCTTCTTCCGTTAAGTGCCGGAGGTTACAGCAAAGGCAAGGGTTGGACTGGAAACACCGCTGATAAGCCGAATGAGGTTCTGCAGACATTAGATCCTAATAATTCCCTGATTAAGGATTCGGAAAGTCAAGCGGGCTTCTGGCAATCCCTGGATGATCATACTGCTTCGGTAATCTATTGGGCCATTGATATAGCTAAAAACCTTGAGTTTGGAGAAGACTGGATTATTTCGCTGAGGTCTGCTGGACATTGGCATGACGTTGGTAAAAGGCATGCGAAGTGGCAAGAGTGTCTGCCTCCCAATAACCCACAGACCATCTGGGGAAAATTCGAAGGGAAGTTTAAGAAAATTCCGTTTTTCCGTCATGAAGCATTGAGCCTTTTAGCGGCATGGAGCCACCAAGGCCAGGGCGTTCCCATTTCTGAGCCTACAAAACTCACTCTGTACCTCATCGCAAGCCACCACGGCAAGATTCGTACGGTTCTTCGAAGTAGCGGTATCGGAAATAACCTCTTTGGTTGGAAGCCAATGGATTCCAATCTTATTCTAGAGGACGGACGAGCAATTAAAATCGAGCTAGCTGTTCGAAATTTTTTTGGAGCCGGAGAACTGGATTGGGAAAATCGCACTTTCACACCAACCCGACCATCTTGGACGTCAATAATTCAGGAACTTCTCGGACCCGCATGGCCAGGTGATCAGGTAACTGAAATTGCCGTACCGCCTGATCAGCCCCGCCTGCTGGGCCCTTTTAAACTGGCCTTCTTAGAGTCCGTTTTCCGGGCGGCTGATGCCCGCGCCTCAATGAACAGTACTTTAACTCAAGTTACTTCATGAACACCCATCGCCTCATTCCTTTTCCTGCAATCACCACAGATTGTCTTGGGCATTATTTCATGGGCCTGGGCCTTCTTCGTGCCGTTAGTCAGAAGTGGCCGAGTGCACGGGGTAGTTGGCATAAAGGAATTTTTTGGCTGGCAGGAGATTTCGTAGTAGGTGAAGTCTCCGATTACCTATTGCAGGAATGGAAGCCTACTTCTTACAAAAAATGGTGGTCTGTTGAACAAAAGGCTGATACCAAGACCAAAACTTCAGACAAACTTTGGGCCAAGAGATCGGTAACAAACATTTTTGATATCCGAGTGTCAGACTGTACGATCGTACCTTCCCATCGCAATCAATTTAACCCCATTTTTGGTACAGGTGGTAATATTGGGAAACGAGACTTAGCTGTCGCTCAACAAAACGCCCTTCATAATTGTAAAGAGGATAACAGTTTTGAGTGGTTGGAAAGCTCCTTATTTGGGAAGGAAACTACTGCGGCCCCACCCTTTGCAAATGGAGGCAGTTGGTTTGTTTATAATAATAAAGCCTTTAATAGCGGGCAAGATTGGTACCGGGAAGGTAGCCTTAGCCCTTGGTCTTATCTTCTAGCGATGGAGGGAGCACTTCTCATGCGTGGCGGTAGCGGTAAACGGTTTGGATCAATGGCTAGACCGTACGCAGTTTTTCCGTTCATAAGCCAGCCCTCTGATCCCGATGGTCAAGAAGAGGTGGGACAGGTCAGAAAAGGTGAGTTTTGGGCTCCAGTCTGGCAGACTCCAGCAACTCTAGCTGAGATATGTTATCTATTTCAACGTGGTCTTGCTCGGTTAGGAGATAAAGCTGCCGCTGCTCCGCATGAATTTGCCGTGGCAGCACTTGCATCCGGGACAGACGCAGGTGTTATAAGTTTTGTCCGTTTTGAATTCCGTCAAACCACGAGTAGCCAGGTCTACGAAGCTATTCCTAGACACTTATTCGAAATCAAAGAGGATCCTCTTTCCTCCAGACTTCTGACTGGGTTCCTCGGCTGGAGATGGTTCGATTTTCTTCCGTTCGAGCCTGCGAACAGAAAATCTAAAACCAAGTATCGAGGGCTTCGCGGAAGAATCGAACGGCTAGTAGTCGGAGTAACTCAAGAATCAACGCCTGAAACATGGCAAAAACTTTGGCTTGGTTTGGTGGCATGTCAGATAAAGATTGATCATAATAGAGAGCTTCGTAAGTCCTGTCGTCCCTTGCCAATGCTACCTACTGAATGGCTGGCTCTGGCGCATCCAGAACAGGCTAGCTATACTCGCGTAGCCTGCGTCTTTGCATCATTAGGAGCAGGCTCATCTTATCCGGCTGTCTGTAACATATTCGGAATTGAAAAGAAGGGTCTTCATTATACGTTTGGTAATGGCGGCAAGTCCGTTCGAACCGTCTGGCATGAGGGAGACGCACAGTCCGCTATTCTGGACTTAGTCGGTCGCCGTTTGGTCGACTCGAAAAACGACCTGCATCTTCTTGCTACACAAGTTCAAATCAGTCTTGATGATGTATCCGAATACCTATCATCTGATGCTTCATTCCTTAACCCAATACATCAATGGGTCCCTCCACTCTCCCTGATCGAATGGACTTATCCCATTTCCTCCAGATCAAGCCTTAAAGTTCCAATCTGTGAGCTACTGGCCTGGGCCTTTTTCAAACCTTTTTTTCTGCCGAAGGAATTTCCTATCAACAATAGAATGTTCTTCCGTCAACCTAAGATGGCCAAGCCCGGTTTCGCCCGACAACTCTTTAATCTTCTGAGGCAGGATAGTTTACATGAAGCGATAGAACTAGCGTTGACCGGCTATCGAGCCCAGGGCTTTAAGCCCATTCAGCCTTCCTTTCAAAATATGGACGCCAGGAGGATTGCATCAGCCTTGGTGCTCTCTGTATCTGACAACGACCTTGCTAGTCTCATAAACCGTCTACTTGAACCCGAAA
>CAVURW010000242.1:0-14379 GCA_963743595.1 uncultured Verrucomicrobiae bacterium
AAAAAACTCGAATCCAAGATCCCAATTCCGAAAACAAAAGCGTCACTCAAACGACCGCCATCGCCCTAAACCCGCCGCATCCTGTCACCGTTACACAACAATATTCGTGGGACCTTACCGCCATCCAACCCCCTCTCCACGACGACACGAGTATCGAGTTTTGGCTGGAGGCTGAGGATATTAATAATGTTACCGGACCGGGCCATAGTGAGAGCGAACATCACATTCTGAAGGTCGTCACGGAATTGGAAAAAAGAACCGAGGTCATGGATCGATTGATGGATAGCCTGAATTTGATCACAAACATTTCCAAGAATCAGGAGAAGATTAACGAACAACTGCGAGACGCGATTCGGGGGGCGTCGGATTCCAAATAAAACAGGCAAACGGTAGGAACTCTGGTAGGCTGTAGACGCAAAGGTTCGGTTTCAGAGAGAGGATTAACTTAAAACGTGAGATTCCCATGGTTGAAATAAATATCCACTCCCAACAAGTTCCCCCATTTCGAGCTTGTCGAGAAATCAGTAAGCCTCCCGTTCAGATTTTTACTGATGTCTCGACAAGCTCGACATGGAACTCGTTGATAGTGAATAACTTGCAGTGCTCTCGGTTCATTCTCGCAATCGCCCTCGTGCTTTGGCTGTCTTGTTCATTCGTTGCCGCCCAAGATGTTCCGAAATCTGTCATCGAGCAGAACGCCACAAATCAAGCGGAGATCCGCGACCACACCACCGCTGTGGAAAAGCAGGTGCAAGACCTCATTGACGAACTGGAAGCGAATGGAATTTCCGGTAATGACGTAAAAATGCTTGAGGCCGTCAAATCGAAGCTGACCGACCTCTCCGGCCCGGAAATGACGCAAGTTCTTGAGGCTCTGAAGTCGGCTGCAGCGGATAACAACCCCGTCACCTCCCAACAGAGCGCATACACGGCGTACGCGGACCAAAAGAGCATCCTCTCTCAATTGGGCCATCTCTTGGTGGAGTTTGAGCAACATCAAGCCGCATCTCGACTTGCTGAAAAATTCCGGGACCTGATGGATCGGGAAGGCTCGACAACTAAAGCGACGGAGGACGTTCAGCGGAAATTCATGAATCGGCCACCTCTGGCCATGATGCTGGATCGCACATTGAAAACGACCGTTCAGGTTCTGGAATCGGAGCAACAATCGATCTCCGATGATCTCGGCTCGGTCACGGAACAACTCAACAAAGCGGCTCAACTTAACGGTCAACTCAACAATCCAATCCAGAAAGCGCAAGACGAACTCAAGGATGGTCAGATTCAACTGGCTCTCAACCAAGCCTCTTCCGACATTCAAGCAGGCAACTTGGCAGATGCTCTGATTCAACAAAAGAACGCGCGTGATCAATTGCGGCAAATCGCCAAGGATCTCGACCCGGTCAGCAAGGCCGAGGCACTCGCTCAAGCAACGAGCGATCTCCAGAAACTCATCGATTCCCAGAAAGGTCTTCTCGATTCGACCCAGGCTTTCCGAGGCAACCGAACTGATCTTCTCCAAATGGACGCGAAACAGGGAGATCTAGCCGACGATGCCGATACGCTTCAACACGACGTGCAAGCCGTGAGCCCGGACGCTGCCGGCAGCATCAAAGAGGCGTCCAAACAGATGCAGGAGAGCTGGAAATTTTTGCGCCCAGTCACGTTTGCTTCCGGTAAATCAACCACAGCTCAGCAATCGGCGATCACTAGCTTGCAAGAGGCCGAACAGCGGCTTCAGAAAGCTTTAGCCGATGCGAAAACTTCGGCAGCCGATCCTGATGCCCAAGCGAAAGCCCTCGACGACCTGCAAAAGAAAATCGCCAACGCCCAGCAACAGCAACAGCAAACTTCGGATCAGGTGAAAAACGCACTTAACAACCCTGCAGCGCCGGATAATAACGCCCTAGCGCAGGCTCAGAAAGATCAGGCCACGCTTCAACAGCAGACCGCTGACCTCGCCCAGGAAGCGCAGCAAGCGGCGGCATCTCCGGCGACCTCAGCAGATATCCAGGCGGCGGCAAATGCGATGGATCAGGCTCAAAAAGATCTCAGCAACCCGAATAAGATGCAAAATGCGCAGGCGTCTCAACAGGCTGCCCAGCAAGCGTTGGCCGACGCGGGAAAACAATTGCAGAAGGACGCGGCAACGACCTCGCCGTCACCGACGCCAGGCGACAAGTCCGACCCATCCCAAACAGCGCAAAACGATCCCAATTCCGCCGCCACCCCCGAAGCCGATCCCACCGATCAACTCCAGAAACAGCTTCAGGATGTGCAACAGCAGCAACAAAAGGCGAGCGACCAAACGAAGCAAGCTCTGAACGATCCCGCACCTTCCAGCGGTCTCAACAAGCTGAACCAAGCCAAACAATCTCAGAAGGATGTAGCCGAGCAGGCTCAGGCCATGCAACAGCAGACCGCCGAGGTTTCGCCGGAGGCAGGGCAGGCCCTCCAGAAGGCCGCCGAGAGCATGGACCAAGCCCAAAAAGCCTTGTCCGACCCAAGTAAGGCGACGAACGCACCCTCCGCGCAGAAGGCTGCTCAGGACGCTCTGGCTGATGCCAAAAAAAAATTAGACGACGCGGCTGAAGCGGAAAAGACGACACCAGGACAATTGAGCCAGGCAGCGAAGGATCTCCAACAGGCGCAGAAAGCACTCGCTTCCTCTGCAACGCCAAATAGTCCGTCCGCAGACCCAAGCAAAGGCAGTCCTTCGGCAGACGCAGCGAAGGAGCTTTCCAAGGCGAATCAAGCCCTGGCCGCAATTGCGAAGAATCCTTCCACCCCGGCGAACGTCGCCGCCTCAGCGAAGGATGCTCAGAACGCCATCGCTCAGGCGCAGCAATCCTCTGGGAAAGGCGATTCCGCTTCCGCGAGTTCACAAGCGGCTGCGGCGCAGCAGGCCGTCGCTCAGGCGCAATCCCAAATGGCTCAGTCCTCCAGCACGGCAGCATCGCCCTCGTCACAACAGCCAGGCAATCCAAGTCAGGCGCAAACGCCCGGCGCTACGCCGCCTCATGGAGTCGGGTCGGGAGGCAATCAGGGTGGCAATATGACCACCGCCTCAACAAACGATGGTAAATTCGTCTCCTTTATTTCGCGAGATCGGGCGGCGATCGATCAATCGAAAACCGAGAAACGTCCAGAAGATTACGCCCCGCAAATTGACCAATATCTCAAGAACCTCGCCGATCAATCGTCCTCAACACCATGACACGCTTGGGCTACATCTTTGTTATTGCCGCTCTCCTATTCGTGCCATTTGAGCCTGCTTTTTCTGCCGCTGACTCTCATTCCGGGGAAGACACGGTAAAAGTCGACCCAGCCACGGAGGTAGTCATCAATGGCGGACTGAAATACCTCGCCTCAAAACAACTGCCGGATGGGTCATGGACTGGCGATAACAACATGCAAATGAATCGCTGGCCCATTGCGATGACCTCCTACGTAATGCTCGCGTTTTTGGCAAACGGCAACCTGCCCGACGCCGGCCCCTACGCTAAAAACGTCAAGAAGGGTCTGAAATTCCTGCTCAACTCTGTGCAACCTGACGGCACGTTTCTGGAGGGTGACCGCGGCCATTACATGTACAGCCATGGCCTCGCCACGATGGTGCTCGCCGAGATCTATGGAGAAACCCAGGATCCCACGATCAAGAACAAGTTGAAAACGGTGGTGCTGCTCATCGTCGACGCCCAAAATCCCGAGGGCGGTTGGCGCTACCAGCCGGGCTCGGCAGATGCCGATATTTCCGTGACCGTGCCGCAAGTTGTCGCGCTCTGTGCGGCTAAACGCGCCGGAATTCATGTACCCCAGGTCGTTATCGACAAAGCAGTTGCCTACATCAAACGGTGCCAGGTTGGACAGTCGGGTGGATTCGCCTATATGGCCAATCACGCGATGGGTCCTGGTTTCGCCCGAACCTCGGCCGCCATGTACGCCTTGCAAATTAGCGGACTCTACGATGACCCGATCATCATCAGCGCTTCCGATTTCGCCATGGGCATGCTCAAGCGCAACCCGCAGTTTGTGGATTATGCCACTTACGGAAATTACTACGCAGCGGTCGGCCATTATCTTCTCGGCGGGGAGCGCTGGAAAAATTACTACGAGCTCTACAGCGGATTTCTGCTCAAGAACGTGACGACCGACGATGAAGGCTGCCATTGGGGCGCGAATATTGATCCCATGGCCCGAATGGTGGGCCCGAATTGGACGACCGCCGTCTACACCACAATTCTCTCACTCCCTTACGGTTATATCCCGCTCTACCAGCGATGAAACGCACGCTGTTCCTCTTAATGGCTCCTCTTTTACTGGCCTTCGCGCTAGCTCAACAACCCTCGCCCACCAATACACCCAAGCTGAAAGAGATTTCCCCCGGTGTCTTTGAGTACAACGGCATTCAGCTCGATAAAACCCGTGGAAGCATTTCATTTGCGGGTAAGGTGAATCAGCGCGAGGGGCTCATTGAGTACTTGCTCGTGAATGAAAAGGGCAAGACGCACGAGAGCTTGCTCAGCACGACGCTCGCCCCGCACGATATCCACGCCGCGATGCTCCTCATCGGACTCAAGCCCACCAGCTCGAGCACACACGATAACGTTCCGCCCGATGCAATCGATTCGGCGTACCTGCACTCTGCGGGGAAATTGGCGGGTGAAGCCGTTGACATCACGGTTTCGTGGACGCAAGACGGAAAATCGAGTGAAGTGCCCGTGGAAACGTGGGTCTTCAACCTCTCCAAAACGAAACCGATGACCCTGGGTCCGTGGACCTACAATGGCTCGATGATCGATCACGGCGTCTTTCTGGCTGATCAAGAATTCTCGCTCATCTCGGTCATCACCGATCCCACGGCGCTTGTGAATAATCCCCGAGACGGCTACGATGACGACACCATCTGGCAACCGAACACCGAGAAAATCCCTCCACTCGATACCCCTGTCCAAATCAAAATCACCCTTCCGGCAACCCTAGAAAAACCATGAACCGATCCACCTTCATTCGTCTCGCCCTGGGCGCCTCAGCCACAATCGGAACCGCCCTCCAAGCTGGCCCCGCTCCGATGGGCCAACCGCTCGCTACCGTCCCCGCCCGCGCAAAAAACCGCTCCTTGCAATTGGAAATCGAACACACCGTCGATAAAGGTCTCGCGTTTCTGAAGGCTCGACAAGACTCGGCAGGCTTTTGGTCCAGTGCCGATTACCCCGCCATCACCGGTCTGGTACTTGCCTCGTTTATGTACAGTCCGACCCGCGATCCGAAGGCTCCCCTGCCCGAATTCGTGGAGAAGGGCTACGATTTCCTCGTCAAATCGGTTAATCCCGATGGCGGCATTTACGGCAAGGGCCTCGCGAATTATAATACCTCTGTGTGTCTCATCGCCCTGGCGGCCGCTGAGCACGGCAAGTACGCCGAGATCATCCAAAAAGGCCGCGATTTTCTTGTCGGTCAGCAGAATTTTTACCCGAAGCAAGATGGCAAAATGAATCCCTACGAGGGCGGGATTGGCTACGGCGACGACGGCCCCCATTCCGACGTCTCGAACACGGCGTTTGCTCTGGAAGCTTTGCGTTCCACCAAGGCCTCGGTCTACGGAAGTGACGTTCCCGCTGCTAAAGAATTGAACTGGGATGCCGCGCTTACCTTCCTTCAACACTGCCAAAATCTGCCCCAGTACAATTCCCAGCCGTGGGTGACGGGCGATCACAAGAACCTGGGCGGTTTCATCTACACGCCGCTGGAAAGCCACGCGGAAGACAGCGACGCCAGCGGAAAATCGACCCCGCGCTCGTACGGAAGCATGAGTTATTCCGGCCTGCTGAGCTACATCTATGCGGACCTCACCAGGGAAGATCCACGAGTCGTAGCCGTGTGCGATTGGCTCGGTAAAAACTATACCGTCGAAGAGAACCCCGGCTTGGGACACTCCGGCCTCTTCTATTATTACCACACCATGGCCAAGGCGCTCTCCACGTACGGCGCAGACGTCATTGAATTAGCCAATGGCAAAACCGCCGATTGGCGGAGCGACCTCTCCCTGAAATTGATCGATCTCCAGGCGAGCGAAGGTTACTGGGTAAATGCCCACAGCGGTCGTTGGTGGGAAAAAGATCCGGTCTTGGTAACCACCTATTCCGTCCGCGCCCTAGAGATGATTCATCCGGGCGTGTAGCGAGCTCGAAGTAGGAACGCCGTTGATAGTAAACACTTTACGTTAAGCGTGAGGACTTAACGTCACGCCATGACCTCGCTGGTGCGACTTGGGCACCACTTTTATCGAAATCTCCCTTGCCCCCTACCCTCGCATCCGGGAATATATCTGAATGATGTTAAGCTCTTGGGTCCAGTTCTCGTGGAAGCTCGATCTCCTTCCCGAAACAGCCCCTGTGCCAAGCACACGCTACGCGCTGGAGCCCGCACGCATTCCCGATGACATCCAGCTCCTGGAGGCCGCGATCAGTCGCTCTTACTCCATGGAAGCTGCCTGGGCGCATGATCTCACCCCGCGCGTGCAGCTCACCCATGAACTGCTCCACCACCCGCACCCCGCTGACTACGTCTTCCTGGCGGTAAAACATGGCACACGAATCATCGGGGCAGCCCCGATTTGTCTCAACACAGAAGCGAGCGTCCAGCTTCCCGTCGGCATCTGCGTTCTGAATGAATATCGCTGCAGGGGAATCGGCACTCTACTCCTGTACGAGGCGCTCTCTTTACTGTGGGAAAAAGGTCGGGAAACCGCCACGGTCGTCACCAAGAAAGGGGTCACCGCAGACCGTTTTCTTTATACCAAGTTTGGCAGCACCCGCACGCTTCTGGCCTCCTCCCAAAAACCGACGGTTGCCCTGCCTACAGCCGTTACGCCAGCCCGACCCGGAACCCCGGCTACCCCGAAGCCGTAGCCTTTCCTAAAGAGTCTTACGCGCCATGCCCATCCAACTTCCCGCCTCTGCCGATCCGCTGGAAGTTTGGTCTCGTTACCGCACCGCACCTGAATACGACCTCGCTATCATCGGTGGTGGCAGCGCAGGATACGCAGCGGCCCGCACGGCGACACAACTGGGATTGAAGACCATTGTTATCGAGGGCGGTAAACAAGTCGGCGGACTCTGCATCCTGCGCGGTTGCATGCCCTCGAAGGCTTTTTTGGAATCGGCCCATCGCTGGCACGAGATCAAACGAGCGCGCGAATTCGGACTGCTCGTTAAAGGCGTGAGTGCGGACATGAAATCGATCCAGGCCCGTAAACAGCACCTGATCAAGGACTTCGCCCGGTACCGCCAAAAACAACTCAAGCGCGGCCCATTCGAGTTCGTCCGGGCCAACGCTTCGTTCCTGGACCCTCACACCCTGCTGCTACGCAAGGGCAAACGCAACCACATCCTCTCGGCGAAAACCTTCATCATCGCCACGGGATCGCAGGTCTCGCAAGTCCCTGTGCCGGGTCTTCAGGAAACGGGCTATTGGACGAGCGACGAAGCTCTGGAGACGACGACAATCCCCGATCGCCTGGCGGTTCTCGGCGGCGGCGTCATCGCCGTGGAGCTGGGGCAATTCTTTGCGCGACTCGGCTCACGCACCACCCTCCTTCAACGCAGCAATAGAATCGTCCGCACCTACGATCCCGATGTGAGCAAGGTTCTGGAGAAGTCGCTCGGGAAAGATGGCATGGACGTGCGCACGGGCGTTCGTCTCATCCAAGTCTCGAAGCTGAACAAGGGCAAACGAATCACGTATCAAGAGGGCGAAAAGACCTCGCACTTGATGGTCGATGAAATTCTATACGCGCTCGGACGCACCCCTGCCGTGGGGGCTTTGAATCTTCCTGCCGCCGGCTTTGATGCCGATAAACCGTTCCAGGCCAATCTCTCGATGCAAACCGCCGTTTCTCACATCTTCGGTGTGGGTGATGTTATCGGCCACCACGAGGTCGTCCACATCGCCATCAATCAAGGTGAACTCGCGGCACGCAACGTTCGGCTGCACCTGGAAAGCCCCAGCTTACCGCTGGAACAGATTGATTACCGGCTCAAAGCGCTCGTCACGTTTACAGACCCCGAAATTGCCTCGGTCGGGTTGTCAGAAACGGAAGCGAAAGAGCAGGGCGTCCCCTACTTCACCGCGCAATACCCCTTTGACGACCATGGCAAATCGATGATCGGCGGGCACTTGGATGGCTTCGTTAAACTCATCGCGGAAACAAGCCGCGGCGAGATCATCGGCGCACAGATTATTGGTCCGCATGCATCCGATCTCATCCATGAAATCATCGTCTTAATGAATTATCACGGAACCGCGCGGGAGCTTGCATTGCTACCTCATTACCACCCGACACTTGCAGAGATTCTTACCTATCCTGCAGAAGAAATTGCAGATTTAGTGGACTCGTCAAAGGAAAAGTGATTATCTCCCTTTCGGAGATTTCGTAATAATCCACGTAAGACCGTGACTAGCACCTCTTTACGAAGTATTACGATACTCCTAAACCCCTACATCCTTCTCTCATGAACCGGCTTCACCTCCCTTGCGTCCTAGCTCTCTTGCTGATCGCGTCTCCAGCGGCGTTTGCTAAGCACAAACCTTCGCCCACTCCAGCACCTGGTGCCACGCCTGCGAACACACCTCCGGGAGATGCGCCTCCTGCCGCGCCGATGGAATCGACCGATACAAAGCCCTCAAAGACGAAAAGCGCTCCCGATTTTACGGTCGCTTCCGGCGTCTACTTTATCCGTGACGAAGTGAAGGCGAGCAAGCTCCCTACGATTACCTCGGATGACCTGAAGAAAGAAAAAGGCCAGGAAGAGGTGTTCAAAATGCTCTCTCCGAAAGCGGCTAAGAACGACCAGCTCTATCTGCTAACGAAGCGGGATTGGGTTGAATCGATCACCTCGCCAGGACAGGTCGGTTTCGACGACATCAAAATCGATGAGACACAAATTCGTGAACCCAAGGGAGATGTTCAGGTCGCTTTACCCAGCGATCCCTCGCACTTCGCGCCAGCGACCGACAAAATGACTCTGCCGGATGGCTCGATTGTCAAGACGGGGGATAATTCCAGCACCGGCATTCTCTTCGGCGGCGTCGCTTCCGCCCGGTTGATCTCCGGCTCCCAAGGCACCGTCTCACAGAAGGTCACACCAACTAGCCGCACCATTGAAGTTGATCTCCAATCTGGCGGCGTTTTTGGCAAAGTCGGCAGTAATGGCAAGGAGGTGGAGTCCTACACAATCAAGACCGCGCAAGTCGCCGCCACAGGTGGAATTGGACCCGATTTCGCGGTTTACGAAGCGGGTGATCACACCGATGTCTACTCGGCCAAGGGCTCGCTGAAGATCTCTGACGCAACGGGTGCCAAGCTCGGTTCCGTAACGAATCCCGACGAACTTTACCTGGTGGTGAAGCATTTCCCGACGATCAAAGATCCTGCGGCCGCTCTGGCATCCACGGCGCAATCGCTCGGCACGCTCCTAACAGCCGTCCCGACAATCAACGATAAGATAAAAGCGATCCGCGATAAAAAGACCGCCGGTCAAAAGGCCACTGATGATGAAGTGAAGTACCTGGCTCGTATGCGCCGCGTGAGCATCTACGTTCGACTCGATCGTTCCTCCCCTGCTGACGCCATCGCTCCTGCCCCTTCCCAACCCATGGCCACACCTGCTCCGATGGCAACACTCGCTCCACCTGCGCCCATGACGACACCCGCTCCCATGACAACACCGATGGCACCGATGACCACTCCGGCTCCTTCAATGGCTCCCATGCCTATGCCGACCGAATCGCCGATGGGAACTCCTGCTTCATCTGCGCCCCCGACGCACTAATCTTCGATGGCTCCCCGCTTCATCACCCAGCTCCACGACAAGCTCCCCAGTGACGAGTTGGACATCGTAAAATTCCTCGGTAAGGAGGATTCGCTTCCCGTCGGCCTCACCAAGGAAGAATTTGATGGCTCACCGAAAGCCGTTACCCTCTGGCGCGAAGCCGGGAAACGACAGATTCTCGTCGGCCTCGGTTCACGTGATTCCATCTCTGCGGTTAACTTCCGGAAAGCCGCTGGAACAGCCCTGCGGAAACTCCGCTCGTTAGGCGTAAAAGAGCTGATTTTCGATCTAACTGGCTGGTCAGAGCATGTACTCTCCGCAGTAGAAGGCGCACTTCTGGCCGAGTACAAATTCGAGGAATATCTGCCCTCAGACAAAAAGCGGACCAGTTCGCTCACTCGGCTCCATCTCCTGGTTCGACCACACGACCTCGCTCAGGCCCGCGTTCAAGCACGCAATGGCGAGCTCATTGCCGCGGCTACAAACGCCATTCGCCATATCGGCAATCTCCCGCCAAACGTGCTCACACCGATGTCGCTTGCCGATAAAGCCCGGGATCTCGTCGAATCACGCTCGGCGCTAAAGTTCTCGGTGCTGGAAGAGCGTCAACTCAAGGCACAGAAATTCGGTGGCATCCTCGCCGTCGGTCAGGGCTCTAAGAACCCGCCCTGCCTTATCAAGATCGAGTACCGTGGCAACCCCGACGACCGGAAAGGCGCTCCCATCGCTCTCGTCGGGAAAGCGGTCACGTTCGATACCGGCGGCATTTCCATTAAGCCGTCGGATCGCATGGAAGAGATGAAATGGGATAAGATGGGCGGTCTCGCCGTTCTCGGCGTGATGCTCGCCGCTGCCGATCTGAAGCTTCCGCTTAATCTCGTGGGCCTGATTCCCTCTGCCGAAAATATGCCGAGCGCGGAGGCCTACCGCCCAGGCGATATCATTTCCACGCACGACGGGAAGACCATCGAAGTGATCAATACGGATGCGGAAGGCCGGATCATCCTCGCGGATGCAGTGGCGCATGCTCGCCTCACCTATTCGCCATCCGTCATTATCAACGTGGCTACGCTCACTGGGGCCGTCATCGTCGCTCTAGGTCATAAGCGCGCCGGGCTGTTTTCAACGCACGATGAATGGGCCGAGCGCTTTCAAACAGCCGCAGAAGAGACGGGTGAACCGATTTGGCCACTGCCGCTCGACGAAGAATTCCTGGAGGGAATCCAATCCGACGTCGCCGTTGTAAAAAATCGCGGTTCACGCGAGGGCGGTGCCAGTCAAGGTGCCAGCTTCGTGAAGGTCTGGGCCGAATCGACGCCGTTTGTGCATCTCGATATCGCCGGGACGGCCTGGATCACCAAGCAACAACCCGACCTCGAGCCCGGTGCCACCGGTTTCGGTACGCGGCTCATTCTGCGCGTGCTTGATCAGCTCTCAAATCAGACCTTGCCCCGGCAATAATCGCGAGCCTATCCTTCCCAGGTCTTGACCCGCCGCCAGAAATCTCCTATCGTCCCCCTTCGTTTCGCGCGGTTAGCTCAGCGGTAGAGCACTACATTGACACTGTAGGGGTCAACAGTTCAAACCTGTTACCGCGCACTCTTTCAGAGGGCATTGGAGTTCCCAAATGTCCATTTTCAGCTAACCTTCCGAGCGGAGATTACGGCTATGGGACTAAGTTTCCTCTTCTTACTGGCTCTCATCGCGGGCTTTTGCGCTCCTGTTATCATCATTGGACCAATTATTGGATCCGTTCTGGGGTGGAAAAGGGCTTGGGTTATTATTCCGTTGGGTCTCTCGTGCGGACTTTATGTGATCTTTCTCTTTCTAGCACTTGGATCATTCAGGATGATTACAGGCCGAGATAGTGGATTTGGCGATGATTACCTTTTGAATCTCGGGAACGGTTACTGCTTTGAGGCAACCGTCTCTCTGAATGATGCATCCGTCTACAGATTTGTTTCAAACGAAAGAATGTCGGACAATTTGGTGTCCTTCTCGAATGTTCGCCTTCTGCAACAATCCGGGAATTGGTTAGCGGGAAATAGCGAAGGAGAGTGGTTTCTGGTCAATACAGCGTCAGACCAATGTTTAATCGCAAAGTCTCAAACAGAACTCGCAAAATTAGCGAACCAAAAAGGATTTGAACTGAATCTGGTGAGCGTCACGAACTTTTACAACTCGCACCAAAGAGGGTGGGAGGATTGGATTCTAATTGGTTTGCTCATGACGATTCCCTTCGTGCTTTTCTACGTGCTCCGCCAGATCCTCGGTCACTGTCCGAAGCCATGTATCACTCCCTGACCTATCGCCACTTCAAGCTTCCCTCGCTCGACACTTCTTGCAAGCCACAAGTCACGGCCTGTGAACTGAGGCTGGGGCGTATTTTGCCTGATGCGGTGCGCGAGTGGTTCATGCGTGCGGATGCTCGGTCATTGCCCGGCTTGGACCATTTGCTCCCAGTCGACAAGATCACTGAAACGGATGGATCTTTGATTTTTATGAGACACCAGTTTGGAAAGTTTCTTTCGGAATATCGAGCAGACCTTGCAAAGGAAGAGGAGAACCCTTGGGTGGACGGTCAAATCGATTCCCGTGGTTGGTATCCTATCGCAAAGTTTACTGACTTTATCTTTCTTCAAATCTGGCATTCCCAACCCGCAGAGTTTTGTTTCTGGGGATCGGCGAATAACTTGCAAATTGAGAAGCTCCAAGTGCTTTTCCCTTCCGATCTTCCTATCACCACAGACCCGATCGAATGGCCGCTCACTGGTTGCATGTTTATGGCGTTATTAAATAGGGCGAACGTCACTTTCGAATCGCCTTGGATGGTAAAGAGAGCACAGGGTTGATCAACTGTTCGATCCGTTCCGGGGATTCGACTACCGACGCCGCAAACGCCGATGAGGTGAAATTGTGCGCCGAATGCGGAAACATCGTGCTGCATTGCCAAGAGCATTCCAGGGTCCGGTGTCGTGGGAACATCGAATTTCCCGCCGTTCACAAGGCCGAAGTCATCCACTTCGCGGAAGCCCAGTTCGATCTCGTAAGGACCCTCATCTGCCCAAAGTGGTTCCTCAAGGTGACGTACCGGGTAGTCGTATGCAGGCCAATCGACCTGCCTACTGCGCCTGGATGAATTCGTGTACTGAACCCGCTTCAGCCTCCATAACGGACTGTTCACGTGATAATCCAGAACGGTCCAGTAATCGCCATGTGGGCCGTTAGCTGGGTGGGAATACCAGAATCCGCGCACGAAGTTCGAGAAGTTGTCGCAATCGGGACCCTGGATTTTCACGCTTTCAAGCGAAACGGTTAGATGATCTACGCTTCTTGTGGCAGGGAGCAGCCCCAGGAAGTTCCAAAAGCAAATCTACGCTACAAGGGCTAATCCTGATAGAAACAGAAAACGCTGGTGGACCATTCCTGAGCGTACGGCGATCTGAGTCGAGAATTGTCACGGAATTGGTTGAAACTTGTAAAAATACATCAAGGCCAACTCTCGGACTTCAACTGGGCCGAGGCCTTTTGACCTCGGATAGTGATCTCCTGAACGGAGCCACTAATTACCGATGTGCCTCTTCCTAGAGAAAAGGGGAGCCGCTTGCCAGATTTGAACTGGCGACCCGCTCATTACGAATGAGCTGCTCTACCCCTGAGCTAAAGCGGCATGTGCTTGGAAATCAATAACTTACAGATGCTTTTTCTCTCTAAAAAACGTCTTGTAACCCATTCTTGAAAAAGTAGGCGAGTGCCCTTGAAGGAACCCGTCGAGCAGTTGGTATTATGCCCTAAACGAGGTTAAGGGCAAGCAAATCAAAACGAGTCTTACCAGAACTCATTGAAGCGAGAAGCTCCTCAAGTATCACGACCGATCCGACGAAGTTACTCGGTAAAATCAAGCTCAATGTGCATTTGAATTGAGATCAACGGAAGTGGATGTCCCTTTTTCAGGATCATAGAGTTCCGGGGCGGCGATAGCCGTACCAGTCCCGTAAAGCCCACCAAAGAAGGGGGAGTTTGCGGATCTGGTTTGAAATCGGCATCCCAGGCTTTCTGAAACCAAGCTAAAACGGTCGGTGCCGAGAGGCGGTGCAATTCACGACTCATCTCACCCACGTAAGGGGTACGAATGTAGAGATAGATGAAATCGTTGTCGGGTTCCAATCGCTTGATTCCCTACGGTTTGGCCAAGGCCATCTCTTGAAGATGCAGCCGCAAGCGCCGGGCCATTGTAGAAAAAACGGCCCAAGTCATCGTCCCTCCGACGATGCCACTCACGACGGGAACGACCCGGCTAAGTGCACGCGAAAAGAGATCCTTCGTTAGCCGAAGTCCGACCCATTTGGCGGTCTCTCGCGACAGCTGAAAAACCAGCGTTTTGGTCAAGGCCATTTGAGGCAGCCGCACCACCACTTGCACCGAGGCAGCCTTGGCGAGTTCTGCAAGTCCCCGGACGGCGACATCCATTCCGAACATCACGGCCACAAAAATCGTCAGAATATGCGTGGTGGCATCGTCGAGTTCCGGCTTCTTTTCGGATTCA
>CAVURW010000243.1:0-12491 GCA_963743595.1 uncultured Verrucomicrobiae bacterium
AGAAGGGTTGAGGCTGAGTTCCCCGGGTTAGCGCCCCGTGGCGAAGTTAAAATGCTCTAGCCCTCGCGCAACTTCCGGTGTGAAGCTCTGTTAGCGACCCATAATGAACCTCACGAAACTCGTTGGCGTGGTCATCGCCGTTTTTACGGCGTTGCCCTTCGCTCGTGCGCAATCCTTGCCGACTTCGCAAAATCCTTACCTCAAACATTTTACTGATAAGGGCGTTCCATTCGAATTGCATGATTACCTGCGTAATCCGGCCTTTACCTGGCCGCGAACACTTCTCACGTACGAAGTCGATTTCACGGCCAGCCCGATTAAGCCTGAAGAGCTGGTTCTCACCGACAGCGATTCTGGTCAACCCGTGCCGCTTCAAGTCTCACAGCCGGTGTTGAATAATGGTCAGCTTATCGCCGCAAAGATCAGCTTTTTCACTGATCTCGCCTCGGGCGCGCATCACGCGTTTGACCTTCATCGCGGCGCAAGCGCTCCAGCGAAAAACTTGGTGACCGATCAATCTGAAAACGGCCGTATCGAGCTCGATAACGGCGTCACCCAAATCCGGTTGCCGAGCAGCGCAATATTCGCTCCGGGTGATCCGGTGCATGGCCCGATCACATCGCTCAAGCGGGGAGGGGATTGGATGGGCGAGAGCAGGCTGGTTTCAGGGAATCGCGCGGTACAAAGCTTAAGTACGGAGCGAATCGAGAGCGGGCCACTCTTTGTCACCTACCGAATGACCTATCAATTCACGGGCGGAGGGTCGTACGTGGCGACGGTCCGGGCGATTGCGGGATACGATTACGCTGAGTTTAAGGAGACGATGACGGGGCTCAATAAGGAGGACGGCATCTATTTTGAAAATGCTTGGACCGCCTTTCATCCCACGAATCGAAAGATCGGCGGCAGTCCTTTTGGAGTGAATGGCCCGATCGATAAGCCGATCGTGCAACCCTTTCGCGGCGAAGACCCGGCGTTTACGGGCCCATCGCGCACAGAAAATCTTGCGCAGGAAATGTTGCCAGATCTCTCGCCCTATTGGCCGAACGGCTGGGGTGGAAATCGATACGCTGCATTCGTGGACGAGAAATCGGGCCGGGGAATCGGTCTCTTCGTTACCGATGCTTCCAAGTGGCAGGACCACGATTACGCGATTTGGACCTCTGCCGAGACTTTGAAAGTGAAGTATCGTTTTGCAGATGGCGTGCTTTATTGGAAATGGCCGCTAGCGACGGGCACCCGAGAGACCGGGATAACGATCTATCAACAGCAGGAAAGTGCACCGACCGGTGACGCCACAAGTAACGCCGAAAAGACGACTGATGACGAAACGGAATCTGTGAAGAGTGAGGCCGATCTCCCCGCGGATCTGTGCGTTTGGTACGCGGACATCAGTCTCGATCGCGTTAAGGATTGGGTTTTGCAGTACCCTGAGGCGGCTCGTCGGCCGACGGTGCAACTCGCGCCTGGTCGTAAGAAATCGGTGCAGGACTACATGCAGTCGCTGCCCACGTGTGCCATGACGCATGTCACGCAGGGGATGTTTCACCCCGTGGAATTGCGCGATATGGGGAACTGGGTGGTTCCCGGCTACAATCAGTTCGAAGCGCAAATGACGCCGGATGAGCGCTCGCAAGCCAGCGCCTATTTATTGTTTGCAGCGTATGTTTCGGAGGAAGAGGAATTCAGCCCCATCCAAAACATGCTGGGAGGTCACCCGAATTTCATGACCGATTTGAAGTTTCCCATGGCGGCAGGAGCGTTTCTGTTTCCGGATCATCCCATGGCTCAAGAATGGCGGGAAAAATATGAGAAGTTTATCCAGCTGTGCGGCCACTTTTACGTGCGACCGCCGGTGCCTGAGTGGCAGACTTTAGGCGGTCGATTTACCGAGAGCATCGCTACGTATAACTGGGCATTTATCGCGCCTTCCACTGAGGCGAATTTCTTTAGCATGTCTAATGGCGGCCACAATGTTTACGCCACGCCAGAGATGAGCGAAATGGGCGATTACATAGTGGGTATTTTGACGGCACCCGTGACTCTGGAGCCTACAAAAACGACGTGGCCGGATAACACTCCGCTCACATGGGACAATCAATTCAAGCGCATCCATCCGCCGCAGGGAGCGCACTCCAGCAAGCGAGGCGCAGGCGGTGGGATGTACACGTTAGGTGAGCAATTACAAAACTTTAGCCCGCTCACATCGGAGCATCTCCTGTGGGGTTCGTGGCCCAGTGCCAACCAAGGTTTTGAGGATCGCGACGGGTTGCCGGCGCAGGGTGCGGTCAATCACGGAACCAACCCGCATCTCACCAGCGCTAAGTACACCGGGTACGGGTTCGTTTTACGGTCTGGCGTCGATACACCGGACGAAGTGACGGTATATCTGCAGCAGCTGGATAAAGGGCCGAATTATCGCTGGGGGTATGGGAACCAAAATGGTTGCGGCGATATCTATTACTATGCGGGTGGCCATAGTTACAGCGGGCACGAGCGGGAAGAGGCGGGGGATGGTCACGTGGATGACGCGATGCTGACGTGCAATACCGGTGTCTATAAAGACTGGCATTTCTCCTGCGTGGGCATGAACGAGCTCACCCGGCCGCTCTACGATTCGGGCGTTGCGCAATTTGCGGAGATCGTTCCCGACAAGAGCCCAGCCGCTTATTCTTGGCCGGAATATCAGAGCCGGAGCGTGATGCTCGTCGGCACCGATTATTTCGTGACGTACGATCAGATTCTGGATGGGTGCGGCACGCGTTTTGCCTGGGCGATTTCAAAGGGCGATGACATGCCGATCATTCATCAAATTCGCGGTGCAGAGGGCAGCATCAACTTAGTCGATCCGAAATCGGCAAAGATTCGCGGCACTCTCACCACGATGATCAAGGGTGGAGGCAGCCACATGGCGCTCATTACAAATAAGGAGAATGTGGAGGTCGTTCCGACAAAACGGGCTAAGGGTGAACCCCCCATACCCTATGAACATATACGCACGCCTGGTAGTGAAGATTTTCTCTTTCAAGACGATGACGCGGTTACCTTTTCTGATGGCCAAAAGAGCTTTTCCGGTAAGGCAGGTATCATCCGGTTCGGCAAGGATGGAGAAACCGAACTGGCCCTGTTTCACGGTTCAGAAATCGGCGCACATGGTGTAACTCTGGCGGTCGATAACCCGGACACCGGAATCAGCGCTCGGTTTCAAAATCCGAATGAGCTTAGCGGGAATTACCTCGCGCCGATCGCCAGTGTGTTGACGTTGCAAGCCGGTCGAGGAAAGTTTTATGTCGACGGTGCACCTCTGGATTCCGGCGCGGGCGGGTACACGTTGCCGCCGGGGAACCATCGATGGGAACTCACCGAGCATCTTCCGGAGCCGATGCCGCCGGTGATACTTCGCACGGAGAATCATCCCGGCGGTGCGAATGTCTTCTTTACTACAGTGGCCAGCGCGGCATCGTACCGTGTCGAGGTGAGCACGGACTCAGGATTGACCTGGAAGTCCGTGGGTCAGGCGACGAACAGTCCCTACGACCTTCAGGGCTTGCCGGACGGGACGAAGGTGCACGTTCGCGTTATCGCCATAAATGCGGATCGCGAAGGCAGGCCTGCAAACGAATATCCGATCTACGTGAGCAGCAAACCACCGGCTTCGCCCGATGGATTGAAATGTGAGCTGATCGATGGCCAAGTGAAGTTGACCTGGGGCGAGGTGCTCGGGCCGACCGAGTACCGCCTCTATCGCCGTGAATTACCGGACGGGGCTTTCGCGATGCTTTATCATGGCATGGCTCGCGAATTTACCGATACAAATCCCCACGCCATTCATGCAAGCGATCAGCCCGGATTGCGATCGCAAGCGATCCATTTTGGCGAAGAGAAACCAGCGGTTATTGACGAGTACGCGGTCAGCGCCGCAAACGTTAACGGTGTAAGCGCGAAATCGAGTCCGATCAACACGGACCCCGCAAGCTGGCTGAATTGGAACCCCGATGTGCCGCTGAAATTTAAGAGGCAGAGCCAATTTTGGTTGCCGCCGTGGGTGCCCGCCGTTCAATCGCCGCCGTTGTATTATCCGGGTGAGAATTAGCGCTTACTTGCGGCGAATGCTGAGAAAGACGAGGCCCATCACAGTTACAAAAAGACCAAGACCAACGGCGTTCAGTATCGCATCCAAAATCAATCGATTCCGGCACAAGTCCATGCAAAGGACAGCAAGCGACACGACGATTGGAACCATTAAGTAGCTGCTACGCCATGCAACCGGCTCAATTCGTTCTTCAGAAGTAACTTGAAACCCCATCGATTCCAGAGTCCGCAAGACTTTTCCCGGGCTGGTAAACCAAAATACAAGGAGCGATGGCGCATTCGGTGATGTGTGCTGGAACCTGACGCCTCTGCTTAGGAATCCTCTAAACTCGGAAACCGCCAGCACGTCTCCTTTAGCCAGATGATGGCTGCCAAGAAACGACGAGATGAGAACGCCGTCCGGCTCGCATTCAAGACGAGCAAAAGGGTAGGACGCGTTTAACGACCCCGCTCGAACCCCTCCGGTGAAATGATTCATCACAGTCTCTAATAGTACACCAAATCCGCTATGCTTTCCAGTTGAGGCAACCCAATTCGAAACCGAATTAGAAATCGAATCTCTCTTCCGTATCGAAGTTTTTTACAGGTCGCCCCGCCTGTTGCGGACCGTAATGGGGAGATCTGTATTGTCGTTTCCAGAATTTCCCATCTCGAAAAACAAAGCTGACGGAATCTTCACCAGCCGGATATTCATGAAAGACGATATAAAAAATCAATCCATGTTTGCTTGGGAACAGGTTGATCGTGGGTTTTCCGATATCGAAATTCAGAACGCTCTGGATGGCTCCGGCGGGTGCGACTATTTTCTGGTCGTCGATGTAGACCTCCAGGCTGTCGCAAAGTTCATTTCCATAGGGACACACCTCGCCTTTCTGCTGGTAAGCTGGGTGTGTCTTGAAAAAATCTTTCGCTTCGCTCGCTGACGCCGTGTGTCCCCGGATCTCGATCCGGTACCGATGCTCAATTCCAGAAGCCCTTGCTCGACCCGCCATCGTCATCACATGGCAATACAGGGGAACCGGGTAATCTTGGCCAGGAACGTCCTCGATCCACGTTGCTTCCGCGTGTGTTTGGAACGGAACAAGAAGCAAAAAGGCTAGGCTGTTCCAAAAAATGAAGGTGAGGCGCATGCAGATAGGCTCTCGGAGTGCACTGAGCACGGCAACACAAAATGCGTCACAGGTATCACGTTTTGACGACGCGCGCGGCGGGGCAATTTAGCGCGCAACTATTTCTGGCGCGCCTGGTTCATGCATTACAGCCAAATGCATTTTCTTGCGTGCCTATGAAACTTCTCCTGAATTGCCTACTTCTTTTTCTCTGTTCTGCAATCACTGCCAGCGCTGCAGATGCGCAAGCGCCCACGCCGTATCCCCAGCCCGATCCCTCCACGATCGATCCGCTGGTAAAAGCCTCGGCGTACGGGACGAAATCAGTTTGGTCTTACAGCGGCGGTGCCATTCCGTGGACGTGGTTTCACCCGCATGACTTTGGCTCGTGCAAGATCGATTTCAACGGCGATGGCGTAACGCCTGTGGGCACGGTCCCTGCGCCGGGCGTTCATCCGCGCATCTTTTTCTCACCGGAAGATCTGCCCAAGATCCGGGAGCGGATTAAAACCGACCGTGGCGCGCACGAGGCGTGGCTGAACGTGCTGGAATATGCGAATGCCATGAAGCTGACTTATGACGAGAAGGCGGACTACGCTAAGCCAGATTGGCTCAATGGCGGCTGGGGCATGCACGGGCGGTGCGTGGATATGCACCGGATCGGCGGCTACAGCCCCAAGCGGGAAGATTATTACGCGCTGCTGGTGGATGGTAAAATGCCGGTAAAGACGTACGGGACCGGGTCGGTCGCGAATTTCTTTTTGCCGGCTTCGGCGGAGGCCTACCGCTGTTTAATCGATGACGATGCGGCGGGTGGCGCGAAGCTGGCAACGGCTGTGGTCAATGCGATCAAGCTGGAGCAGGCGCGTCGTGCCAAGGAAGACAAGCCCGTTCAGCCTGGGGAACCGCCGAAGCCCTCCACACCCCGGTTTGCGTGTTGCAATCTCGGGCTGATCTATGATTTCGACTACAATTTCATGACGCCAGAACAGCGCCAAATCGTGCATGATGAGCTGGTTTTACTCTCGGCGTGGGCGGATAACTACGGCACGTTCAACAACGCGAATGCGAGCCGCAGCAATTGGGCGACGTTCACGTACTGGGTGTGGGATCTCATGGCGATCCAGGGTGAGCCGGGCTTTAATGACCTGAAATTCCTGGGGCTCTATCGCGGCTGGCGCGATTTCTACAGCTACTCGTTTTTCGATAGCGGAGCGGCCTATGAAGGTGAGGGCAAGCTCTTGTTCGGCATGGACGCCGCCGTGGCGTTCGACCGGGTGGCCCCGCAGTATGGATTGCCGCTGATTACGCAACATCCGCTGATTCGTAAGCACTACAGTAACTTCACCGCCATGTCGGTCTTGCCCACGCAAGATAAGTACGCAAAGTTCGATATTCTGGGTGGAATGGGCGGCGGTCTCTGCACGCCCCAAGATCTGGTGGTGGCGCATTACCTTTACCCGAAAGATAAGACGATCGATTTTGTCTATCGCACGATGGTCGGCGACGATTATCACAATCTGCCGAACGCGATTAACCAAGCGTGGAACAATCTCATTACGTCGGCCGTTTTTGCAACGAGTTTCGATCTCAATAACACGCCGGATAAACTGGGTTTACCCGAGAGCTTTTTCTGCGGTCAACGCGCGGTGCTGATGACGCGAACATCCTGGGATAAAGAGGCCTCCATGTTGACCATGCACGTGCGCGGGGCCAGTGGTGGTCATCCGTTCCGAGACCGTAACGGCATTATGTTTTCCGGTGCGGGCCGGACGTGGATCACCATCCCCGTCAAAGACATCGGCAGCTGGGCGTGCGATACCGTATTGATCGATCAGGCCGAGCAAAACTCCTCCACGCCGGGGCGGGTGGTGGAGTACGAAAATACTCCAGACGCGACCTTTATGGTGGGCGATTCGAAGTATTGTTGGGACTGGGTGTGGAATCGCGCCGATAAGACAAAGGACGGGAAGCCGGTTTCGAAGGCGGATGTGGATAGCGGGAATGTCGGCGGGCTGGGCTGGGAATTGTTAAACCAGAGCTTTAACGACTTTGCCTACACGAAAAGCGATTGGGCGATTTATCAGATGCCCTTAAAATACACGCCGTCGTGGATCGCTCCGGACGGCCAGCTCACCCCCTACATGCGGCAGGTGAACAGCCCGGTCTTGCGCTGTTTCCGCACGGCGGGTGTGGTGCGCGGGCCGCATGCCTACGCCCTGGTGGTGGACGATATTCAGCGCGACGCGATGCCGTGCCGGTACGATTGGAATGTCTCGCTGCCGGATGATGTGGTGGTGGTTCCTGGCTACCACGGCAACAACGACGTCTTGCTCGCGGGCAAAACGAGCATCGATCCCGCGAAGGGTACGGTAAACGCAGGTGAGCCGGAATTTCTGGTGCGCGTGCTGAGTTGCCAAGGCAAACAAGTGCCGATTCAAGTGGAGCAGAAAGACCCGAAATCGGCGTTGAACATTCTTTCGATAACAACGACTGCCGTCGCGCCCGATTATCGTGTGCTGCTGTACGCGAATCACGCGGGCGAGCCGCTGCCGGTTACGCAAGTGACTCCGAGTGACGCAGGCATGACCGTGTCCGTGCAATTCCCGGATCAGCAGGACACCATTACGATGACGCCCAGTACCTCTGGAAAAACGGACTTGGTAGTGAGCCGCGCAGGTAAGGAACTGGTGGCTGTAAACAAACCCGTGGAACACCTGAACGACCCCGCTTCCGATGCGCTGACGCAGGGGTTAATGGAAATTCCCAAGCACTTAGCGCAGGTTCGGCAGAATGGATTTGACCCGACAAAATTGGATGGATTTGTGGCGGGTTGGCATTTCGATAAATTGACGCAAGCTGCCTACGCGCCGCTTGCGGGGAGCGATCCCACGGCCGTACCCGTGCCTGTGCCGGACGATGCAAAGCCAGTGGAGGGGATGAACGGCATGCAGGCGATTGGGACCGCCAAGAAACCGCTGAAAGTGGCGCTCGGTTTTGCCGCTGGAATGAAGGGCCAGCCCTTCACCGTTGCGCTTTGGTTGAAAACAAAGTCGGAGCCGTGGATGGGTAGCCTGATCAGTTTCAATGGACGCGCCTTCAGTATGGGAATCGTGCAAAGCAATGCTTCCATATCCGGCGGCGGGGTGGGAAATATTTCCTCGTCACCGAATACGATGCTCTCGAGTTGGACGCAATTCGTGATCGCGGCGGACGGCACCAAAATGACGCTCTACCGGAATGGGAACGCACTCTGGACTTCACCGATGGACGCGACCAAAACGAATCTCGGCAGTGAGTTGAGCTTGGGCGGAGACAATGGTTACGGCGATGCGGAAACGTCGATCCAGAACCTCTATATCTACAAGACCTGCCTGCCCGCAGATCAGGTGGAAAATCTCTACGTGAGCGAGAAGTACGCATCGCTCCTGACAGCGCGATAATGACGATTTAACGCATGAAAAACGAGTCCTTGTTCACCGGAGAGTTTCACGTATTCGGATCTCTGTTTTATTCGACTTGGCTAACGTGCATCGCGATCACTTCCGCACTGGGCGCGGACTTTAATCCGCCGCCAGTGGATCAACTGATCCCCGCCGATAAAAAGCTCGATCCCGCGTGGGTGGCGTCTCTAACGGCACGGGGCGAGCCTCAAGTTTATCGCGGCGATCAACTCAAATGGATCGGTTTACCGGTGGGCGGCCTGTTTTGCGGCCAGTTGCAATTGGGCGGCGACGGAAGTTTGTGGACGTGGGACATCTTTAACGAGAACGTGTTCACCGGGTGGTCGGGGCACTATGGAGGCATTCCCGTAACGAAGAAATTGGAGGAGGGCTTCTCGCTTAAAATCGGCGACAAAGTGGTTCCCCTCAATGCGACTGGATTTTCGGATATTTCCTTCCGAGGCGAGTACCCGATTGGTTACGTGAACTACGCAGATCCGAGCGTGCCGCTGAAAGTGAAGTTGGAAGCGTTTTCGCCGTTCATTCCATTGAATCCGGACGATTCAGGCTTGCCGGCAACGATCATGAATTTCACGGTGACGAATTCATCGGACAAGCCGGTGGAAGCCACGCTCTCCGGGAATTTAGAGAATTTCGTCGTCTTTCGTGAGCGAGGCGCGATCTCCGGTCAGCGGGTGAATAAAGTAACAAAACAGGGTGATTCGACGTATCTGGAGGAATCGATTTCCGCCGAGAGCGACGACCACGCTCAGCCCGATCACGTGATCGAGGACTGGAATAAAAAGGACTTTTCCGGTTGGGCTGTCGAAGGAAACGCCTTTGGTTCCGGACCGATTGCCCGAAAAGATATGCCGCAGATCTATTCGCGAATGGGAGGAGAGGGCGATTACGTGGTCGATTCCGAGGTCAATGCACCGGGGCAAACGCTGATGGAAAAAGGCGACGCCACGGGGAAGTTAACCAGCCAACCGTTTCTGATCGATCGAAAGCATCTCGGCGTGTGGCTTGGCGATGAAAGTACTTCTGAAAAGATGGGCATTAACTTGATCGTGGACGGAAAAATCGTTTCCGAAATGCATGGTTTGGCGATTCATCGTCGGCAGCTGGCCTTGCACGGATTCGACCTCAGTCCCTACCAAGGTAAACAAGGCGTTTTGGAGATTTATGACAATGACCGGGGCGATTGGGGCGAGGTGACCGTCGGCAAAATCGTATTAAGCGACCGAAATGTGACGACGACTCCAATCGATCAACTGGAGGACAATGGCTCGATGGGCCTGGCGCTTTTGAACGCAACCGCCGACGACAACTCTGGCGATCAAACAGCGCCGATTGCCGAGAAATTGATCGGATCACTCGGGCACGCGATTTCCCTGAAGCCGGGTGAATCGACGACTGTTCGCTTTGTGATCTCGTGGTTCTTCCCGAACCTGACGCACCTTCCCGTGAAGATCGAACAAGGCCGCTGGTACAGCTCCAAATTCACCTCAGCGAGCAACGTGGCCAAATACATCGCCGATAACGAAGAGCGATTGGTGGGCGAGACGGAGCTGTGGCACGCAACCTGGTACGATTCGACGTTGCCGTATTGGTTTTTGGATCGCACGATGATCAACACCTCCATTCTGGCGACATCGACCTCGTATCGATTGAAAAATGGACGCTATTGGGCGTATGAAGGGGTGGGGAGTTGTAACGGAACGCCGGGGCACGTCTACGGCTATGCGCAGGCCACGGCCCGGCTCTTTCCGCTGATCGAGCGCGAGCAGCGTGAGATGGTGGACTACGCGGTCTCTCAGCATCCGGAAGGGTGGATCGATAATCGGGGCGAGTGCAAAGATGGGCCGTCGATTGACGCGCAGGCCTATTACATTTTGCGCACACTACGGGAGCATCAAATGGCACCCGATAATGGATTTCTGTCGCGCGTGTGGCCGCATGTGAAGTTAGCGATGGATTACATGATTGCGCAGGACGGCCAAGATGACGGAATCATTCGCGGATCGCAGCACAACACGCTGGATGCGAATTGGTACGGCGAGGTCTCCTGGTACAGCGGCCTCTATCAGGCGGCATTGCGCGCGACGGCTGTGATGGCCGATAAACAGGGCGATCACGCCTATGCAACCAAGTGCACGGAAATCGCGGATCGTGGGGAGGCCTACATGGCCAAGAACCTGTTCAATGGCGAGTATTATCAAAACAAAATCGACCCTGCGCACCTAGACGCGATCAACTCCGGTTCCGGCTGTGAGATCGATCAAATATCGGGTCAGGCGTGGGGCTACATCCTGGGTTTGCCGCGCGTTTTTCCAGAGAAAGAAACGATCACCTCGTTGCACTCACTGTGGCGCTATAATTTCACGCCGGATGTCGGTCCCTTCCGTGCCGTTTATAAGACCGGGCGGAACTACGCGGGGCCAGGCGATGGCGGCGTTATTATGTGTACATTTCCACGCCCGGATCAGCTTCATGAGATTGCAGAACTGGCCCAGCTTGCCCTTGTCGGCCTTGATGCCCTCGACAAGCTTCTGGACTTCAGCCTTGCTTGCTTTCGGCGCGGCCTGCTCCTGTTGCGCCGGAGCAGGCGGGGCTTTCTGCTGCGCGATTGCAGAGGGTCCCGCAAAAGCCGCGCAGACAGCAATAGCGGCGACAAATTTCGTATTCATGAAAGCTCCTGGTCTTGATGGCATTTAGCAGTGGGGTCTATTAATCGGAATGACTCTGACCTGAAACTCGCGTTTCTGCCTCACAAAAAGTCGGAAATGTCGGCGTTTTCGCGACGAAGTGAATGAATTCCTGTCCGCAAATTGTCCACCCGGCGAAAGCGCCGTACGACTTCCTAATTTTCCGCGCCCTTCAGCCTTGCCGTGAGCCCCAGCTTGCCGTGGAATGACGCTTGTCTCAGTTGGACAGTCTCGCCGCCATACCTGAGGACCCGGATGCAAACCGGCGCCAGGTCGCCGCTTCCAAGCGCTCTCGCCGCTCCTTTGGAAAGATCGATGATCCGCCCTTTGACGAACGGCCCGCGGTCGTTGATGCGCACCACGATGCTCCTGCCCGTGCGCCTGTTCCACACCCTGAACCCGGGTGCCGAAGGGCAGCCCGTAATGGGGCTGTAATGGTTATGAAATCTCACGGGTTCCTCGACCGGGGATTATTGTCCCTGGGCCTAATCACTTTTTGTTTATCCGGTCGAGGCTTCGCCGCTGAGCGAACGGTCCTCCGGGGGCACGTGCCCGCGATGGTGGCTCGCTCGCACGCCGTGGCTCGCCTCGCATCAACCAACCAACTGAGCCTGGCGGTCGGCCTGCCGCTCCGCGACAAGCCGGCGCTCACTGCCTTGCTGCGCGAGATCTATGATCCCCTTAGCCCGCATTATCGCCATTACCTGAGCTGCCCCCAATTCACCGAGCGCTTTGGACCCACCGCCCAGGACTACCGCGCTGTGACGGACTACCTGAAGTCCCAGGGACTCGAGGTAAGCGGCACGCATCCCAACCGGTTGGTCCTGGATGTGAAAGGCCCGGTGGCGGCCATCGAGGCAGCCTTTCAAACCACCCTACGCGTCTATCCGCATCCCACCGAAAACCGGACCTTCTTTGCCCCGGACACCGAGCCATCGGTGCCGGCCGGCGTGCCAGTGCTCGAACGTCACCGGCCTGGACAATTCCGTGCTCCCGCACCCGATGAACTTGCGCCGCCCGCCGGCCGGCCAAACCATCACCCGCAACACTACCGGCTCCGGCCCCGGTGGCGATTTCATGGGCCGCGACTTCCGCGCTGCCTACGCGCCGGGGGTGGCCCTCACGGGGGTCGGCCAGGT
>CAVURW010000244.1:0-8472 GCA_963743595.1 uncultured Verrucomicrobiae bacterium
GTTGGTTAACAGGAATCAAATCAAAAAAAGGATGATACCTGGATATCCAATCCTCCGGAACGTATTTCTCGAATCCCATAGGTTCAGAATAATAAGATATCAATTTTTTAGAGTTAAAGTCTACGTATAAAGAGGGTAGTAAGTGGCTAAAAGCGTCATTATTATTTAGATCGCATCGCTCCAATAGCAAATGTAGGTGGCCTGGTGTAACCAAATCTCCGGAAAGATGTTCGAGAAACTTTTCAACCTGATCTTCCGTGATAACAGATATTCCGAAGCGATCAGCGTAATCGTTGTCCCTGACAGAATATCCACGGTCAGCAAAGCTCTTCCCCCACTTTTTCTGATCAAGAATCCAGATCTCCTTTTCACTAGCATACCAGAAAAAGGTATCTTTATGAATCGCAGCTACAATGATATCTCTTGGGTATTCAATATCTGTTTTCATTTTGCTTATGTTTTCTAGCCTTACAAAAGCACTTTCATCGAGCCAATTTGACTAAACGCGTAGATAAGCAGTTCCAGAATAGCTTCGTCAACGAGCTTCGGATATAACCAAAAATGTTCCAGCGTCGTGTTTCACAGTCCGCCTATCCCGTATCTGTAAGTCGCCGCAATTCAACCGCTTACCTTGCCGAAATTAAGCGGCGGTTTCCATCGACTTCGTTGAACGTTTCGGTTACCTTTCGTGTCGAAAGAGATGTTGGAGCCCAACCACCCCAATCCCAACGAAGATGCGCTGTTTCCTCTTCATTCCCTTTACTCTTCTCGCAGCTGGTCTTCTGGCGGCTCAAACTCCTCAAACTCCCACAGCGGACCCCGCTTTGGCCGTCATCCCGACTGCTGTGCCTGCGCAGCAGCCGGATCTGCCGCCCAGTTCCGTGCTGCCTCTTCACGGCTGGCTGCCCGCACGACCGACCGGTCCTGCGGTAACCACCACGATTAAGACCTCCGATCCGACCTCGTCCACAGCTCCCACGCAGATCCTTCAAAATGACATGACCCGCCCGGTTGGTGACTTCGGCGACATCGATTTTTCCGCTGAGTTTAATCAGCCCGATTTCAGTTCAATTGAATCGTCGCCCCTCCAATCCGGCTACTTCGGCCAGTCGTACGAACAAAGCCAGCGTTGCAAGTTCAGCGAATCCCCGCTCGATCACATCATTTGCTCGCAGAACATTCACCACTCATCGACATCGTCTGACGTAATCACCAATAACTCGGAGACGGTTGGCTACGGCCTGAACCTAAATTGGGAACATGTCCCGCCGCTCGACTCGACGTTGAATCTCGATTCCAACATCGATTTCATTCAACCCGCTGCGGCGGCGCCCTCCACAGTAAGCACGTCCGGAGTCGAACTTCGCCAGCCCGTCGGTAACAGTCCACTTACCGCGATCGTCTCCGGCAAGTACACGGACACCAAGGACCCCTCCGACAACGATTTTCTGCAATCTCAATCGCCACTGCTCCAACAAGCTCTAGAATGGAAACCGGCGCAAGAAACGAGCGTGCAATTCGGCCTGCGTGAGCGCGCCTATCAAAATTTCCAAGCCCCCACCACGCAGAAAACGCAAGGACTCTTCGCCCACCTTTCGAATCATCTTCTTCCCGATTTGACCTGGAACAGCGACCTGGAATATCTGCGTTCTCGCGAAGACCGCGCGCTCTTGGAAACGCCCGAAGGCGGCAGCCCGAACAGCCTCGCTGGTTCCGTAACCGCGCCGCTCCAAGCCATCACTCCATTCGAGCAAGAGAGCATGTGGTTAAAAATGGGCCCGGCATTTCAGCTCGATCAAGATCTCTCGGCGCATCTGGAGTTCAGTAATCAATGGAACCGCTCGTTCGGGCCCGCTGGCACCTCGGGATCAGAGCAGCGGATCTCGTTTTCCCTTAAGGGCACGTTTTAGGGAGGCATGTCGGCCTGGATTTCATGGGCAGTGCTGTCCTTATATCCGGCGATATTGATTCAGAAGACGCGTCAAAAGGCTTGATGCGGTTGGACTTGCGCTTTTTCCCGCAACCCGTTATACACTGCTCCTTTATGCCTGCAAAAATCTATTCCAATAAAGACGCCGATTTCGCGATCTTCGAGGGGAAAACCCTCGCTGTCATCGGCTTCGGTTCCCAGGGCCACGCCCACGCGCTCAACCTCAAGGAGAGCGGCCTTAACGTCATCATCGGCCTCTACAAAGGCAGCAAATCGGCTGAGGCCGCTAAAAAACTCGGCTTCGAAGTCGTTAGCAATGCAGAGGCAGTTCAACGCGCCGATGTGATATTCATCGCAGTGCCCGATCTCGTGATTCCTGAGGTTTACAAAGCCGATATTGAGCCCAATTTAAAGAAGGGCAAAACGATCCTCTTTTCCCACGGTTTTGCGATTCATTTTAAGCTCGTTGTTCCGCCGAAAGATGTGGACGTGATCATGGTCGCGCCAAAGGGACCGGGCCACCTCGTGCGTCGCCAATTCCAAGAGGGCCGTGGCGTTCCCGGCCTCATCGCCATTCACCAAAATCCCAGCAAGAAAGCCAAGAAAGTGGCTCTGGCTTGGGCTATGGGAATCGGTGCCACGCGCGCCGGCGTTATCGAAACCACATTTGCTGAAGAGACGGAGACCGATCTCTTCGGTGAGCAGGCAGTTCTCTGCGGTGGTGCCAGCGCCCTTGTACTCGCCGGTTACGACACACTCGTGAAGGCCGGGTATCAACCGGAAATGGCCTATTTCGAATGCCTGCATGAACTCAAGCTCATCGTCGATCTGATGTATGAGTCGGGTGTGGCCGGCATGCGCTTCTCGATCTCCGAGACCGCCAAGTATGGCGATGTCTCTCGCGGTCCCCGCGTGATCAATGCCAAGGTCCGCGCCGAAATGGCCAAGATCTTGAAGGAAATCAAGTCCGGCGCATTCGCTAAGGAATGGGTAGCCGAGCACAAGGCGGGCAAGAAGAAGTATGCCAAGCTGCTCAAAGCTGGCGCGGATCACCCGATCGAAAAGACGGGCGCTCGCTTGCGCGGTCTCATGCCTTGGATCGGCAAGAAGAACATTGGCGGCGCTCAAGCCTCCTACTAAGTTAGCAGAATGAAAACACCCCACAAGTTGACCAACGTCCTGTTTCTTCTTGTGGGGTGGTTCGTTTCTTCCTCTACCCTCTTTGCGCAACAGCCGGACGCTGCAAAGATCGCTGAATTCGAAGCCCGCTTTAAGCAGGGCCAGCAACTGGAACAATCCGGTGATCTCGCCGGTGCGCGGGCCGTATTTGAGAAGATCATCTCCGAATCCCCAGAGGCTAAAGGCTCCCTGCGCGAGGCCGGTCTCATAGCGCTGGAGCAAGGTGACCTGAAAGCCGCTGAGGCGCACTTCGAAGCGCTGCACAAGCTGGTGCCGAGCTACCCGGCCGCTTACGAATACCTGATCCAGGTCAATCAAGCCCTCAAGCGCGACATTAAAGTCTTGCGCCTCATCAAAGAGTTTCGAGCGCTTCACGAGCAAGGCTCTCCAGGTTTCCCTGATTTTGCCACCTCTTTCTTTTTCGTTCGAGAACGCACCAAACACGGGAACAATTCCGTAATTTTTAGCGAGTTTTTTGATTACACCGCTGAGCCGAACACCGTGTGGATGGCCGAAGAGGTGACCCCGGGCAAGAAGCTGGTCCATCGGCTCCTGCTCAATTACGACCCCGAAGCGACCGAGAAGCTCCACGCAAAAGATCCCCGCTTAGCGCAAGCTCAGGAATTCTTACTGCTGGAGCAGGTGATGGACGACGAAAAGCTCAAGGCGATCAGCGTTTACAAACAGCTCTTTGCCCTGCCCGATTATCAAAAGATACGCGACACGATGATGGCCATTCTGGATAATCCGCCCGCCCCGATCTACACCTCATCGGTTCCGCAAAAGTAATCTCCACCACGCGCCATGAATCACTTCTCTGTTTTCGCGCCCGGTCGCGCAGAACTCCTCGGCAACCATACGGACTACAATCAAGGCTTTGTCCTGGCGATTGCTGTTGAGTCGGGCACGACGCTCTCAGGCGGGGTGATTTCCGGGGATCTGATTGAGCTCACGTCGAAAGAACTGCACGCTTCACAATCGACGCCTTTCAATAAAATCGCTCGGGAAGACGTCGCGCCCTGGTCGCGTTATGTGCTCGGCGTGGTCGATCAGTTCCAGAAACACAACCTGCCGGTCGGGGCATTCCAAGCGCAAATCTCCAGCAATCTTCCCATCGGCGCGGGTCTCAGCAGCAGCGCCTCGTTGGAAATCGCCACAGCACTTTTTCTCAGGAAAGCGTTCGGCGGAAATCCTGACCCGCTCACGATCGCCAAGCTCGCACAGCTATGCGAGAACACGTTTGTCGGTGTTAACTGCGGCATTCTCGATCAAATTTCCTCGCTGCTCAGCAAGGCGAATCACACCACCTTCATCGATTGCCGCTCGCTCGAGGTCAAGAATGAGCCGCTCTCAGATGGGGTTTCGTTTGTTATCGCAAATTCCGGCGTCAAACATTCTCTGGTCGCCGGTGAATATAATGAACGCCGCCACAGTTGTGAAGCGGCTGCAGAAGCACTCGGTGTCCCCGCCTTGCGCGATATCACCATGGAACGGCTGCTGGCTAACGAGGCGAATCTCGATCCCCTGGCTTACAAACGCGCTCTTCACATTGTCGGCGAAAACGAGCGCGTATTAGCGGGTGTCACATTCCTTGAAGCAGGCGACCTGCCCGCATTTGGCCAGCTCATGTTCGCTTCCCACCAAAGTTCTATCGCCAACTTCGAGAATTCCTGCCCGGAACTTGATGCGCTGGTTGAGGCGGCGAAGACGGTTCCGGAGGTGTTGGGGGCGCGTTTAAGTGGGGGCGGGTTTGGCGGTGCTACGATCAATTTGGTGAGAAAAGGGTTCGAGAAAAAATTGGTGGATACGCTCACTGCGGTCTCTTCTCAGGTCTCGTGTTTGGTCACGGCGCCGGCGGATGGCGCGTGGATTTTGAATCAATACATGGTTTCGCAGATATTGTAACTGATTGATGATCAGTCTCTTTTATTTGATTTTACATCATTGTGATCTTGACATTTCACAGTAAAAAGTGCGCAATACTTCACCTGGTTTGAATCTCTAATTTTTTAGATATTCTCCTCACGTAAAGCTGGCCTTTTTCTTTTGAACCCAATAACCTCCAGTTCCCTAAACGCATGCGCACACATTTCTCATCGAAAACCGCCTCTCTGCGAACTCTCGCAGCTCTGCTGTTTTGTTTGGGCGCGCTCATCTGTTCTTGTGGTTCGGCGTTTGCGTTTAATTGGGAAACCGCCACGGTAGAGGGTCGCGATTGCGTGACGCTCCGCTCGTTCTGCGAGTTTTATCGCTTTCCTTACACAGAACCCCATGGCGATTACTTCGTCAGCAATAACGGAAGCCATACCATCCGCATCAAAGTGGGTAGCCCCGATCTGCACCTCGATGGCGTTCATTTCGTCATGAGCTTCCCGATTGCTGGCGGTGATCACGACTGGTTGGTCTCCCGTATGGACGTCATCAAACTGTTTGAACCCATCCTTCGTCCTGAAGAAATTCCGAATCGCCACTCCATTCGCGGAATTGTCATCGATCCCGGCCATGGTGGAGCCGACAATGGTGCCTCGAATCGCCTGGGCATGGAGAAAAACTACACGCTCGATACCGCTTTTAAACTCGAGAAGATCCTAAAGGCCGAGGGCTTGCAAGTGGTGCTCACACGCCGCACAGATGAATTCGTAGATCTTTACGAACGCGCGCGCATCGCTTCCCAATACTCGAACTTCGCCTTCGTCAGTATTCACTACAATTGCGCCACGCCAGAAGCTTCCGGTCTGGAAACATACTGCGTTACGCCCTGTGGTTCCGCTTCGACCTCCTCTCTTTACCTTTCGCACTCTGACGGTCAGCGCCTTCCTGGCAATCAAGACGACGCACTGAACATCCTCCTCGCCGCTTGCGTCCAGAGCGAAATCATTCGGCTGAATCCCGGCGATCAAACGGCAGATCGCGGTGTAAAACGCGCCCGGTTCGTGGTGATTAAACAAAACGTGTTGCCGGCGATTCTCGTCGAGGGTGGCTTCGTTTCTAACCCGATGGAAGCCCGACTTGTAAATGCGGATAGCTACCGGCAAAACCTCGCAGATGCCATCGCACGCGGCATCTTCAAGTTCATTTCACTCAATGGCGGCCATCATTTCACTTTCTTCTCGAACGATGCGCAGGCCAATAACCTGACCGTGCCCAACAACACGGTGCCTGCTCCGGCCGTGAAGCCGCCGACCCCAGTTGCGCCAGTCGCCCCTGTGGCCGCGACAAACACTCAGATCGCCGCCACGACCCTAGTGAAATCGCATAAGCACAAGACTGTTGCTGATCCGATCGCGAACAAGCCGGTGCCGACGCCCGCCACCATCGCCGCCAATCAACCCTACGCGCCCGCGCCTGCCGCTCCCGCTCCTACGGAACCAACCACCGTCTCCACTCTTCCTCCCGTCGCGAAGAAAAACAATTCCCTGAATCTGACAGAACCTGCTCCCCCTGCGCCGACCACTAAGGACGATCAAAATGCTGCCAGAAGCGAGCCCGATGAACCCCCCGTCCGCGCAAATGACAGCCAGTCTACCCAGCCGTAATTCCGCCCCGATCGGTGCCTTTGATTCGGGAGTTGGTGGCCTTACAGTAGTCCGGGCGATCCGGGAGCTTTTACCGCTCGAAAACATCATCTACCTCGGCGATACGGCCCGAGTGCCCTACGGCAATAAATCGCCCGATACAATCAAGCGTTACTCGCTTGAGATCGATTCCTACCTGGAACAGCAAAACATCAAGGCGCTCGTCGTCGCGTGCAACACCGCCTCAGCCCACGCGCTGAACATTCTCCAGGAACGCGCTAAGGTCCCCGTGCTCGGCGTGATCGCTCCCGGAGTGCAAGCAGCGCTCGCCGCCAGTCACACCCGCCGAATCGGCATCCTAGGCACGCAAGGCACCATCCAGAGCAACACCTATCAACTGCTCCTCCGCAAGCTCAGCCCCAAGGTCCACATCGTGGCTAATCCCGCACCGCTGCTTGTCTCGTTAATCGAGGAAAATTGGCTCGATCATCCCGCCACCCGACTCATTTTGCAGGAATACCTGACGCCGCTTCAGGCCGCTCAGGTCGATACCATTGTGCTCGCCTGCACCCATTACCCACTGCTGAAACCGCTGGCTCGCGAGATCCTCGGACCGGACGTAACGCTCGTCGATTCGGCGGAGAATCTCGCACTCACCCTCGCCCGTGTCTTGAACGAAAACGATCTGGCCCGCCAACCCCTCTCACCGTCGTCTGACCCCGACGAACCGATTCCCCCACAGATACTCGATCCGGGTCACACCGCTATCCGCGTGACCGATCTCTCCCCGCAATTCAAACGCCTAGCTGAGCAATTCCTCGGTGGCTCCGTCCCAGACTTGGAACAGGTAACGTTGCCCTCGGTTTCCTAACGACCAACGACCAAGCTCTAATGCCAACGTTGAAAGTCGATCTCATCATTGAAGACAACACCACTGGCGAGTTCGTTCTATGCCTCGTGGAAAATGGACCGTGGTCCGACCTTCAATTACAATTGTCCAACTTACAACAGCGACTGTACGACTCGTTTGACGCAATCGTAGATGGCCACGTTGCAGCTAAGTTTCCGCAGTCTATCGGTCGAAGATTCCGGCTGCAAATTGATGCGTATAATGAACCGCCACAGCCTGTTTGCGAGCTGGTGAAAAAGTTTGATCGACACATACAGAGCGCTCCTGAACTCCGTAGTGCGCTCGTTAATAGTTCTTACGTTAAGGAATTGCGACTGGTAACAAGGTTCGATCCTGGCCACTGTTCTGTATAATTCGAGAGCTCCTTGCACTCGCCACCGTTTTCGTTTACCCCTGTCCATTGTGCACCCCCATGTCTATTTTAGATTCGGCGCGCTGATCCTCGTCCTCGTGGCGGTGATTTTTTTCCTGCCTAGCTACTCATCTCGAAATTTTTTTGTGCGCGATACGAATTGGATTCATCACATTGTCCGGGACGTCGCTTATGGCCCCTCACCCTCACAAAAGCTCGATCTCTATTTTCCGAACGATGTGCCGCCACCCTACCCCGTCATTGTGGCGGTTCACGGCGGTGCCTTTAAGTATGGAGACAAAGCCGATGCTCAGCTCAACCCGGTGCTGGAAGCGGTTCGACGCAACTACGCCGTCGCCTCGATTAATTACCGGCTGAGTAGTGAAGCTCCCTTCCCCGCAGCCGTTATCGATGTGAAAGGTGCCGTGCGCTTTCTGCGGGCTCATGCTGCGGCCTACGGCCTCGATTCCAAGCGATTCGTCGCCTGGGGCGATTCGGCGGGCGGCAATCTGGTGGCGATGCTCGGAACGACCGGCAACAGCAAAGCCTTCGACGACGCCTCCCTAGGTAACCTCGATCAGCCGAG
>CAVURW010000245.1:0-12759 GCA_963743595.1 uncultured Verrucomicrobiae bacterium
TACCTCTCGAGAGCCATCGCCTACTCGAATGTCGGTAAAATGGACGAGTTTTTCGCCGATTGTAATAAGGCGGTGGCGCTCGACCCGAAGAACGTTGAGGCCTACACGCTGCTGGGGTTTGGCTTCGATTCCAAACGGGAGTACAACCTCGCCAGTAATGAATACACCAGCGCGATCAATTTGCTTCCAGGTTACCCGCTGCTGCACATGCGCCGGGCAGCCGACTATCAAGTGACGGGGCATTTTGACCAGGCGATTGCCGATTACACCGCCGCTTTTAACGCCGACACGCACCTTGGCCAAGCGCTTTTCCAACGCGCTTCTTGCTTTGTGCAACTGGGTGATTACCAACACGCCGTCGGTGACTACAATGTGCTGATCAAGGGAAACCCGAGCTTCGCTGAAGCTTGGGTGGCGCGGGGTGTGGCGATGGGCTCTGCAGGCTTCGATAACGCCGGGATCATGGACGAAAACAAGGCGCTCTCGCTGCGTCCGGAACTCTACCCGGCGTACGTCGAGCGGGCGCTGCTCTACTTCCATAAAGGCAAGTACCCGGAAGCGACGAAGGACCTGCAGCTCTTCATGTCGAAGCAGACTGGCACCAATCTGAGCCCGGGACTTCTCACGCCAGCCTGTTTCGTGTGGCTCTTAGAGACGGAATCCGCGCACGACTCCAAGGACGCCGACAAGGAACTGGAAGATGTGCTTGCAAAAATCTCGCCCCCGACAGCCGCCGCGCCCGCCTCCTGGTGGACCACACTCGCTCAACATTTCCTAGGCAAGGCCTCGATGGACGACGTGCGGAAAGCGATCACAGCTGAGGGTGCCGATACGGCCGATACAAACAACCAAATCGCCGACTTTTACCTGGGCATGAAAGAGCTCGTGAATGGCGATAAGCAGGTCGGCATGGACCTGCTCAAGAAATGTGCCAACGGCAAGAACCACTTCCTTTCGGAAGCCCGCCTCGCTGCCGCCCGCCTAAAAGCAACGGAACCCGCCGCAACTCCGACGCCTGCACCAACCGCGATGGCCGCACCTAGTCCCACAACAGTCCCCTCGCCCGCGCCTGCACCGAGTGCGGTTCCTGCGCAATAAGCGCGGAAGAATTCATAGCGGGTTTTAGAGCGTTCTAATACCAACCGCCCGAGATTGGGAACGACTGAAAAGAACGCAGAATGTGAGCCCTATTGCATGTAATTCAATCTGACAATGAGGCCGTGGAGATCGCAACGGCGTTTGCAGCCCAGCTGGCTCAAGGTGCTTCTGAGCGGGACCGGACAGTGCGCTTGCCGATTGCGGAAGTGGTGCAGCTGAAAGAGACGGGGCTACTGGGCATTACGGTGCCGCGCGAGTTCGGAGGCGCGGAGGTGCGTTACCAGACGGTCGCCCGAGTGTTCCAGACTATCGCCAGGGCCGATCCGTGCGTGGCGCAGTTGCCGCAGAGTCATTTTGTGTTTACGGAGGCGATTTGCCTGGAGGGCTCGCAGGAACAAAAGCGATTTTTCTTCGAGGAGCTGCTCGCAGGAAAGCTTATTGGGAATGCCTTAGCTGAACGAAACGACACGTTGAAAGAACTCAAAACTCGCCTCATACCGAGCGGGGAAAGCCGTTTCCGATTGAGCGGTAATAAGGTCTATTGCACGGGTGCGCTCGTGGCCGATTGGATCGCCGTTTCGGCTGTAGCGGACCGTGATCGGTTGGTTTTGGCGTACGTTCCCCGTCACGCGGCTGGAGTGAGCGTGGCTCAAGATTGGAACGCTATGGGCCAGCGCACCACATTTAGCGGCTCAGCCCGTTTCGAAGAGGTGGAGGTGCTGCCGGAGTGGGTAATTGAGCACGGACGAGTCTTGGCGCGGCCGACGCTCTTTCATGCGTTTTCGCAGATGATCCATGTGGCGATCGATGTGGGCATCGCCATAACTGCGTTGGAGGATACTGCAACTGCGATTCGCTCCCGGAAACGAGCTCGGGCCGGCGCTCCCGACACTCTGCCTACGGAAGATCCGCTGCTCGTCCATCGGCTGGGTCAACTTTGTGCGAAAAGCCATGCAGCGGAAGAGTTGCTCCATCGCTCGGCACGTTTCTTGGATGAAGCGAAGGGCTCCCTGACCGAGCAATCGGTGGCGCATGCCGGAGCGGCGGTTGCCGAGGCAAAAGCATTCGCCGAGGATGTGGTGATCGAGATCACAAATGAGCTCTTTGCGTTAGCAGGGACGAGTGCGACCGATAACGACCTGAACCTGCATCGGCACTGGCGAAACGCGCGGACTCACACCGTTCACGATGCAAATGCTTGGCGCTATCACGCTGCTGGGGACTATTTCCTCAACGGAGCGTCACCGAAAGGGGGCTAAACCACCGAACGGGTGGCACCGCTGCGGCTATCGAGGCGGTAAACGATCCGAGCTTTTGTCAGATCGTGAGCAGACATCTCCATTTTAACGCGATCCCCAGGAGTGAGGCGGATGAAGCGCTTGCGCATCTTGCCGGAGATATGGGCCAAGACAACATGCTTGGTGTTGTCGAGCTCCACGCGGAACATCGTCCCGGGTAAGATGGTGGTCACTTTTCCTTCTACTTCAATGGTATCGTTTGGATTCATGCAAATGGTAATATTTCCCTTCGTACAAGATAGTGGGGAATTGCAAAAAGGCAATGCTTAATCGATGATCTGGCCACATTTATGCTTACTGGCTACCCCCGTCCGAAAAAAGTCGAGCCGCCAGTTAAAGGGCTGCTTGTGGTGGAGAATTCGACACGGGGTACGCGCCTGGTGGATAAAGGCTCCGTAGCCGATACAGCCGTGACCCGCACGCGGGGTCTGCTCAAGCACACGCACCTGGAACGAGGTGACGCCCTGCTCATCGTGCCTTGCAGTTCCATCCACAGCTTCGGGATGAAGTTTAACTTCGACGCCGTGTTCATGGATCGAAATCGTAAGGTGATTCACCTGATTTCCGATATGCGGCCAGGGCAAATCTCCTGGATGTATCCGCTCTTTATGGGCATCACCGTGCTCGAGACACCCTCTGGTGTCGTCGTCGAGACCGGCACACAAGTGGGTGATCAAATGGCGCTCTGGATTCGTGATGAGGCCGGGCTAAAGCTAAAGGATCTGTAAGCTTGAACAGCTCGATATCGCGATAGTAAACGTGTATTGAATCTGTCGCATTTGGGAGGAGAACTCCTACACCTGGATCGAGGCGTTGGACTTCTAGTGCTACCACGGACGCGAAGCCCATGGAAACGGTGACTAAATTCGGCAAGGGATCGTCCGCCAAATGGTCCCAGCACTGTTTGTGCGCGTTATGCCACAACATCACTGGAAAACGCTCTAGACTATTGGTTGAGTTGATGACGTAAATCAATGAGTTGTTGGGTCCGGGTGGTCAGCTCCTGCTGCAACTGGGCATTTTGCTCCTGGAGTTGTCTGACGTCGATGGGAAGGTTGTTAGCCGATGTGCTGCTGATAATGACATTATCGCTCAAGGGTGGCCTGGAGGCTGTGGCATAAGCTTGGTCATAGAACATGGGAAGGGCGGGCGGAAGAGTCTGGATATCGATTTCGTCCCCCTTGAGTCCCAGGATCGAGGCCCTTACGTGAATGATGCCGGGTTTGTTGGTGGACCGAATCAAGGCGGTCACGGTTCCAAAGACAGCCTTTGCCGGGTTGGCGTGAGCCATGGGACCGTTGACGAGTTCGCCCGGACCCGTGACTTCGAAAATGACGTATTCAGAGGCCAAGACTTTCGGTACCCCTTTGTTATCCACGATGGTAGCCCGGACGGGAATGACATCGGAGCCGTCGGCTGTTAGCCCAATGCCAGCATCCGCCAAGCTAAGTTTCACACCTGTGGTTTGTTGCGCAAATTTTTTGACTTCCGTGACCACCACCTTACCGCCGATCAGCCCTTCCGCGACCATTTGCGCTTTCTCTAAGTTCCAGCCGTATTGCTTGCGCATGGCGTCAAAACTGAAGACGTTGGTGAAAGTGAAGGGGGGATGAGGGAGGTGTTTGCAATCGGTGTCCGGCTTGCGGGTGTCGATGACTTTCCCCAGCCAAGTCAGGCGGACCTCCTCGCAATTGCTGTAAACGATCACATCTGGAGCGGAAATCTGAGTAACCTCGTTGGTAATGTAAACCATCGGGCCTGTCTCCACGCCGGGGACGTTATAGTCAGGCGGATATTGACTCTTGAACAGGTAGTAAGCCGGACGGGGCACGCGATAGGCGTCCAGCAATCCACCCCAAAATGCTTCGGGGCTATACCCCCTCTGGTGATCGATCCCAGCCCACAGAGCGGCCCCGAGGTAGCACGGATACGCTCCAAAGATATCGCCTAGGTAATGGGCACGGATCGTCGCCTGGTGCAGCATAGCAGCCTCACCCCATTCGCGATTAATGCGAACCGGCGAAGTGTTACTATAAAAATCGGTCTCGCTGCCGTCGCCATACTCCCGCACAAGCGTGTTTTTCGTTCCATTCTCGGTGCCGAAATAGAAGACGTCGAAGCCGCCTTTTCTCCCCAACGGGGCGTCGGCCACATTGAAAACTCCAGGGAAAGGGTCCTCTTCATGAACGATACGGTGCATCTCCGTCAGTAATCTGGCGGGCTGGTCGTCTGTTTCGTTTAGCACAGTCTCCCAGAGTAGGAGCGAGGGACGATTGCGGTCTCGACGAACTAAGGCGCGCGTGTCTGAATAAACCCGCTGTTCAAATATGGGGTCTTTGTCATTCCAGAATTGCCAGCCCGGATTGGCTGAGGTGACCAGCATGCCCAGTTCATCGCAGGCGTCGTAAAATGCCGGAGCCTGGGGATAGTGGGCTGCGCGGATGAAGTTGACCCCACCATCGCGGAGCAATTTGACATCCCTCCAATTCATCGACTTGGGCAGGGCGTTGCCAATCAAGGCATGGTCTTGATGCCGATTAACGCCATTAAAGATCTCGTGAAAGGGCTGTTTGTTGATGTAGAGACCATCTTTGGCTCGCATCTCAAACAGGCGAATTCCAAAACGGGTGCGCAGGCTGTCCCGGACCGTGCCGTTTTCCACTATCTCGGTGTGAATGAAGTGCAAATAAGGATCGTCCGGATGCCAAAGATGAACGCCCTTGGCCTCCAGGTTCTGAGTAATTTGCACAGCGCCTCCAGCAGGGATCTGGAGCGGCTTTTCATCGCGAACCACCTCATGTTTGTCGGCGGTTTCAAGAATCGTCCGAACGAGAACTTGGTGGGGTGACGCCGATCCGTTGGCCACCTCTGTCCGTACTTCCAGGGAAGCGTCTTGGCCGTTGACATCTTTGACGGCCACGAACACGCCTCCACCCGCGATGGTGGAACTCAGTTCCGGTAAGGTGGCGCGGACCGCGTCGGATTGAATCAGAAACACATCGCGGTAGATCCCACCCATGTAGGTGAAGTCCAGGTCTGACTGGGGTTTACCCGGGGGGTAGGTGGGATCGTTGGAATTATCGGCCCGAACGGCAATGATATTCTCTCCAGTCTTATTCAACTGCTCGGTGATATCGGCAGCAAAGGGCAGGTAACCGCCAAAATGTTCTGCCACCTTCTGCCCGTTCACCCAGACCACGCATTTACCCATAACCGCTTCAAAGTAGACGACCAAGCGACCTTCCGGGGTAAGGGTGGGGGTGGCAAAACGTTTGCGGTACCAAGCAGGGCCTTGATAATTACGACAGCCACTTTCTGCGTCCAGGATTTCCATGCCATGCGGTAAGTTCGCGGCCTCCCAGGAAGAGTCATCATAGTCCGGCTTTTCCGCCCGCGTAGCATCCGCTTTCAGAAAACGCCAGCCGGGGTTGAAATTGGCCACCATCCGCGGGCTGCCGGGAACGGCGAAGAAACCGGCCGTCGAAAAATCGGGCACTCGCTTGGCCGGTTCATCGACAGACACGTTGGCCCAATCCGCATGATCATTTCGCGGGCCATCACCGCCGTCAGTGACTAGTAGCGTGAGCACTGCGACCCCAGTAACATCCAAATCAACGGGTTTCGCCGCCTCGCCAAATTTCGTCAGACCGCTATTAAAGGCTTCTTTATCATCCAGGGCGACCTTGAAGACTACGGAACCGCCTTCGCCGCCGCCATCGTCAACCCCAACCTCGGCATGGAATTTATGGTATTTCTTATTTAAAGGAATCACGATCGTGCTTGTGGCGTGAGTCCCCATTCCCTTGAGATACTTCTTCCCTGCAATACTCAGGGTTTGGTCCGTAACGCTGCGGTCATTGAGAACCTCTCGCCAGCCAGAGATTGCGGTGGTGGCCATCCCAGTCGTTAAATAGTGCCAGAGAATTTCGGGCTGCACTTCAGCGGCGGCGGATATTTGGGGAGCCAAAAAGGTGCCCAGTAAACAGGCCAGGATAAAACGGGGGATCAGGGAGGTAGAGTATCTCATGTAATTAGTATTTTATTTATCTCGAGGATTTAATTAGCGCTTTGCCTGTATCGGCTTAAGAGGGTTAGCGAATGTATTTAATTTTTTGCGGAACTGGAGCGACCCCAGTTGGAGGGCGCTCCTTTTACCTGAACCATGTCGACCCCAATAACTGCGCCGGTAGAGGTTCCAGTTCCGACTAAGCTGAGTGTGTGATTCGCCACTGATCCCTCGTGCAAGGGTTTAGCCTCTGAAACTTGAAACGGTCCGACGGAATATGAGGCAAAATGTGGTCCGCTTGGAGTAATCGTTCCAAGTTCCACTCCGTCCAGTTGTACTGAAATGGCCTCTAAAACGCCCGGTATCCTGGGGCTTTGCACTGCCGCCAAAGACAAGGTATAGGAGCCGGGAAACCATTTCACCTCTTGGCTGATCGAGCCCTGTCTCTCGATAAAAGCGCATTGTCGGCCGTCGGGAACAACGGATGTGCAGACTAGTCCGGACGCGTCGCCCGCTTTATCCGGCCCGAAGGGAAGGAAGGTCCAACCGTTAAATTCAGTCTTATATTGAAAGGTTGTTCCGGGCGGAAGTCGAGGCGTCTCAAAGCTGGCGTTGATGACGACGGCACCGTTGGGCTGCCCCAGAGGCACTATAGCAAAACGGTCGGCGTTCCAAGGGTACTTATACTTGGCCAGGAAAATATCCCCCGTGTTGGGTCCTACGTCTTCCAGGCATTGGGAGGCAGCGACATTATCGATTTCCATGGGAAGTTTCATGTAGCGGAAATCGAAAGCGTCGATTTTCCACAACTGATTGGCACTTCCATCTGGGGCGGCCATGCTAACACGGCCTGCTCCACCATATTTGGAATCGTGGGGCGTCGTTTTGACATTAGGATCAAAACAAAGCACCAACTGAGTTGCTACATTCGTGACGGTGCACTGCTTTGGCTCCTTACTGGTGCAGAGCCACTCGACGCCGGGACCTGGACTTTTCGTTTGGACTAACAACGGATAATTACCCGGCTCGGTGGCTTTGGTGCCGTCAAGGAAATCTCCTTCCTGTTGACTTTGCAAACCGTAGTATAGCGCGATTTGGGAGGCCGACGCCTTAACAAGGTTGGATGGGGGGCTAGAACCGACGCTATTATTGGCCACCACATAGTACTGATAAGCGGTTCCGGGAGTTACCTGATAATCGCAATAATCCGTGTAATAACCGGTCACAGGAACCGTATCTATCTTCGCGAATCCGCCCTGACCTGACTTGCGAAAGATGTCATAGGTTTGCGCCTGGGTACCGAGCCAGGAAAGAGAAACAGATGGAACAATGCGGGCGTTCTCCAGGGCATCACGGATAACTGGGGCATCGGGCACCGAAAGCGGCCCCAAATGAATAACGGCCTGACTCATTCCACGGCTAGTCAAGGCAGGCGCGCTACCCAAATTCGATAGCCAAATTTCCACGAGGTCTTGCCCGCCTACAACGTCGCCACCAGAGCTGGCGTCCCAAATCCGATTATAGTACATATTAGGGCCTGAATCGGCCTGAAACTGGAACGTGTCGGACCAATGAATACAATCGTAACTTAAACGGCCCACCCTGCTGGGCGTACCAGAACAAATGAGGTATTCATGCGCCTGGCCGTTTTGCTTCGCCAGATACTGGTCGTCAATGATGGTTGCACGATAATCAAAGCCCGAGTTTTTCAGTGTGGGCAAAGGAGTCCCCGTATTCTTAAGGTCCGACTGCATCGAGATCGGAACCCACGTATCAGGGCCATTCCACACATACCAACTGCCCGGCGCACCATGGATCTCTTTAGAGGCATAGAGCATCTCCCCCGTGCCTTTTCCGTTATCGGCGGCCGTGTCGCCGATCGTGTACCAGTAAAACCCGGAATCGCTCGGGGCTTCTACCACGCTACAGCCTCCCACCGGAATCTCACCCAGGAGCTGCCAAGTCCGCCCCTGATCGGTCGAAACACCAACGCCATTCCAAGTTTCAGTCGTCGCAGCGATTCTATTTCCAATGAGAAATCCCACCATCTGGCCGTCCTTCGCATAGTCCAGAGTACTGATCCAAATCAAACTCCCATACCCACCCCCACCATTTTTGGTAGCAAAACTTCCCGGCTGATTATGCCAAGCCCCATTGTCCCCAGGAGCATCCTTATAACTCACGCTGGAATCGGTTTCGACCAAGTGATTGAGGTCGGGACCTACAAACCGGGAATTATTACCCGCACTGGTGATCGTCATCACACCCGATCCGTCCGATAGGGTGATCAAGGGCGGACAGACGTCGTTGAAAGTATTCCAATCGGGACCGTAAATAGAGAAGGGATTTTTAGGACCAGTGGTCACTTCTGGAAGGGGCGGAATTTCTACTTGCGCCTGTAGGATACCGATTAGGAACGGGCTGAGCCCGAGTAGGCACAACTTGTAAGAAGAGGTTTTCATGCTCATGAGCCCGTAGTTTTGTATGCTACGAATCGCGTGTTCAGAAAGCAAGCGTGACATCCATTAGTCAATATCTTTACATCGACGTCATTATGCGGCATCGTCGCCTATAAACTAGGCCAAACATTTCGCAAACGTTACCAACAGAGAAAGTGGAATAACGAGCAAACGGTAGTTCAATGGGACGGTTTTAAAAGTGGTTCTAAGGCAATATCCAAACGATGGGCGGCTTTAAAGCTTCCATAAAAGTGGGGATGGACCCCATCAACGTAATCGTCCTTATCTAGCCATCCGGTCGTATCGACATAAATAATGTGGGCGTCTCCCGCTGCGGTTAATTCATCGACTGCGCTTTTAATTGGGTTGGCAAAGGGTCCACCAAACGGACGCATCGCGGCAATAGGAACTTGGGGGTATTTCTCCCTCAGCTTATGGACGAAATCGACAAAGCTTTTGTGGAAGACATCCTGGGGTTCCTGACCACATTGATCGTTCTGGCCAAGATTGATGACAACCACGTTTGGCGTGTATGAAAAATTCCATGGAACCGGGGGCTTTTCATCCAGATGATTAAAGTTCTTCAATAAGAAAAACTGCTGGTCCAGCCCAGCTTTATCAGTAGCGCACCCATAGCCGGTGGTTAGGGCCCGGGCACTAAAAGCAATTTGGACGTGGTCGCATCCCAGCATTTCCGCTGAATCCCAGGAGTAAGAATGGTTTCCCATTGTGATCGAATCGCCAATGTACTCAATGACCGGGCGCTCCGGCGAAGGTTCCGTCTTGGCTCCGGCGTCAAGAACCAACTTTTTGAAGAGTACTTCCTCATTCTGACCAGCACTGCCAACTTGCAGATTATGATCGCCCGCTCTAAGCGGAGACGCATTTAGGTGAATCAGCCCAACTCCGGAGACAGTTCGAGGCACTTCCCCATCGATGCAAACTGCCAAAGTGGTCCCCCCAGCGAGGTCTATCTGAACCGAGGTTCCGCTAAATTTGGTTCGCAAATAAGCACCGCTCCAGTAGGAGTGGTATTCATTAGGATCACTTTTGTCCCACCGACCGATGTAATGAATGTTAGGGTCCGTAAGGGCAACTTCGGTCTGAGCCTGGACCGTGGCAATCATCGGTAAAGTGAGGAGAGCAAGAGTGAACGTTATGCGGAGGGTTGGTTTCATAGGTTAAAAGGCAGGTAAAGTTCGCGACTGTTTGTCTGAACATTTAAATTTTCGAATTAGCCTTGAATACATCGACGTAATTCGGTATCCAAATTACTAACCTGAGCCACCTTTTGAAGCAAGAAGAATAATAAAGGTAATTGCCATCCCCCATCTCAGGTGTAAGCATCATGAAAAGTGTTCCCGATTTCACCGCCAGTTCCAATTCAGCAACAATGGCTCGAACAGCCACCAGCGTGGGATTTTAACCGGATATAAACTGAAATATGAAGAGACTGACTCTAGTGGTTTTTGCGGCTTTCTTGCTTCCATCATTGCAAGCAGAAGTGCTTTGGAGCATCGGGAAAAAAAACGACACGAGCGCCGACCTGGCTTTGGGAGCAGATCGCCCGGATCGCGAGTATAATAATCGATTTCCTCAAAATCCTCTTTTTATCATAGGACTGTCCGATCCAGCGCGCGATTGGCCCGCCATTCAACCGGGACCTGCAGATACGTGGGCTCACGGCACGGACCATACGTTCAAAATTGCTTTCGGACTGCAGGCGACCGTCAGCGGTACGTGTCGCTTGGTTCTTGATCTGGTCGAAGCCCACTCATCGAGCCCGCCTCAACTGGTGGTTGCCGTTAATAATCATTCCCTACCGGTCCAAAGGCCTGCTCCTGGGAACGGCGATGCCACGACCGAAAATCACCCAGAACAAGGCCGTCATCAAACTCTGATATTCGAATTTCCAGGTGAGGATTTGCGACCGGATTATAACCTCGTTACCATCCAGACAGAGGACGGAAGTTGGATTCTTTACGATGCCCTCCATCTAGAGACTCCAGATGGAACCACTTTAGCCGATCCAAAAGGGATTTTCCTGCAAACGGTCACCTCCGATAACACCTTGTCCGGCACCGATGATGCCCTGAGGCAAACCATCCATGTCCCCATTTATTGGATGGGACAGCAATCGCCCAATTCGACCTTGCCTGCAACCCTAACTGTCGGCAAAACAACTCAACAAGCAGTTCTAAAACCGGGCTTTCAAACCATAGATTTTCTTCTCCCCGCCGTGCAACAGCCCACGAGCCTTACCGTCTCTCTAAATGCTGGAGGTCAAACTTCTAATTCCAATTCCGTTGAATTAAGACCGATGAGGAAATGGGTCATCTATGTTCTGTCGCACTCGCACCATGACTTGGGCTACACGGATATTCAGCCCCATATCCAGGAAAAGCAAATGCACAACTTTGATCTGGCCCTCAATGAGATCGCCAAATCCAAAGACTATCCCGATGCCGCTCATTTTGTGTGGAATGCCGAGGTGAGCTGGTCGTTGGATGATTACTTCAACCATTTCCCGGCAAACCAGTCGAAAATTATTGAAGCAATAAAAGCAGGTTCGATTTATCCCAATGGTTGGTACGCGAACGAGTTGACCGGACTATGTCGGCCTGAAGAATTGCTTCGACTCAGCACATTTGATGAACAATTGGTCCAGAAAACCGGCGTTCCCATCGATTCCGCCATGATCAGCGACGTGCCCGGCACCTCCTGGGGATGTATTCAAGCTTTGAACGAGGCCGGAATTCGTTACCTCTCGAACGGCCCGAATCCAAATGATCGCATAGGACATACGATGGTTGATACTGAGGATAAGCCCTTCTACTGGGTTTCGCCCTCGGGGAACAATAAAGTACTGTTTTGGACCTCGTACGGTGGTTACGCCTTGGCTCCGGGAATCGGCTTGCTGGAGAAGCCGGAGAACCAGCGGAAAGTGCTTTCGCATCTACAAAAAATGGAGGACGACCATTATCCTTACGACATTCTATACATTCGCTGGGACGGTTTTGGCGACAATGCCAATCCGGATGATCGCATGGCCCCCTTCGTTAAGGACTGGAACGCCACCCATGCTTATCCTCACTTCGTTTTCGCGACCACCAGCACGGCCATGCATGCGTTAGAAAACAAATACGGCCCGCAGATTCCCGTGTTAAAGGGTGAATTTACTCCCTATTGGGAAGATGGTTCAGGCTCGTCGGCTCATGAAACGTCACTTAATCGAGAAGCAGCGGAACAATTGGTACAGGCCGAGACCCTCTATGCTTTGTTGAAACAAAATGTACCCGCACCCGCATTTTACCAGGCGTGGCGGAAAGTGATCATGTATGACGAACATACGTGGGGAGCTTGGGATAGCGTTGGTAACCCGACCCGCCCCGGCGTTCTGGAACAGTGGAAATTTAAACAAGCCTTTGCGGTGGAGGCTAACCAGGAATCGTACAATCTCTTAAACAATTCCGTTAGTGATCGAGGGGCGGTCGTACCGAATCAATTCGATGTTTACAACACGTGTAACTGGCCGAGAACGGATGTGATCAGGCTAGGCAAGGATGTTTCCAGCATCGGGGACGCGGTAATGGATGCAAGAGGGCACCAAGTTCCCAGTCAGCGCCTGAGCACCGGTGAACTGGCATTCCTGGCACAAAATGTTCCACCTTGGGCGGCTAAGCGCTACATCGTCACGGGCGGACACGCACCCTTGCAGACCGGTACAATTCACGTCGACCAAACAGGGTTGTCCAACAGTTTGCTGGCTATCAAAATCGATCCAAAATCAGGCGGAATCACCGAATGGACGACGAATGATCACGTCGATAATCTTATCGATAACCGCAAAGCGAATCTCAACGACTATGTTTATGCGCTCGGCGGCGGGTTAGAGCAC